>CAMXOH010000057.1 GCA_947245485.1 uncultured Clostridia bacterium | reverse complement strand
AGTTTGCGAACTTTATAACGTTTTCGTTTGAACAGCCTGTCAAGTCCTTATGACTTTCCCCGTCCATATGCTTTAAATCGAGAAGCACGAGGTCGGTATATTGCAAAAGCTGTTCGTACTTTTCAGCCGCCTGACTGTTGAACGTTATGCCCGAAGTATCGAGCGCGGTGTGTAAGCCGTTCTCTTTCATTATCTCAAAAAATTCCGTAACGAAACCGAGTTGCCAAAGCGGTTCCCCGCCCGTGACGGTTACTCCGCCGCCCGAAGTTATGTAACTTTTGTATTTAAGCGCTTTTTCCGCCGCCTCTTCCGCCGTGTATTTAGTACCGCCGTTCACGTCCCAAGTGTCGGGATTGTGGCAATATTTACATCGCATGGGACAGCCTTGCAAAAATACGACGAAGCGTATTCCCGGTCCGTCAACCGTGCCGAAAGATTCGAATGAATGTACATTTCCTAACAATTAAGGCTCCTTTCGCCGTTCGCCTTTTTAAGAATAAAAAAACGGACTATTTAAATAAAACAGCCCAGACGAACGACAAATCACGCAAATCGGCTTCCTTGCGGTAAAACCCGCTTTTTCGTCAGTCGCCGTTTGCCTTTAAATTGTATACCTATTATATCAAGCCTTTTATTCTTTGTCAAATAAATTAAATACTAAATATAGTATAAATAATTAAATATTAACACAATATCTTGTATTTTAAAAGTCCCGTGCGTTTCGGTTGCACGGGACTTGTTTTATTCTTTAATATCTTCCGACGCATCTTCCGCGGGATTTTGTTCCTGTTTTTTTTCGGCGAGCCGCTTATTCTGCCTGTGTAAAGAGATTACAAGGCACACGTCCGCAAACGTGAAGATACAGACGCAGATACAAAGTATCAGAATAGTGAGCATACTTCCGCGCCCGACGGCAGCCGCCAAAAAATTCATAAAATCCTCCGCTTAACGTTAGCCGAAAAATTCGGCGTAAATAGCTTTAATACAGTTCTCGTAATCGTCGTTTTTAACGCCGACTACTATATTTATTTCGCTTGCGCCCTGGTCGAGCATTTTTATGTTTATGTCGGCTTCCGCAATCGCTTTGAAAAGTCTTGCCGAAGTGCCTACAGAGGACGACATACCGTGTCCGACGGTCGCTATAAGCGCGATATTATCTATTACCCTGATTACGTCGGGTTCGACGGAATTTTTTATACCTTCGAGCATTGCGTTAAGTTTCACGTCGTCAAGCGCGTCGCTCGAAATGACAAGCGACATAGTGTCGATACCGGAAGGTATATGCTCAACCGGCAAATTCAAGTCTTCGATTACGGAAAGCACCTTTCTTACGAAACCTATTTCGGAGTTCATAAGAGATTTTTCTATAAATATGACTGTAAAATTCTTTTTACCCGCAATGCCCGTCACGGTGTTTCCGCTTAACACGTAGCGCGAAGTAGGAACTATCGTTGTTCCCTCGTCGTCGGGGCGGAAAGTATTTTTTATCTGAATGGGGATATTTGCTTTGCGCACGGGGAATATGGATTCACTGTGCAGAACGTCGGCGCCCATATAGCTGAGCTCGCGTAGTTCCTTATAAGAAAGACATTTTATGCGTTTGGGACTTTCGACTATTCTGGGGTCGCAGGCAAGAAAACCCGAAACGTCCGTCCAGTTTTCATAGAGCGACGCATTCACCGCTCTTGCGACGAGCGCGCCCGAAATATCCGAGCCGCCGCGCGAAAAAGTTTTAACTTTTCCGTCGCAACCCTTGCCGTAGAAACCGGGTAAGACAGCTCTTTCAACGCCGCTCAAAGCCGCCTGAATGGCTTTATTGGTCTTTTCGCCGTCAAGCGAACCGCTTTCGTTGAAAAAAATTACTTGCTCTGCGTCGATGAATTTTGCGCCGAGAACTTCCGCGGCTATGCGCGCGGACAGATATTCTCCTCTCGAAGCGATGAAATCCGCGCTTCTCTCTTCGAGAATGCGCTTTTCGGTTTCGTCGAGAACGGCTTTCATATCCAAACTTAAATTGAGCTGTCTTGCAATATCTTCAAAACGGGAACGCACCAAAGAAAACTTATTTTTGCATTGCCCGTCCTTCTGCAATTCTTTAAAACAGCCGTACAGTAAGTCCGTAACTTTTATATCGCCCGAGTATCTTTTGCCGGGAGCGGATACGACTATGTATTTGCGCGCTTTGTCGGCGTCGATTATTTTTTTTATTTCGGCTATTACGTTGCCGTCCGCCATAGACGTGCCGCCGAATTTACATACTTTCAATGACATTTATTTTATTGCCTTTGCTTCTATATAATAACGCTTTTCTTCGCCCTCGCCGAGCGAAAACGTTTTTTTAGGCAGATTTCCGCCCGTGATTATCAGTCTGAAAAAATCAGATTTTTTTATTGCAGGGAGAATTATTCCCGCCCCGCCCTGCTTAGTAAAATCTATCAAATGGGTTTCGCCGTGAATGTAGTCGACTTCGCCGCCGTTTGCTTTTATATAGTATGAAATATACTCGTCGAGTTTTCTTATTCCTTCGGGAATATCGTTACAAAAAGGTATACGATGCGATTTGCCGTCTATTACAAGATATGCCGCATTATCCCCTTCTGTCTTTAACCCTTGCGCAAATTTTTTTATTTGTTCTGTTTTTACAAGGCGGTGAATTGGTTCGAATTTAAGCGCGGGAGAGTAAATATTTACAACTTCGCAGAGCGCAAAACGCGCAGGATGAGTTTTTCTCTCCTCTTCCGTGAGAGTTTTCTTCAATAAATCCCAACATGTTTTCGCCGTTGCAAGCGAATGGTTTCCGTCGCCTACGGCAAATAAAAGACTGTTTTCCGCGTCCAAGAGAGAATAGAAAAGCGAAGTTATCTCCTCCGCATTTTTAACGTATGTTCCCTTAACGTGTCCGCCGCCCATATTCAGTTCGAAATCGTACAGCGTATGTCCGCGGCGCACAGCATTCAGCACGCGGTTTTCCGCATCGTCGTACAAAAGCATTGCGTGCGGAAGTTCGATTGGCGCGTTTTTACGTATTTCCACGCGCGGCGGTATTCTTTCGAGAATAGTCGCTTCCGTCGAGCGTATCAAAGTCTTTGCGCCTTTTTCGAAAGAATAATCTTCGAGGTCAATCGAGAGCACTATACCCGCGCGCGTACCCGACGCAGTGGTGCGTTCCACAAGAACGAAGCCTTCTATGCTTTTAAAAACTCCCCTTTCGAGATAGGAGCGCATCGTCTTGTTTATCTTTTCGATACGCGCCTCGGGTTCGTCTTTTAAATAAATTTCGGGGAAAATAAGATTTAACGCGCTGTCCTTTTGCCCCACTGACTGCGCCAACCTCTCCCAATATTTTTCGTCGGAAGTAAATTGGTCGCACGCGTTGACTGCCCATGCGTTCATATCGGCGTCGCGCGGCAATAATATTTCGGGTATTTTAATTGTATTCATTTTATTGAATATTTAAAAGAAAAACCGAAATTGCGGCAATTCCGAGCGCGAGAAATTTAATAGGGAGATTGGTAGTGAAAAAATCTTTTAAAAATTTACCTATTTTTTTCATATCTTAGCCTCCGCAGTCAAGTCGGACCAATAGTAATCGCTCAGCGCTTCCTTTATGTCCGTAGCGTCCGCATATTTCTTTTTGACGGCGCCGTTTTTAACTATCGAAATTATGCCCGTTTCCTCGGAAACGACTATCGCGGTTACGCTTGCAACCATCGTTACGCCGAGCGCGGCGCGATGGCGGCTACCCATTTCCTTGGGAAGTTTTTCATCCTGCGCAAGAGGCAGGAAACAACCTGCGGCATAGAGTTTGTTTCCCTCTATTACAAGCGCGCCGTCGTGCAGGGGCGCTTTGGGATAAAACACCGCTTCAACCATTTGCGAAGTTATTTTCGCATTGATTACCGTACCGCTTTCTATTATGCCTTCGGGCAGGTTATCGTTGGACAAAACAATGAGCGCGCCTATATCGTTTTTAGACATATTCTGCACGGCTCGGACTATTTCGTCCATAATAAGCTCGACGCCTGTTATCGTCACGGGTTCGGCCTTGCTCTTTTTAACTCCCGCGTCCAGCATCGAACGCTTTATTTCCGTATGGAACATAGTGAACACTATGAGCGCAACCATTGCAATGACGAGGAAAAGGAATCCCGACTGGATATTTTCCGAAAACGCCAACGCGACTCCCGAAAAGAGTATAAAGAATATAATCAGTCCAATAAATTTAGTCGCTTTATTGTTTTTAAGAATTTTGAAAATCAGATAGTAAAGTATGGATAAAAGTATTAATTGCAGAACATAAGTCAACCAGTTATCGCCGAATCCCGATGCGAAACCCTTGATATTCTCAATTACAAACGACCAACTCGCCATTGCAATTCTCCGAAAAGTAGTTATATATTATTATTATATAATTAAAACGAAAAAAAATAAAGCGTTTAAAACGCTTTATTTTTCATTATCCGAAAAATATTTCACAGTTAACTTTTTGCAACGCGGCTTGCGGCGTCAAAAAACCGCCTTTGATTTGCGACAGCGCACCGTAAGTGCAGGAAACAAATTTTTTTAGCCGAACCTCGCCGAGCGCCCGCGCCTGCTCGCGGTTTTTTTTGACGGCAAATTCCTTTGTTTTTAGGAGTTTTGCGATTTCCGCTTCCGACTGTTTTGAAGAAACGCAGAAAAGCAGGTTTTTGAAATATGAAAACAGTCCAGAAAGCAACGTAGTTTCGTCTCCGTTTTTCTGGCAGAGTTCGGACTGAATAATGAGAAATTTATCGTAATCGCCCCGCGAAACGGCGTTCGTCATTTCGTAGATACGGTAATCCGCGTCCTTGTATACGAGAGCTTCCGCCTCTTCCCGCGTGAGCGTTCCCTCTTTTTTATAGTCTATAAGTTTTTCAGTTTCGACGGCGACGCGAGCCATATTGCATAGGCAATATTTCGCTATTGCCGAACATACTTCCGCCGAAGCGTTGATACCCGCCCGTTTAAAAGTGAGATACGCCCACTTTGCCACGTTTTCTTCGTCTGCGCGGTTGCAGTCCACATAAGTTACAGCCTGTTTGCGTTTTAAATCCGCGCCCTTCCTGCTTTCCGCATTGACTATTAACAGTATCGAAGTCGAAGGGAAATTTTTAAAAAGTTTTTCAAGGTAAGTTTCATACTCGCCGTCCGTCGGGTGAAATTCCGTAACTTTGACAATTCGCTTTTCAGCCATAAACGGAAAACTTTCAAGCGCGGAAGTGAGATTGGTGAGAGCGCTACCCTTTAAAGTTTCCCCGTCCATAACGGAGAAATTTAACTCCGGCATTTGCACAAATGCCGACTTTAACATTTCTTCGCCCTTTATGCGAAAATACGCATCGTCGCCCTCCAAAAGATAGATACTGCGCGCGCCCTGCTTTATATCGTTTTTAAGTTCGGTAAATTTCATCAATAAAAGTCTATCACTTAGCAAAAAAAAAATCAAGCCGTTAAGCCTGATTTGATTTATATATATACTCTATATATTCGCAGTCGCTCGTTTCTGCGCGGGCGCACATTGCGTTATACACCTCTTCCCGAAGTTTTTTAGCCGCTTCCTTTGCGCTGAGCGTTTTATCGGGGTAGAACGGTCCGTCAACGTAAACTATGCGTTTGGGACGTTTGCCGCGTTTACGCTTTTTATAGGTCATAGTATACGAAAATACGGGCGCGTCAAGCCGCACGGGATAATTGAACGATACGTGCGAAAATTCGCGTATCTTGGTGTAATAGGGCCAGATGTGCGCTTCCGGATAGACTGCTACCCAATGCTTTTTATCTATTGCCTCTTCTATTGCCGCGCCGAACTTTGCCATAAGATGGAAGTCTTCCGGAATGGGCAACGCGCCGAGCGTGCGCATAACTCCTCTGAGTCCTTTTATGGAGGTCGCGTCCGCATTGACAATTATATCGGCGGGTCTGGGAAATGCGAGATAGGTGGGATTAGCCGCGTCGAGCGTATGCGCGGTATGATTCCCGTATATAAAACAACCTCTCTTTTTAAAACCTTTCATAACGCGTTTGTTTTTGTATGTTACGCGTTTAACGAGTTTAGTATAAATATATACGGCGGGCGTTACCACAACGCGGTAGAGCAACAGTTTTGCCGCCGCGCCTATTACGCCCTTATTGAAATATCTGTAATTGGGTTTTACGTCGCGCCTTGTAATGCGCGTTCCCGCAAAATCGTCGTTAAGTTCGTCGGAATAATAAAGCGTCCTTTCCATACTTTAATTCTAACGGACAAAAATAAACTGACTGTAAATTAATTGTGAATTTATATATCTTTTCTGAAAAAAGAAATAAATTGTTTAAGAATATACGGCGACGGAACGTTTTTCGGCAACGCAATGCCAACGCCCCTTACGGGAAGCGCGGGAGAAGTTTTTACTTCGAACAGTTCTCCTTTTGCAAGCTGTTCCGTGCAGTATTCCCGCGGAACACAGCCGATTCCCATACCTTTTACCGCTAATTTAAGCATAAAATCCCAGTTTGAAACTTCGACGTCGGGAGCCAGTTCGATTGCGAGACTGTTTAAAAATGCGCTGAGCGCACGGCGCGCGACGGTGTTCTTTTCTATTAAAAGCAACGGAAACTCTCTGATATTTTCAAGAGGAACCGTTTTGTTTTTAAGCTGCGAATATTTATTGCCCGCGACGAAAATATCGTTTAAATGCCATACCGGTTCGAGAAACCTGACTTCGCCGTCCTCAACGGGAAGATTGACGAACGCGACGTCGCAACGTCCCTCTTTAAGTTTACCGAGCGTATCGGGCGAAGTCGAAGAAATGAGTTCGAAGCCGACGGACGGATACGCTTCTCCGAACTCGGCGATTTTATCCGCCAACAGATGATGGAATATCGAGTCGGTTGCGCCTATTCTGACAGTGCCGACAGCCGCGGAACTTAACTCGGTAATGCCTGACTCGGCATTCTCCAAAAGACAGAGCGCGTCGCTTACGTTTTTGAAAATAAGTTTGCCGCCTACGGTTAGCTCCATTCCCCTGTGCGTACGCGTGAAAAGAGGTACGCCGAGCCTGCTTTCAAGCTGTTTTACCGATTGCGACACAGCAGGTTGGGATATGTACAGTTCCTGCGCGGCTTTCGTAAGACTTCCGCATCTTGCAACCGTATAAAAAACTTTGTAAAGTTCGAGATTTACCATTTTATTCACTTATTTGCCCACGCAGAATTTTTCGAATACCGTATTTATTATCTCTTCGTTAGCCGTTTCGCCTGTGATTTCGCCGAGCGCGTCCCACGCCTCTTTTATATCGAACGAGAGAATATCAAGCGTATACCGCCCTATATTCCGCATTGCGGAACGAATGCTTTCAACCGCCTTTAAAAGCGCGGAATAGTGCCGTTGTTCTATTATATAAGCCTTATCGAGCGACAGCTCGCCGACGGCTTTTTCGGAAAGCAGTCGTTTGAGTTCTTCTACTCCCTCGCCCGTCTTTGCCGAAATTACGCAGTCGTAATTTCCGTCGGGTTTGAATTTATCGCATTTATTGAATACGCGGATTACTTCCCCGTTCGCTTCAACCGCGTCAGCCTCGCCGTTACCGTCGGAGACTGATATAACGACGTCGGCGGATGAAACAATTTTTTTAGCGCGTTCTATGCCTATGCTCTCCACTGCGCCCGCCATTTCGCGTATACCCGCGGTGTCGTGCAGATTGAATTTCACGCCGTTTATTTGCAGAGAACCTTCAACCGCGTCGCGCGTAGTTCCCGCTTCGTCGGAAACGATGGCTTTATCGTAACCGAGAAGGCTGTTTAAAAGCGAGCTTTTCCCCGTATTCGGTTTGCCGCATATGGCTACTGTAACGCCTTCTTTGATTTTTTTGCCGCACGAATACGACGATGCGAGTGAATCGAGCTTTTCCGAAAGCACGGCGATGGAACCGTAAATTTTACGTTCGTCTATTCCGTCCAAATCCTCTTCGGGATAATCGATTTGCGCGGCGATTTCCGCAAGGACGTTCGTCAACCCCGACTGCAACTCCTTAATTTCGCCGCTTAATTTTTCGCCGTACATCATACTGCCCGCGCGTACGAGCGCAAGGCTTTCGGCGTTTATCATATTAATCATTCCCTCCGCCGAAGCGAGCGAAAGTTTGCCGTTTATGAAAGCGCGCTTGGTGAACTCGCCTTTTTCCGCCGCGCGCGCGCCGAGTTCAAACGTTTTGGAAAGTATTCCGCGCGAAAGCTGAACTCCGCCGTGGCAGTGAAATTCGACTACGTTTTCGCCCGTAAACGATTTGGGCGCTTTGAAAAACACGCACATACCGAAATCTCTGAATCCCGAGCCGTCGATATACCCCGCGTACATTACGTTCGGAACGAAATTTTTAACTTGCGTTTTTCCCGAAGGCGTAAACATTTTTTCGGCTATTCCGAGCGCGCCGCCGCCGCTCAGTCTTATTATTGCTACGCCGCCCGTACCCGCGGCTGTGGAAATTGCGGAAATTACCTCTTCCATAATTTCTCCTTTAAATTATAACTTCTGCTTATATCTTTATAGATTAAGTATATCACCCGACTCGTCCGCGCGCAACCGAAAAGGGCGCGTAAATTTACGCGCCCTTTAAAACTTTTAATTATTGAAATCGTCAAACGGGTCTGAACCGCCGTTATTGTTTGAACCGCCCTCGGAACCGCCGAGTCCGTCGAACGGGTCTCCCGCGCTGTTTCCGCCGCCCTGATTATAGGGGTTTCTGTTGTAGGGGTTTTGGTTATAGGGATTTCCGTTATACGGATTTTGCTGATGATAGTTCTGTTGATACTGCTGATACATACGGTACTGCTTTGCCTGTTCAGCCATAACGTATTCCTTATAGTTCACGCCCTTGTTGTTGCGGACGATGAAGAACAGTATTCCCTGTATGGGGAACAGAATGCTTGTAATCGAGAATATGACGTATCTGCTGCACGCATAGGTCTGGAAGAAGCAAATGAACAGACAAACTTCGAGAAGAAGATAGAAAAGATTTGCTATTCTCAAAATATAGCTTCCCATATAATTGTACATCCACGCCGCCCATCGAAGGTTGTCGGGAACGTTCTCGTTAAGACGGTATTCGGTATAAGTCAATCCGATATTGTTCGTTAGGGTAACTTCTATTTCGTAATCGATTACAAGATAGCACGCCACGTAGTAGACTACGTACAGAACGCACAGCACAGCTTCGAGCGCCGCCGCCGCTATGCCTATTTTTTTAGTGTCTATATTATAAAATCTGTTTTTCTGCGCGCAGACGCCTATATAGTAGGTATTAAGGAAAGGAACAAAAGCCATCCATTTATTTTTGTAACCCGCGCGCACAGCTATTACGTATAGCGCGATTGCCTGAAATATGAATACTATTAAAAAACACAGTCCGCCTATAAGCAACTGTACCCAAAGCGTATTAGCGAATAATGACGCAACCGAGGCGTACTCGAAAAAATCCATCTGAACTCCCTAAATATTAATATTCGGTATTTACTATTGTATTGTCAATTAGTGGTAAGTTTAAAAACTCTGTGTGAAATTATTGTTAAAAAAGTTTCAATCCGTAATCCACGCTTTCGAGCGTGAGTCCGTTTTCGGGCATTGTCTTGCCGACGGCGTTTCTGTCGCACTCTTCGAGTGAGCGGACGAGCGCCTGTTTTGTAAGTCTGCCCGCGGCATAATAAAGCATTGTGCCGACGAGCGTGCGAACCATATTATATAGAAAGCCGTTGCCCGTTACGTAAATTTCCAAATCTTTGCCCAATGCGCGAACGGTTTCCTTGAACTCTATGCCGTAAACCGTGCGCACCGTTGTCTTTACCTGCGAACCTGCGGCGCAAAATGCTTTGAAGTCGTGTTCTCCTTCGAACATTTTCCCCGCTTCCGCAAGTTTTGACATATCCAACGGATATTTGAAGTGCACGCCGTATCTGTCCTTTAACGGGTTTCTTCGCGGAGAAAGATAAACGCGGTAACAATAAGTTTTTTTCTTTGCGCTTGCCGTCGCGTCGAAACCTTCTGGCGCGTAAGCCGACTTCAAAACGCTTATATCGTCCGGCAGGCGGAAATTAAGCGCGTCGGCAAATTTTTCGGGCGGAATTGCCGTTTCCGCGTCGAAATGACAAACTTGCGCGGCGGCGTGAACGCCGCTGTCCGTTCTTCCGCTCGCCGTCACCGTGACGCGCGAACCGAGCGTCTCTTTAAGCGCTTCCGTCAGCTTCTCCTGCACCGTTATCGCATTTTTCTGTATCTGCCAACCGCCGTAATTCGTACCGTCGTATGCGACGAGTAAAACGTATCTCATCAGCTCAACCTTATATATTCGTAAATTTCGGGAAATATGCGGTAGCCGTAAATATTTAAAAGAATAACTCCCGTTATTAAAGCCGCAAACAATAAGAAAATTATTAAATCGCGCCAACCGAATTTAAGTTTTTTATATTTGGTTCTGTTCTTGGAACCCGAATAACAGCGCGCGTCCATCGCGTCGCCAAGCTCCTCTGCGCGTCTGAACGCACTTATTAAAAGAGGAATCAATATAGGCACGATAGCCTTTATTCTCTTGAATATATTACCGCTTTCGAAGTCCGCGCCCCTCGCCTTCTGCGCCGATATAATGCGGTTGGTTTCATCAATCAGCGTCGGAATAAACCTTAGCGCGATTGACATTATGAGCGCAAGTTCGTGTACGGGGAAACGCACCCATTTTAAAGGCGTTAACAGACTTTCGATACCGTCGGTAAGCTCTACGGGCGTGGTTGTAAGCGTTAACAGCGCAGAACCCATAACGAGGAAAAACAGCCTTAAAACAAAGAATACCGTAAAAATTACGCCCTCGCGGTAAATCTTTATAAATCCCCATTTGACGAGCAAGTGTTCGCCGCCGTGAAAAAATAAATTTAAAACCGCCGTAAATATTAGAATTATTATTATTGCTTTTACAGAGCGCAAAACACTGCCCAAAGGTACGCGCGAAAATATAATAGCGGCGCTCAACACTACTACGCACGCGCCCATTGCGTAAAAGTTTTTTGCTACGAAGAGAGCTACTATATAAGCTATTAGCGCAAGCAACTTTATTCTCGGGTCAGCCCTGTGAACGAAAGATTTTGTAGGATAGTATTGTCCGAAAGTTACGTCGTTAAGCATTTTCGCCCCCTTCGTAAACTTCGGTTACTTTGCGCGCAAAATCTTCCGCGGTGCAATCGCAGTGAATTACTATTCCGTGTTTTTTAAGTTCGGCGCTGATTTTCGACGTCAAAGGCACGTCCAAGCCGAGAGAT
>CAMXOH010000056.1 GCA_947245485.1 uncultured Clostridia bacterium | reverse complement strand
GGTTATAGGCAAACTCAAACGCATACCTTTCACGCTCAAAGACGTTACCGAGTTTTTAAACGGCGGCAGGGGCGCGTACATAGAGAATTTCCTTCACGGAGACGAGGGAAAAGCAAGACAGCTTGCCCAAGAGCTTATAAAAAGAGCGGCAAAGGCGGGCGCGGTAGTAAATGCGGCGGCGCTCATAAAATCGGTAAAGGCGGGCGAACTCCCCGCGGCTATCGTAGCGGAGGGCACCACGTTCGAAAAACTGCCCGGATATAAAACTTTGTTTAAGAAATATCTCGAAGAATTTCTTGCTCCGCGCGGCTTAACGTTTGAAATAATAAAAGGTGAAGATACTAATATGCTCGGTTCCTTAGTTGCGGCGCTGAGTTAAGTATATATAGATTATGGAAAATAAAAAATTTAAAAGACTGTATCAATATGTAGAAGAGGTTTGCGCAAAGCTCAAAGACGAAACCGAAAAGGTAATGTTTAAGCAGTGTTACCTCAGCACCCTCGAAACCACGGTTGAAGACGTCGACGGCGACGTGTTCATAAAGACGGGCGACATCCCCGCAATGTGGCTCAGGGACAGCAGCGTTCAGGTGAGCCACTACGTAAGGCTTGCGGGCGAGGACGAGGACGTGCGCCGTCTTATAGTTAAGACGCTCAAAAGGCAGTTCGAGTGTATCCTCATAGACCCGTATGCAAACGCGTTCAACAAGACGGCAAACGGCAAAGGACACAAGGATATAACCAAACTCAACGACAGGGTATGGGAAAGAAAGTACGAACTCGATTCGCTTGTCTATCCGTTATGGCTCTTGAATAACTATTACCGTTACACAAAAGACGCAGGCATTTTCGACAAGCTGTTCTTTGATACGTATACGGAAATTCTTAAAGTAATGCGCATAGAACAGCATCACGACGAAAAGTCCGATTATTCGTTCAAGCGCGTGGGCGAGTTTGCATACGACACTCTTCCCAACGACGGCAAGGGCAAGCCGAGCGGCTACACGGGTATGGTATGGTCTGCGTTCCGTCCGAGCGACGACAGATGCGTTTATCACTACCTCGTACCCTCGAATATGTTCGCAGTCGCCGTTTTGAAACAGTTGATTAAACACCTTGACGAAAGCGGAAAGGCAAATCCTTTAAAGGAAGAGACGCAAAACCTCGTAAACGAAATCGACGAAGGAATAAAGAAATTCGGCTTGACGGAAGTCGGCGGCAAGAAAGTTTACGCTTACGAAACGGACGGCAAAGGCAATTACAACATAATGGACGACGCCAACGTTCCCAGCCTGCTTTCGATGCCTTACCTCGGTTACTGCGGCAAAGACGACGAACTTTACCTTAACACGAGAGAAGTAGTTTTAAGCGAAACAAATCCTTATTATTACAGCGGCAAACTCGTTTCGGGCATAGGCAGTCCCCATACCCCCGAAAATTACGTTTGGCATATCGCGGTTGTAATGCAGGCGCTCACTTCGGAAGACGAAAAGGACGCGGAAAGAGCATATGCGGTGCTTAAAAACACCACTGCGGGAACGCTGTTTATGCACGAGGGATTCCACGTTGACGACGATACGCAGTATACGAGAAGTTGGTTTGCCTGGGCAAACACGCTTTATGCGATATTCGTTATAGACAAAATATTGAAATAATTAGATAATTTTTAAAAATAAGGGTTAACCCTTATTTGCTTGCAAAGCAAGCAAATAAAAAAACATTAATTGATTTAAAAAATTTTTAATTCGGGAGGAATTAGTATGAAATTAAAAAAATTAGCGGCTATGGTTGTAGGCGTTGTTATGGCTGCGGGAATGTGCTTAGGCTTTACTTCCTGTAAAAAAGGAAAAGACCCTAACACAATTTACATCTGGGCAGGCGGACAGTGGACCGGCAGCGACGGCGAAAGTTTGAAAAAGTTTGTCAAGTGGTATGAAGAAAACAATACCCTCGGACTTAAAGTCGATTTAACTATTAAGACCGACTTCGAAACCGTATTTGCGGCTTCTACGCTCAGCGACGATTCCCCTGACCTTATGATTTGGGACAGATTCAATACCCCTACGTACGCAATGTCGGATAACCTCGAACCTATCGACGATTTAATCGAGCGCGACGGTATAGACTCTACTAAGTACAATGCAACCGCTTATAACGAGCTCAGCTACGGCGGCGTGCAGTACGGTTTGCCTCTCGACCTCGACCTTTGGGGTATCTACGTCAATATGGATATAGTAAAGGCTTATAACGAAGCGAATCCCGGTAACGAGATTACATGTCTTTGGAACGCCGACGGTTCGGATAAACTCGACTGGAACTGGGACGACGTTTTGGACGTCGGCAACAAGCTCCAAGGCTTTACTTATAAGAAGAACAACAGAGACGTAGAAGTAAAGAACGGTTATGACGGCGCAAACGTAAAGGAATTCTTTATTCACAATTTCTTCTCGACGGGACAGGATTATCTCGACGAAAACAACAATCCCGTCTGCAACAACGAATACGGCGACGCGGTTCTCGATTATTTATACAAACTTTACAGAACGGGAAGCAACTCCGGTTACATTGACCAGACGGCGTTTATAAACGGAACGCTTGCAATGTATATGCGTCCCACTTACTTTGCAAACTATCTCAGCACCTATGCAAAGAGCATGAACGTAAGATTTATGCCTCAACCCGCGGCAACGGTAGAAGGCGGAGATAACAGAGGCGTTATGGGCGGATACGGTATGGCTATTCCCCGTCCCATAAACGCAAAAGACCGTGATGAAGCATGGGAAGCTAAAAAAGAAAAATGCTGGCAGTTTATGAAAGACTGGCTGTATAACGAAGATACGATGAATAAGTGGGCGGAAATCAGCACGACTATTCCCGCATTGCTTTCCACTCATTCGGGCGAAACCGTTCAGAGCAATACCATTCTTAAAGACGTTATTCCTTTCGCATCGCACTATACTACGAGACCCGGCATACCCGGATGGCTTGCAGTACAGGTCAGCGTATTCAACAACTATGTAAACGAATTCTGCAAAGGCAGTAAAAACACTCCCGAAGAAAGAGAAAAAACGCTCGATACGCTCGAATCCGAATCGAAAGCTCAGCTTGACAGTTACGGCACTAACGGTTAATAAAGCAAATAAGGTTGGGGAACAAAATGTTTGAGAAAATAAAAAACCGCGAAAGGCGCAAGCTGACGAAAATGCAGCGCAATCAGGAAAGACTCGCATATCTTTTCATTTTGCCCGCGCTTGTGTTTTTCTCGGTATTCGTCCTCGCACCGATAGTAATGGCGTTATATTTTTCTCTGTGCAGTTTCAGCCAGAGAAACATAACGCTTATCGAGTGGGCGGGATTTAAAAACTATGTGGATATATTCACGGCTCCCGGCTTAAAGTCGTTCCGTGAATCGCTGTGGCACGTATTGTATTACGCAGTTATGTATGTGCCTATGGTTGTTGTTATGTCGCTTCTGTTCGCCGTGCTCATTAACCAGAAAATAAGGGGCGCGAAAGCGTTCAGAATTATGTACTACATACCGTCTATTACAAGCGGCGTAGCGGTTTCTTTCATATTCCAGTTCCTGTTCAGTGCGGCTGATTACGGTTTGATGAACGTCGTAATCGGTTGGTTCGGCGGTAAGCCTTTAAACTGGCTCGGAACGGAAGGCTTGGCTATGTTCTGTATCGCGCTCGTCAACGTTTGGGGCGGCATCGGCGGAAATATGATTATATATCTCGCCGCGTTGCAGGGCGTTCCGCCCGACCAGGTTGAAGCGGCAAGGGTAGACGGCGCGAACAAGCGTCAGATATTCGTACATATCACTCTTCCGCAGATAGCGCAGGCAACCTTCTTCGTCGTTATGATGAGCCTTATAGGTTCGTTCCAGCTCTACGACCAGGTTAAGATTATGACGGGCGGCGGAAGCGGAACAAATACTCCCGTATTCCAGATTTATATGATGGCGTTCGACCCCGGCAGCAGTAAGAGCGGTATGGCGAACGCAATGGCGGTTGTACTGTTTGCGGTTATTATGATTGTCACTTCGTTGAACAACTTCCTGCAAAACAAAATCAACGCCAAGTACGAATAAGGGAGGGATATTAAATGGTAAAAGAAAAAATTTATAATCCCCGCAAGGAAAAAGCGCTGAAAATAATCAAAAACACGGTAATTTATATAATTATGATATTCTTTGCCGTGATAATGCTTTTCCCTTTCTATTGGTCTATCATAACTGCGATAAGACCGTGGGAAGAAGTATTGCAGGTACCCGTATCGTTTATCCCTCACGGTTTCAGTTTTCAAAGTTTCAAAAACTTCTTCTCGCTGATGGATAATTTCGGTTCCGCGCTCGGTTACACGATTCTCATTACCATAGTGGGCATGTTCACTAACCTTTTCTTCGGCGGACTTGCAGGTTATACGTTTGCAAGACTTCAATTCAGGGGAAGAAAAATCATATTCCGCATAATGCTTATGTCGCTTATGCTTCCCACAATAGTAACCATACTTCCGCAGTATTACATTATTGCGAAAATGGGACTTGTAGGAAACTGGTTGGCGGTAGTACTGCCCGGCGCAGTCGGCGTTTACGGCATATTCTTTATGCGACAGTTCTTCTACGGCGTTCCAGCGGCCCTCGGAGAAGCGGCGCGTATAGACGGCGCGGGCGAGTTCCGTATCTTCTGGCAGATATATTTCCCTCAGGTAACTTCGGGGCTTATAACTCTCGGAATAATCACTTTCAACTCGTACTGGAACTCATATCTGTGGCCTTCGATGGTACTTCTTACGGGCGACGTAAAAATGCTGTCGTTACTGCTCGGCGACTTCCAACAGCTCTACGGAGCATTACCCGATTCAGTAGGTTCGGTTATGGCGGGCGCAATAATAATAATGTTACCCTCGCTGATAATTTTCGCATTCCTGCAAAAATATTTTTTGAATACCGTAACTTTTGCGGGCGTTAAGGAGTAAAAATGACCTCAAAAATATCTAAAAAAATAATAATATTAGCGCTTTCGCTGATTTTACTTATTGCCGCGGCATTCTGCGCGGTAAACGTTACGGCAAAAGCCGACGTGGATGAATCCGCAATATCTTCGAAACTCATTCCCGTAAGAGAAACGGAATACGGCGCAGTCGTCGGACTCGAAATAGACGGCAATAACGTTTATAAAAACTATGAAAACGGTTGCGTTACGGCTGTTCTCGGCGCAGACGGCACGGTAATAAACATACGCGATTACGGCGGCGTTAACTACAACGCAACCACGAAGAAACTCGAATTTTTAAAAGACGGAACCGACTACAAACTTAAATCTATGATTTTAGGAAGCAGCGTTGAAGGCGCCGTTAAAAATACGTGGGCAAAACTTTCCGAACAGTTCGGTTCGGAAGTTGAGTACAATCCCGGCTACGCGCTCAATAAAATTTATGAAAAGTATGCAAAACTTTGCGACAGCGGCTACAACTGCGGTATCGCAACAGACGAACTCAGCGTATGGGACGAATCGGTTATTAAGCTCGACTTCTACGACGGCGACAGCAGATACGGTTTCGACTCTTCCCGCCGCGTACACGTAACGACTATCGCTTACTCGTTCTTAAAAGACGAAGCGTACGCAATTCACGACGACGTATTCAACTTTTACAGAGAGTCCAAGGCGGGAAGTCTTTCCGAACCCATATCCGATACTTTCGATTACGTTGAAAACGGAGTCAACGGCACCGTACAGGCGTTTGCGCTCGGCTACATATTCTGCCCCGAAGAAGGCGGCAACTTAGTGGTACGCGCAGGAACGCGTTGGAACGAAGAGACGCAAAAATTCGAACTTCTTGAACTCAGCTACGACGACCTCACGAAGAGCGAAATGGACGACGCCGCAATTTCCGACAGTCCCTACTACGCAAACAAAGGATACACGATGGACGACGTTTACGAAAACAATAAACTCGTCAAAGAGGGTATCAAAACCAAGTTCTACAATAAGTATCTTTCTCTTATAGAATCGGGTTTCAACCCCGGCATTCCAGACCACGAAGGAATTTTCTACTGGGATACGGAACTTTTAAAACAGGCTTACGTCGGCAGCGACGGCACGGGCAATGCGTGGGGCAGAACGAATATGATGCTCATTCTCAACCCCGAAGACGGCAAAGTTTATACGGTTTACGGAGAAATCCTCAACCTCGTAGACAAAGCGGGACACGGACTCGGAACGGCTAAACAGCTCGGATATCCCACGTCCGACCCCAAGACGAAAGTAATAAACGGACTGACTTATACTTATCAGAATTTTAAAAGACCTTTTTATAACGATTACAGCTCTATATATACAATAGAGAACAGAAAACAGCTTACAAGACACATCACGGGCGGAACGTTCGAAGAACTTATTTCCGACGGAAAAATGGAAAAAGCGAACAACCCCAAGTATTTCTATGTAATGGAACCCTGGCTCATATCTTTAATCTGCGTATTACCCGTAGTTTTTGCGGGCGTAGGCGTAATAGTTTACTTCTTCGTCATCAAAAAGAAGAAAGTGCAGAAAGAAGAAATACCGCAGGCGGCGGCTGCCGAAAGGACGGAAGAATAATATGAAAAGAATAGTTGTAATTATACTGTCTGTTTTAATGGCGTTATCCGTCTTTGCACTCGCGGGTTGTTCTCAGGAAGCGTTTGAAAAGGGTGAAGGCGCAAACGTAAATTCGCTCTATACAAGAAACTTGAAGCGCGGCACGTATATGTCCAAAACAATGTACAAAGATTTCTATAACGAAGATATAGAATACGCGCACCGCAATATTCCCGCTCTCGAATACGAAAGCGACTTCTCCGACTGCTGGCGTTACACAGGTCTTTACAGTATGATAATAAGACTCAACGAACTCAACGGCAAAAAGAACACGAAAGAGTTTAAAAACGTTGCGGAAGGATTTGAGTACTATAAGGGCAGAAGGTCCGGCTACCGTCCCGGAATAAACGAGGATAAGACGAGAAGCTATACCGTATTTGCCGTTAACCGCGCATCGGCTAAGGGCAAAGCAATGGTAGGCGGTAAGGAATCCGTATTCGATGACCAGATTTGGATTGCGCGCGAATACCTAAACGCTTATAACCTTTTCGGCGATATAGAGTATCTCAATACGGCGGTAGAGCTCAGCGAATATATCTATCTCTCGGGTTGGATGCCCGTAATCGGCGGCATAACCTGGGGACAGTCCTACGATACGCGCCACTCGTGCAGTAACGCGCCTTTCGTAAAAGTGCTTATAGAACTTGCCGACGCAGTCGAGTCTACCAAGGCTTCTTCTGCCGAAACTTACAGAAACTGGGCTAAAAACGTTTACGAATGGACTTATTCGACGTTGCGCGACCCCGCAGACAATCTCTATTGGGACCTTGTGGGAACGATTTACGACACCGACGGTACTCCGCTCCGCAACGACAGCATAGACAAAGCCAAGTATACCTACAACAGCGGCGCAATGATAAGCGCGGGCGTTGCAATGTATAAGCTCACGGGAGAACAGCGTTATCTCGACGAAGCTAAGGCGACGGCAAAGAGCTGCTACGAAAACTTCGGCGTACACGGTTTCGTCGACGGATGCACGATGTATCCCAGCGACACCACGACTTGGTTCAATCTTGTTATGTACATAGGCTACTACGATTTGTTCCTTGCGGACAATACCCAGACGCTTTATCTCGACGACCTTCAAAGAACAATCGACTACGCTTACGAAAACTTCGGACGCGACGGATATATTCCCGTATCCTGGCTTGTCGGTTGGGAAGCAGGTTGGGAAAAGAGCGATTGCAAAAATCTTTTAGACCATTCCTCGCATGCGGAAACTTATCTTCTGCTTGCGCAGTATCAGAAGAGCAAGCAAGAACTTCTTGCGGCGTAAATGAAAAAGATATTAAGTTTATTTATCGCCGCGGCGATGTCGCTGTCCTTACTGTGCGGTTGCTTTCTGTTTACTGACGAAGTACCGCAAAAAGTCAAAATAACTTTGGACAGCGAAGCGTCGCCCGAACTGCAAATCGGCGAAACTTACAAACTTTTATACACTTGCTCCGAACAAGTCACCGTAATTTGCGACGGTAAATTCAATTACGTTACAAATATCTTTACGGCGGAAAAGGCGGGCAAGTTCGAAATTAAGCTGAGCGCGGGCAGTGAAGATACCTATACCGAGTTAAAAGTTACGGTTACTGTACTTCCCGCAGGCGACAAAAGCGAGCTTAAAGCGCTAATCGAACGCGCAAATTCGCTTAACCCCGACGACTATTACGGCTATGAGTCGGTTACGCGGGAATTGATTTACAGCAACTCGATAATGCAAAGCAGTTCGGTGACTCAAAAACAAATCGACGCCGCCGCAACCGCATTGAACGCAGTGCTGACAAGTCTTACGCCCAAAGCGTTCGGAACGAAAAAGGCAATCGTCAAAGAGGATTTCATATCCTACGGCGGTGAGCGCTTTTTCAAAAACTACTACAAAAACTTCGAAACTGTCGCAGCGGGCGTTAAAAAAGTCAATTCGGAAACGAGCATAAAACTTTTTTCCGAATATAACCTCAAAATAACGGCAGAATTGAACAAACTAATCAAGAAAGACGGAAAGGAACTTGCTGAAATGAATTTTCAACGCGGAATAACGATGGCGGAAAAAGTTTTTGACTCATACTACGTCAAAAGAACTCTTCTCGGAAACATTGTATACGACGTACTCGACGAAAACGGAAACCATATCAAAAACACTGCGACGGGAAATAAAGAGACGGATTTTTGGAGTCTGACTTCGTTCTTCGCGCTTATGGTAAGCCTTGACACCGTAACAGAGAAAAGTTACAAAGACAAGGTAGACGCGGTTATAGACGCAATGGCGTACCACCGCGGCACTCGCAGCGACAACACCGCAGGCGAAAACGGCGCTCCCCGCGAGTTTAAAGTTTACGGCGTACACCGCTCCAACAGAAAGGACCAGATGGACGTTATAGGCTACCTCGGCAGAGAGTCCGTGTTCGACGACCAGATTTGGGCGGCGCAGGAATTTTTAAACGCTTACAATCTTTACGGCGAAAGAATCTATCTCGAAAGCGCAGTGGAACTCACCGAATACATTTACTTAGTTGGCAGATGCGAAAGGGGCGGAATTTACTGGGGACAGGGATACATTTCCCGTCACGCTTGCAGTAGCGCTCCGTTTGTCAAACTCGCGGTTATGCTTTCAAAAGCGACGGGCGAGAAAAAGTATCTCGACTGGGCAAAGGACGTCTATGATTGGACTTACAAGACCTTACGCGATACTTCCGACAACCTGTATTACGACCTAATAGGCACTAAGTTCAAAATCGATTCGCCCGTACCCGATTCGAGTCCCGATTGGCAAAATCCAAAATATATAGAGGGAAACGAAATAGTCGGCGACGGAAACATAGATAAAAAGAAATACAGCTATAACAGCGGTTCGATGGTGAGCGCGGGCGTCGCGCTTTACGAAGCGACGGGCGAAAAGCACTACCTTGAAGAAGCTAAAAAGACGGCGTATTCCTGCCGCAAATATTTCGGCAACGAAAACGTGAAAGACGGCTTCGTGGTATACCCCGGCAGCGACGGCGGCACAACGTACAGCTGGTTCGACTTAATTCTGTTCAAAGGCTATTACGATTTATACAAAGCGGACAGTTCCGCCGCAGAGCTTTTGGACGAAGTGCAACACTATTTCGACTACAATTACAGCAACTACGAAAAGAACGGATTTATCCCCACATCCGGACTCAGCGGATGGACGCAGGGCAGAAATTCTTACAACTACCGCGTGCTTATGGACCACGTAACAAACGCGGACGTAATGTTACTGTTAGGACAATTCAAAAATAACTGATTTTAAATACGTTCCGTGCGTATTTGGGATAAAAAAATAATTTAAGGAGAAAAAGATGAAAACAAAGAAACTGTTTTTGGTTTTGCTTTCGGTTTTACTCGTGGTTTCTCTTTCGTTGTTCGCATTCGCGTGCAAAGATAAGAAGCAACCTACGTTGCTCACTATTGACAGCGATAAAGCGGTAACAATCGAAGTAGGACAGGAGTACACGTTGATTTACACAAGCGAAGGTGAAGTCACCGTTACGGCAAACGGCGGTAATTACGACGCCGAAACCAGAAAATTCTCTGCCGATACGGCAGGTGAATACGTGCTCACCGTTTCCGCTATTGCAGAAGGCAAGACCGAAACGCAAGACACAGTAAACATCACCGTAACCAACGGCGTTGACAAGACGGCGTTACAAAATGCAATAAACAAGGCGAAAGCGCTTAAAAGCAGCGACTATACGGGTGAGTCTTGGACGGCAATGGTAAGCGCAAGAAATACCGCTAACGACGTGTTAAACAGGCACGGCGTATCGGAAGCGCTCGTAGCGGCGACTGCGGCTGAACTCGAAGCTAAAATCGCGGCTCTCGTTCCCGCAACATTCGCAAAAGCCGAAGTAACGGCAGAGACCATATCTTACGGCGAACAAACCTATTTTGCAGAGGATTACGATAACTTCGAAGCTATTGCCGAAAAGGTTGAAGCGCTCAAAGAAGACGCTACGTTAGTTCTTAAATCGAAATACGACGCTAAATTCAACGAAACGGTAGCCGAGCTTACGGCTAAACCCGCGCTCACCGTAACAGGCGCGCCCAACGGCACTATGCTTGCTATGACTCTTCCCGAATACACAATGAGCGCGTCCGCAGACGCAGGCGCATCCATTGTATGGAAGCTCAACGGCACACAGGTTGCAACGGGAGAAACCTATACGTACGCTCCCGCGGCGTTTGGCGAAGCATACAAAATCGAAGTCATTTCGACGGTGGGCGAAGGCGATAGCGCAAAGACCCGTACCCGCGTATTCGAAGGCAAGATTATCAAAGCGACCTACGCTGTCAACAGCGCTATGGACGGCAAAATCGCTGTCGAGAACAACGTAATCAAAGTCCTTGAAAAGAACATTCCTTGGGGCGGCGATGCGGAAGGTAAGAAAGTTACCATACCCGACCTCGTATTCCTTGGCGATTTCTCGGTTTCGTTCGACGTTAAATTCACAGAAACCGGCACGGGTTCAAACGACGTTATGGCATTGTTCTTCAACGGCGCTGACGGCTCCAAAAAAATGAACTGGGTAGCGGTTCTCCAACACAGCAACGTACTCGAAACGGCAGTCGGCGGCAGTGACGGCGAGAAATACCGCCCCTCGATGCCCGCAGGAACGGTTGACGTAAATAAAACGATTCACGTAAGAGTTATCCGTGAAATCGAAGGCGACGTTTCGTACCTTACGGCACAGATACTC
>CAMXOH010000055.1 GCA_947245485.1 uncultured Clostridia bacterium | reverse complement strand
GGACCCACGCAACCAGCTTGGAAGGCTAGTGTTCTACCATTGAACTACACCCGCACAATTACACAAGCGTCCGCTCAACTCAATGCTAAAAGATTATATCAAATCCGAAAATTGCTGTCAACTTATTTTTAAGTCAAAAGGATAATTTTGTAAGAAAAAAACGAATGTAAAATTTCAATCTCTTTACTTACACTTAAAGTCAAAAAGAGGAGCCTTTTACGGCTCCTCTTTTTTATTTAAATTTTAATCAGTACATAGGTATATAGGAAACGGACGCCGAAATAGTCATCATAATGAAAATCATACAGCATGCGATTGCGCCTACCCAAACGTTGCCCGTCATCTTGTAGAACAGTCTGTTGAATATAGGCAGAATGAACATCATTACAACGAGTCCGAATACCATATTCACGAACAGCCATACTTCGTTGTTTCCGCTGCCCCAGTTGCCGTAATAAGGCGCGCCGGTAGCGAAATAGCAAACGTAGTTGATAAGAAGAATGAACGCAAGTCCGAGGCTGTTAGCGAGCGCGCCGACAAGCAGAACCTTCCACTCCTTCCACCCCTCTCTGCCTATACTGCAATTTACTCTTATTGAGTTGGAGATATAGAACACGAAGATTATAGGCATATATTCAAGCGCAGTCACGAACATTCTCGCATTGAGCGGCGCCGCCGATATAAGCATAAATCTGAAATCCTGATGGAAAATCCAGTAGCTGAGCTGAACGAGGAAGTAGAACGCGCCGAACATTATCGCCGCAAGAAGCAGACTCTTCAAAACGTTTAAAACCACATTCTTCCAACCGTTGCCGCGGATTTTTATATCGGCAAATTTTGCCCATTCGTAGTGCGGCTCTATTCCCTTTATTTTATACATTGTGTACTCGTAAAGGTTTTCGAGCGCCGTCGTTCCGAAGAATATCGCAAGTCCGATTGCGCCGTTTATAAGCGCCCAAAGCAGTATCGCGTTAACCATACGCGCGGGGAACGTGAACGTATATACGCTTGCAAGGTTGCTTGTAGGGAATATTTCTATGGAAAGGTTTGCAAGCGGGATATAGTCGAGACAGGCTATTATCGCCGTAAGAAGCATACAGGACCAGAAGATAACCTTGTGCGCTACCGTCTTGTGCTGTGCCGCCGCCGAAACCACAGGCTTGCCGCCCGTCACCGTCTGCATAGGCGCAACTTCCGCAACGTTCTCGGCAGGGTGAACGGTTCCGTCCCGCGCAGGCTCGCCCGCGTTGACAGCCGCTTCTGCCTTTACCTTACCGCCGTTTTTAAGAGTTGCGAAGAAAGGTATTCTCATCAGCACGCCGCAGAGCGCGATTATGAACGTGAACGCCGCCGCAAGCGCTATACCCGTCGAGAACTCTTTGCCGAACCAAGTCTGGCTCATGCCGCTGAGTTCCGAACCGATTGAAAGCGTTTCGTTGAAGAAATCGATAGTGTTTGCTATACTGATTCTGTCATACATTTCAAAACAGTGGTTGATTTTTTCACGGTGAATTATTCTGTAAGTACCGTTGGAAATATCGCCGTAACCGTAGTCGTAGACGACTTCGCTGTACGTATTGGGAGCTTTGTTTACTTCGTTGATAAAGCGTAAACCTATAACTTCAAACGCGCTCGAATCAGTCTGATAGCGGTACGCGCCCTCATCGTAATACGCATACGACATTGCCGCGTTGCAGTTAAATTTTTGGAACCTGTTCGCCGCGGAAGTCTTTATGTAACCCGAGTTATAAACCGATTTGATTATACTGTCTTCGAAGCTCGCACCCGCCATATCGGCAGCGAGCTGACATACGTTACCGCCGCCCTGCGAGTGTCCAACCGCGCCGAAACGCTGTTTGTCGCAGAATTTGAAATCGTCGGAATTGTTGTAAACGTACTGTACGAGATACTCGATACCGTGCGCGCCCGTGGAAGAATTTTCGGTTGTTCCGCCCTGTCCGCCGGGGTCCGAACAGAACACTACCGCGCCCCTTCTCGAAAGCTCTATGCAATACTGCGACATAGTGGCTTTCGTGCGCGTGAAGCCGGGAAGAACGAATACGACGGGCGCGGGTTTTTCCTCGGTTGCCGAGTTGGGAACGTACATAGTAACCGAATACGTGGTTTCATGCCGTTTTCCGTCCTCGGTTTCGGTCAAAGGAATCGCATACTGTTTGCCGTGAATTTTACCTTCGTTGTAAGAAAGCGTCATTTCGCGCGTCAACGTGAAATCGGAAACCTTTACAGAGAAACCCGAAGTTTCAAAACACATTGCCGAGAAACTCGACACAAGGATAATTCCGAGCGCAACGCACATCGTAATGAAACTTTTCGCCTTATAGAAAGGCGTTTTGCCCGCGGCTTTTTTGACTTCTTCCTTCTCTTCCGTTTCAACGTTGCGGCGGATAATGATTTCGTCCTCGGTTTTACGGAAGTACGCGATAGCACAGAGAATGAATGCGGGAATACATACAATGCTGAGTATCCAGCAGACAAGAAGTTTTATATTTTCGTTCTTTTCGAGATTGACGCTTTTCATCCTGTTCTTTACGGAGATAATTACAAAACCGTCGTAAAGGCTTACAAGCGCGAATATAAGAAACATCCAATATAAGTTATTTGACAGTGCAAAGAAGCACGCCGTAACTACGAACCAAAGCGCGGTGAATACGTACAGACATATAGCCGCGGCATTTAATAATTTACCTTTCAAATACATTCTTTTTCCCTCCTTACGCCGCCTCTGCCGTAAATACGGTGTTCGTCAAGAACTCATATAACAGCACTGACAGTTTGTTCGGATTGTCCTTGTTAAGAACAGCTACTTTTCTATCGGATTTGATTCCGTATGCAGTTGCCCGAGTACCTGCTACATCGGCTTTTACAAGATTGCCGCTCGAATTTACGTTATTACCGCAGGCAAGCACGAAATCAATGTTTCCCGCCGCTTTTACCGACGCCACGAGCGCCGCAACGTTGGGTTGTTTTTCATCAGGCTCGGTTTCGTTTTGGAGATAAACCGCTACTTCGTCCGTCCAGTTAACCGTAACCGCGTCCGCGTTAGAATATTTTGTTCCGAGGAAAGTTTTAAAATCTCTTTCGAGTTCTGCAAGTTTAGTCGTATCCATCCACTCTTTGTTTCTGTTATTCCATACGGAAACGTTGAGAGAAACCGAAGTAAGTTCGGGTTTATATACTTTGCCTGTTAAAAATTCGAATAAAAGCACTGAAAGTTCGTTAGGATTATCCTTATTAAGAATAGCCGCTTTTCTATCCGATTTAATTGCGTAAGCGGTTGCTTTTTCGCCGGAAATATCGGCTTTTTCAAGATTTTCGAGGTTGCCGCTCGAATTTACGTTATTACCGCAGGCAAGCACGAAATCTATGTTTCCCGCCGCCTTAACCGCGGCTACGAGCGCCGCCACGTTAGGTTGTTTTTCATCCGCTTCGGTTTCATTTTGGAGATAAACCGCTACTTCGTCCGTCCAGTTAATCGTAACTGCGTCTGCGTTTGTCGCCCTTTCGGCAAGGAAAACTTTAAAATCTCTTTCAAGTTCGGAAAGTTTTGAGGTATCCATCCATTCTTTATTTCTGTTGTTCCATACGGAAACGTTAAGGACGGTATCGCTCAAAGTAATTTTATCGGTTACAGGAGGTTGAGGTTCAGGCTCGGGTTCGGGTTCAGGTTCGGCGGAACCGTCGTACAGGTAATCGAGCTTGGGTCCGCCTTCGCCCGCGTAAGTTTCCAAAATCCAATCGTAAACCAAATTACACATTTCGGTATCCGAAAGTCTTGCAGTGTAACGCGCGCCTTTTTCAAAGTCGGGGTTAATCAGAATATTTCCGTTGTTTTCAAGGAAATCCACTCCCGCTTTCATTCCGCCCGTACCCGTAAGGTTATCGGTATTAGACCAACCAATCATTATATCTATATCGCCGTCGCCCCTAATCGCTTCGCACGTAGGTCCTACGTTGCCCGCATAAGGACGGATAACTATATCGAGTTCTTCCGTCTTATATCCTTTATCGGTAAGGAATTTGTTTAATTCGCCGGTAAAGCCGTCTATTATAGCTTCGTTGAGTCCCGAGGTAGCCGCCTTGTTATACCAGGCGATTGCTATATCGTGTCTGGGAATTTCGCCGAATACGGGATAGAGCGTTACGCTGAGTTCGTCGTTAACTATATAATCTTTCACGTCGTCGTAACGTATAAGTCCCTTATTTGCCGAAACTTTAACGTTTGCCGCGCCCTTTTCTTCCCAATTCTCGTCAGCCGTCCATCCGTAGAACATTAAGCCTTGCGGAGCTTCGGGAACGGGTACTATCGCATTGTTGAACGCATTAACGGTGTAGCAACCCTGATATTCGCCGTTGACTTTAAGAACGACTTGAATATCTTTTTCCAAGCCTTTGACGAGCGAACAACCTGAAAGAGCCGCCAAACACATAACTATTGCGAGCAATGCAGCCATTAAGTGTTTTCTCATATTTTCCTCCTGATGGATTATTTTTATTTTCACGTTTGATTAAAACGTTTTACGACTTTCTTTTTACGCGTGTTCAATGCACCGCTTTGTAAGCCGCTTCCTTTAAAATTTTCGCCGTCGCTTCGTCAAGCTCGCCCGTGAAAGTCGAAATTTTAGGGTCGGTGTCAAGTATGGTAGCTACGTGCACGCAAGCCGAAAGGAACGCGCCCGCATAGGACTGGTGTTTATCGTCCTCGTAATAAAGATTTATTTCTTTATTGTCCGTATATACTGCGCTGAACGCTTTGCCTACGTAAGAAACTTTTACGCCCATTGCCGAAGCCGCGTTTTCGTAAGCGGTGCGGATTTGCGCTTCCATTTCGGGAATGGTGATTTTTCTTATTTCCGCTTCCTCTTTAAAACCCCAAGTCGAATAGAGATAGACGCGGCAGTTTTTCTGCGTCGATTTTATCTTGCTCTGCAAAGATTTCGCCGCCGACAAAAAGTCGTTGTAGTTCGTAAGCGGACGGGTGCTCTGTTCCTGTAAAATTACCGCGTCGTAATCGTCTGCGGCTTTAAGTTTTTCGTCTACGATTTTGCCGTACTCGTCGTTTTCGTTAGCGAATTTAGTTAGCGTCCACGCGCCCTGCGTAACCGAATCCACAACCACGCCGTCGCCCGCCGCCGTTGCTATTTCCTCGAAGAGCTTGGGAACGTCGCTGTAAAATGTGAAGCTGTTTCCTATAAACAGAACTTTCGTCGTAGTCCAAAGACTTGCGGAATCGCCCTTGAAGTGCCAATAATCTTCGCCCGACGCGGGGGTTTCCGAGTAGAGGTATACTTTAACCGACTGCGGCGCGGTAATCTGTTCATATGCACATACAAGCGTTTCGGCATAAAAACTGTTTTCGCCAACCGACTTTGCGGTTCTGGGTATTACTACCGATTTTGCCTTGATATCTTTAAAAGCGTTTGCGCCGAGCGCAGTTATGCCTTCCGATATTTTAATATCCGTAATTCTGCCGGAACGGTAATACCAAGGCGCGTCTTTTTCGGACGCATAGTCGGGAATTTTACCCGTGCCCTCTATGTTGAGAATATAACCGTATCTGCCGTTATCCGAGAAATACGCATTTATTTCTCCGCCGTCGGCAGAAATAGTCCAAGAGGTTTTTTCCTTCTTTTCGCACGCCGTAAAAACGAGCATAGCCGAAAGCGCGATTATGTTCAGCGAAAGCAAAACCGCCGCCGTAATCAAAGACTTTCTTTTCATCGTCAACTCCTCCTTAATTCATCTATTAATGTTTGTTCGGCAGGCGCCTTACGGGCGCCTGCCCCTTTTGTTGTGCGTTAGCATAACAAAAATTTTTTTAATTTTTTATTTTTTTAATTTGGATACGCCCGTTGCAAGCGCCGCTTCCGCAACCGCTTTCGCAACCGAACGGTGCGCGTTTTTATCGTAAGCGTAAGGTAAAATGTATTCGGGCGAAAGCTCTCTGTCGGAAACGCAATCCGCAATGCCTTTTGCCGCCGCAATCATCATCTCGTCGTTTACGGTGCTTGCCCTTACGTCGAGCGCACCGCGGAACAGTCCGGGGAATACGAGCACGTTGTTGATTTGGTTGGGGTGTTCGGAAGAACCCGTGCCGACTATAAACGCGCCCGCCGCCTTCGCGTCATCGGGTTCGATTTCGGGAACGGGGTTTGCGCAGGTGAACAGTATCGATTTATCCGCCATTGACGCAGCCATTTCTTTGGTTATGCAGTGGGGTCCCGAAACGCCGATTAATACGTCCGCGCCCTTCATCGCGTCGGCAAGCGTTCCCTTCATATGCGTTCTGTTGGTTATTTTTGCGGCTTCTCTCTGCGCGGGATTAAGCCAATCGTTGCCCTCGCATATAATTCCCTTAATATCGCAGAGCGTAACGTCCTTCACTCCGAGTTTTAAAAGGAACTTGCCTATCGCTATGCCAGCCGCGCCCGCGCCGTTTATAATCAGCTTGATTTCACCGAGCTTTTTGCCAGCAAGTTTAAGCGCGTTCAAAAGCGCCGCCGCAGAAACAATAGCCGTTCCGTGCTGGTCGTCGTGGAATACGGGAATATCGAGTTCCTCTTTGAGTCTTGTTTCGATTTCAAAACAACGGGGAGCGGAAATATCTTCGAGGTTTATTCCGCCGAACGAACCCGCCATAATCTTGATTGTGTTTATAATTTCATCGGTGTCTTTCGTTCTGAGGCATATGGGATACGCGTCCACTCCGCCGAACGCCTTGAAGAGCGCGCATTTGCCCTCCATTACGGGCATACCCGCTTCCGGTCCTATATCGCCCAGTCCGAGAACAGCCGTGCCGTCGGTTATTACGGGAACGGTGTTCCATCTTCTCGTCAGCTCGAAACTCTTTTCGACGTCGTTATGGATAGCCATACACGGTTCGGCAACTCCCGGCGTGTACGCAAGCGACAGCGCCTCGCGGCTGTCAACGGGTACGCGCGTTACCGTTTCGATTTTGCCTTTCCACTCGGCGTGCTTTCTCAGCGATGCTTCTCTGTAATTCATAAGTCCTCCCTCAAAGTGAAAAATTTACTTTTTTTTATAATTTCTTTCATTTTTGTTTACATTATAAACCACCTCTGATATAATGTAAAATAATAATATTATATAACAATCATAACAAAAACGCATAATACGTTTTAGGGCAAACAAATGAACTACGAATATTACAAAATCTTTTATTATGTTGGCAAACACAAAAACATAACGCGCGCGGCTGTCGAGCTGTATTCGAGCCAACCCGCCGTCACGCGCGCAATACAGAACTTGGAGTCCGAACTCGGCTGCCGCCTTTTCGTAAGGACTAAGAACGGCGTCGAGTTCACGCACGAGGGACAGACGCTGTTCGACTACGTAAATATAGCGCACAGCCAACTTTTAAAGGGCGAGGATGAAGTAAGCAAATCTGTAAGCGCGGAAAACGGCACTATATACATAGGCGCGACGGTTACGGCGCTTTACGGGTTTTTGTTTGAATTTTTGAACGAATTTCACGCAAAACATCCAAGCATTAAATTCAAAATTAACACTGGTTCAAGCAATGGCACAATCGAAAAACTCAAAAACGGCATAGTAAACTTAGCGTTCGTATCCACGCCCTGCAACCCCTCTAAATCGCTCAATAATCTGAAAATCAAATCTTTCCGCGATATACTAATTGCAGGCAAAAACTTCATTCATCTTAAAGACAAACCTTTTAAACTTACTGATATTAAAAACTATCCCTTTGTAAGTTTAAGGCACAGTATGCAATTAAGACAGTTTATAGACGATATATTCGCCGAAAACGATATGGCGGTAACTCCCGATATAGAAGCCGACGGCGCAAACCTGCTTGTTCCGATGATAAGCCATAACTACGGTTTGGGATTCGTCCCCAAACCTATGGCGGAAGAAGCTATAATCCGCGGCGACGTATTTCCGCTTATGCTCGATACCGTTCTCCCCGAAAGGCATATCTGTATGTTTACAGACCCGCATCACCCGCACACGAACGCCTCGCGTCTTTTAATCAAGACGATAACGGGCGCAATAAACTGATTAAAAAATGAAAGGGAGCTTTCCAAACGGATAGCTCCCTTTCATTTCATATGGAGAAAAACAAATTATTTGGTATTGTCGCTGTATTTTTCGTCGTAGTTTTTCATACACTTTCTGATAATTTCGATTGCCTCGTACTTGTGACAGATTTCCTTGACGGTAGTCGTCTTATGTTCGAGGTTCTTGTAAACTTCGAAAAAGTGCATCATTTCTTCGAATACGTGTTTTGGCAATTCTTTGATATCGTAATAATGTTTATAGTTGGGGTCGTTTACGGGTACTGCAATAATCTTTTCGTCAAGCTCCCCGCTGTCGTACATCTTTATAACGCCGATGGGCATACACGTTACGAGAGTCATAGGGAAAATGCTTTCGTTACAGAGGACGAGAACGTCAAGCGGGTCTCCGTCGTCGGCAAGCGTGCGCGGTATGAACCCGTAGTTTGCGGGATAGACGGTTGAAGTATAAAGCACGCGGTCAAGGCGAAGAAGTCCCGTTTCCTTATCGAGCTCGTACTTGGCTTTGCAACCTTTGGGTATTTCGATTAAAGACTCGAAATTATTCTCGGCAATTCTGCCCGCGTCAATGTCGTGCCAGATGTTCATAACTTTCCTCCTCTGTGTTTGCCCTATTCTATCATTAAATACTTATAATGTAAAATAATAATTTACAATACCTGTTATATCAAAAACGCATAATCAGTTTTTCACGCCCCAAAAAACTTTTAAAGAAGAACTTCCGCCGAGCCAACTTTTGTTCCACTTTTTAGGCAGTCCGAACAGCGGCTTTTTCACCTCGCAGTTAACCGCTAAATCGCCGCAACCCGAAAACGCGCACATACCGACTGTGCTTACGCTTGCGGGCAGAAAAATGCTTTCAAGCGCGGTACAACCCGAAAAAGTCCACTCGCCTATGCTATGCACGCTACGGGGCAGAACTATTTCATTCAGCGCCGCGCAGTCCTTGAAAGCGCCGTCGCCGAGCGATAAAAGTCCTTGCGGCAGAGAAATGCGCGAAAGCGAAGCGCACCCCTTGAACGCCCACTTCCCGACGGAAGTCACCCCGTCGGGTATGCAAATTTCTTCGAGCGAAGAGCAACCCGAAAATACGTCGTCGTCTATAATTGCGATATTGCAGTCCGTTGTCACGCTTTTAAGATTTTCGCAATTCGAAAACGCGCTGAAACCGAGTTTTTTAAGACTTGCGGGAAAGTCGATTTTCGTAAGCGATTTACAACCCGTAAACGCCCATCTGCCAAGTTCGGCAAGGGATTCGGGAAGAATAACGCCGTCCAATAACGCGCATCCCCTGAACGCGTCGTCGCAAATAGCTTTTACGCTGTTTGGAATTATAACCTTTTCGAGCGCGGAACAACCTTTGAACGCGCTGTAACCGATTTGAGTCACGCTGTCGGGAATTATTACTTCCGCAAGTCCGCTGCAACCCGAAAACGCATTGTATCCTATTTGCGTTACCCCCTGCGGAACGGTTACCTGCGGTTTGTTTCCGTTATATCTCGTAAGAGCGGTGCCCTGAATTTCAAACTCGTATTTATCGTACTCCTGCATAATATCTCCTTTAAACGGAACGCGCCGAACGCACCGCTTAGTTACATTATATATAAAATAACGTAAAAAGCAAATATTTAATGCTGTTTCTTTCTTCTTATATACATAACCGCAAGCACAACCGCGGTAATAAACAGAGCGGCAAGGTAAACAATAGGCAAAGTAAGCATAATTATAATAAACGTATAAAGTCCGAAACCCGATTTATCCCGCGCGGGATTTTCCGAAGCGCAAAGCGTAAAATCGAGTTCTCCGTCGGGCAGAGTTTCCGCCGAAAATCGGTATCCGAACTCCGTCTTTTCCATTCCTTCAAGCGAGCCGTCCAAAAGATAATAGGGCGTATTTATTATAACTTCGAAATCGCCGAACTCCGCCCAGCACTTCGCGGGAGATAACAAATATCGATAGGTGAATACCGAAGGCGTGTAATAACCGTTAATATCGGGATAAACGGGCGCGGAAACTTCGTTTACCACCCTCTCGCCGGGCGCAAGCGTCAAGGAATATTCGTACCAGCGCATAAGGCGAAACCCCGACGGCAAAAAACGTCCGTCCGGTTTGTAAAACGAGAAACTGTTGACTTTAATGGCGTCAAGCACGGCGTTATACCAATCTATATCCGAAACGGTTGAATTTTCATCCCTGAAAGACAGCGCAAGACTTTCGAAATCGTACTTGTACGAATTTATTATACCTACGTTCCCGTGCGTCTTTACATTGCGGTGAGCGTCTTTATAGAATTTACAGTCGAACCGCGGCAGTTCGTACGAACCCACAACGTAAATATCGTAAACGTCCCCCTCGGAAACCCAGCCGCGGACCTTAGTTCCGTCGGCTTTACCTTCATACCCGAAGAGCGAGCCGAAAGCGCGCGCGCCCTGCGGCAGAAAAATTTCAAACTCGTAGTATGACTGCCCGCGTTCGGAAGAAAAACCGATATTTTCAAACTTGAACGTATACTTAACCGCTTCCGTATGCGGGGAAAAGAAACCGTCTTCCGCATACTCATCCCTTATCTTTGCTATATCTTCGTCGGCAGAAAACTCATAGTAGCCGCAATAAGTATGGCGCAGTTTACGCTCCGCTTTCTCGCCATCGACAGTTATTTCGTACTTCTGCGTGTCGTCCAATTCCCCTGTATCGAAATAAAAGTAATCGGGATACGTGCCGAACGGAAAGACAAGGTTCATATCGACGGTATAATCCGCAGGATTGTAAAACGAATAGCTCGCCGTAACGCTTGCCCCGTATTCGGAAAGTTCGTCTTCCGTTTGTTCATAAATTTGCGGAAATTCGTTTACATTAAAAGTCAGAAGCTCGCTTTCAACAGTTACGGGACAGTTTTCATCCGTAACCAACGCGCCCGAACCCTTAGAACCCGACCAGTCCTTTTGCGCCGAATTCGCCTTTGCCGTAACGGACGGAACGACAAGAACCGCCGCGCAAAGCGCAACCGCAATAAAAGTTAACAAAGTCTTATACTTTAAAACGCGCCCGCAAGTTTTCATAAATACATACCTCTTCTTTATTCGTTCACTTAAATAACGAAACGGAAACGCGTTTTGTCCCGAATATTTTTAAAATGACTGTTGACATTTTCATATATAAAGGTATACAATCTATTTATGCAATCATTACGCGAAATTTACAAAATCGGACGCGGACCTTCGAGTTCGCATACAATGGGACCCGAAAGGGCGGTTAAAATAATGCGCGAACGTTTCCCCGAAGCGGACTTTCTCAAAGTTACGCTTTACGGCTCGCTTGCGCTCACGGGCAAAGGACACGGAACAGACAATATCATCATACAGACTTGCGCGCCGCTCAAATGCGAAGTTTGCTGGGACGAAACTTCGCCCTGCCCCGTTCACCCCAACACAATGGATTTGGAAGCCTATAAAGAAGGACGGCTTCTCGGAAGTAAGCGCGTTTACAGCGTAGGCGGAGGAACTATAAACTTTGAAGGCGAACCCGCCGAACGCTACGAAAAGTACGCAGACGACTCTATTTATCCTTTAAACACCTACAAGGAAATTTCCCGTTACTGCAAGGCGCATAAAATGCGGCTGTGGCAAT
>CAMXOH010000054.1 GCA_947245485.1 uncultured Clostridia bacterium | reverse complement strand
CTCAAAGCGGCGGAAGCGCAGAATTTTAAGGACAAGCGTAGAAGATGAGGGTGATTTCAGGTAAATACAGGGGAATGAATCTCGCGCAGTTCAAGGGAGCGGAAATACGACCCACCGCGGACAGAGTGAAAGAGAGCCTGTTCAATATAATTTCGGCGCGCGTTGCGGGCGCAAGCGTGCTCGACTTGTTTTGCGGAAGCGGCAGTATAGGCGTGGAATGCCTTTCGCGCGGGGCGGAGCGCGTCCATTTCAACGACGCGGCAAAGGACAGCATAGCGGTGCTCAAAAAAAATCTTTCCCGCCTCGACGGAAACGGTTTTACGGTGAGCTGTTCGGATTTTAAGCAATGCCTTTCGAGAGAAAGAGGGTTTGATTTTATATTCATCGACCCGCCATATAAAACCGGATACGGCGCAGAAGCGCTTAAAATTATTGCGGAAGGCAATATTTTAAACGGGGACGGCATAGCCGTTTTGGAAAGCGATAAAATTTTTTCGGGCGAAATTGCGGGTTTGAAAATGTACGATGAGAGAAAGTACGGCATAACCGTTCTTTCGTTCTTCAAAAAAGCGGAGTAAAAATGAAAAAATGCGTATTTGCGGGTACGTTTGACCCGCCTACCGTGGGACACAAACGTATAGTTGAAGACTGCCTTAAAATATTCGACGCGGTGACTCTCGCCGTAATGTGCAATACTGGCAAGACGCCGTTTTTTACGCAGGAGCAAAGACTGCAATTTTTAAATAAAATTTTCGGCGGCGACGAGCGCATAAAAATAATCGCGTTCAGCGGCGCGGCGGTAGACCTTTTGGAAAGCGAGAACACGCCTTTCTACGTGCGCGGCGTGCGCAATACAGTCGATTTCGAATACGAGAACCAAAATTTTTTCGCAAGCAAAAAATTGAAAAAAGATATGGTTTGCATATACCTTCCCGCAGAGCAGGGGGAGATACACGTAAGTTCCACTCTCGTGAAAAATTCAATTAAATTCAAGAAAGATTTTGCGGAATACGTTCCGCCCGAAATACTTCGAGATATATACGGCATATTAAAGACAAAGGAATTTTAACAAATGTTTGAGAAGCAGATAAAAATACCCGACCCCGAAGAAATACTCGCGCAGATGCCCTTGCCCGCCGCGCTTAAAAGGGTAAAGGCGGTGCGCGATAAACTCGTATCGGAAGTAATAAGCGGCAAAAGCGACAAGCTCATTATGATAGTCGGACCCTGTTCCGCGCACGAGGCGAAACCTGTTTTGGACTACGTTGAAAGACTCGGAAAACTCAACGAAAGGGTAAAGGATAAACTCGTATTGGTTCCGCGCATATACACGAATAAACCCCGCACGCGCGGCGTCGGTTACAAGGGAATGTTTTCACAACCCGACCCGACGAAATCGGAAGATATTTTAAAGGGCATTTACGCCATACGCGAACTTAACATAAAGGCAATAGAGGCAAGCGGACTTTCCGCCGCGGACGAAATGCTCTATCCTGCCAATATCCATTACGTGGACGATTTGCTTTCGTATATAGCCGTCGGCGCGCGTTCGAGCGAAAATCAGTTGCACAGGCTTGTGGCAAGCGGAATAGACGTTCCCGTCGGCGTAAAAAATCCTATGAGCGGCTCCATTATGGTTTTGCTCAATTCCATCTATGCGGCGCAGTCTGGGCAGGTTTTCAAGCTCAACGGCTGGCAGGTTAAGACGGACGGCAACCCGCTTGCGCACGCAATACTCCGCGGCGCGGTTGACAGCTACGGCAACGACATACCCAATTTTCATTACGAAACGGTTATGCAGGTTGTGGAAGGTTATGCTAAATCGGGACTCAAAAATCCCGCCATTATCATAGACGCCAACCATTCTAACAGCGGCAAACGCTTCAAACAGCAAATACGTATCTGCGAAGAGGTTATGCAGAACTGTAAGTACGATAAGGATTTCAAGCGCAACGTAAAGGGTTTTATGCTTGAAAGTTTCATAGAAGAGGGCAACCAGTCCGAGGATAAAGTTTACGGTAAATCCATTACCGACCCTTGTCTCGGTTGGTGCGACACCGAAAGACTTATTCTCGATATTGCGGATAAGGTATAAACGTTTAAATTGAACGGAGGTTGAATATGCAGACAGGCTATCTCGGACCGGAGGGCAGTTACAGCCATATAGCGGCTAAGAAAATGCGTCCAGACGGAAATTTTCGCCCTTACGAAAGTTTTCCGCTCGTCTTTTCGTCTCTTGTTTCGGGGCAATCCGATTTTATAGTCATACCCATAGAAAACACGCTGAACGGTGGAGTGCTTCAAAACCTCGATTTATTGCAATCTACGGACGGAGTCTGCGCTGTCGAAAAATGCACAGTTAAAATCGAACACAGGCTCGCGACTTTAAAGGGCGCGAAGAGCGGCAATATAAAGCGCATATATTCGCACAGTCAGGCGCTTGAACAGTGCGCGGATTATCTCTTCAAAAATTTCCCGTCGGCGCGTCTAATACCCGTGCAATCGACTTCTGCAAGTCTCGAAATGCTCAAAACGGAAGAGGACGCGGGCATAGTCGGCGCGCATTCCGTAAGGCAGGGAATAACTCTGTCAGAAAATAATATCGCGGACGAGGACAGCAATTTTACCCACTTTCTTTTAATTAAAAGGGGTGAAGTCGAGAAGAGCAAAAGTTCTCGCTACGTCTTTTTCAGCGTGACGCTCGATAACCGTTCGGGCGCGCTGTTAGCCCTTTTGCAAGTAGTGTCGGAACATAATCTCAATATGACCAAAATCGAGTCGCGCCCCATAAAAAACGCGCCCGACGAATACCGTTTCTTTATCGAAGCGGAGGGCGACTACTCGGCGGACGCGGTAAAGGACGCGATTGAAGCTATTAAACGCGCCTCTAATTCTTTTAAACTTTTAGGCTGTTATTAAATAAAGGCAAGCAGAATCAAGAAGCAAACCGCGCCTTGAAAAAGTTTTATGCCTATAAAATAAAATGCGTTCACTTTTGCTTTTAACAGGTAGCAAAGCTGTTGCATTATTATGGAAACTCCGCCGAACGTGATTAAAAATCCCGTAAACGGCAGTAAAAGTTTCCCGTCCGCCTGCGCAAGTTCGCGGCAGCCGGAAGTGACTTCTATAAGTCCCTTGCATACCGCGGCGGCGGAACTTTTTTCGGTAAAAAGACATAACAGTTTTTCAAGCGGATACAGTAAATTGAAATCGGCTATAATTTGTCCTGCAACGCAGAAAAAGGCGATAAACCCTCCCGCGACGGCTACCGAAATCACCGCGCCGTAAAAGGAGTTGTAAAGCACGTTGTTATCCACGGGCGCGCGCTTTAAGCGGCTTGTTTCGCCCTTTTTCGAAAACAGCGATAATAAAAGTCCCGTGACGAGCACCGCCGCGGCGTGCGCCAAAAGTATTTTCCAGCCCGCGGATTGTTCGCCGAGCATCTTCGCACCCACACTGCCGATAATAAACAGTGGACCGGAAGTCGAACATATCACGGCAAGTTTTTTCGAATCCGCGGCGCTGAGGCAACCTTCCTCGTAAAATTCGGCAACCGCGCGCGAACCTGCGGGATAACCCGAACATATGCTGATTACGAAACAAACGGCAGCCGCGGGCGGAAGTTTAAAAAGTCCCGTCACGCGTTTTAAAGGAAGCGCGGATTTTTCCGCAAATCCCGACTTTATGAAAATAAGAGTAATTACCATAAACGGGAACAGCGACGGCAGGACGCATTCCGCCCATAGCGCAAATCCCTGAAAGCAGGAAGAAACGTATCTTTCGGGATAAATGATTATCGCGCCCGTTATAAAGGTAAGCGCAAGACAGGCGGCGGCTATTTTAATGTATTTGACAACTTTCACATAACTAAAATTATTTAAAATAAGGAGGGAATATGAGTAAAACGTTGGGACTTGCTCTCGGAAGCGGAGGCGCGCGCGGCGTCGCGCACGTCGGATTTTTGCAGGCGCTTGAAGAAGAGGGGATAAAACCCGATTTTATAGCGGGTTGTTCTATGGGCGCGGTTGTCGGCGGATGCTATGCAAGCGGTATGACTACGACGGAAATGCGCGACATAGTTCTCAAACTCAAAAAAAGACACATAATCGATTTAAGTCCGAAGCCGATAACACAGCTTTCTCTTCTGCGCAGTAAAAAAATAAGGGAACTTCTCGTGGCGAACGTAAAGATAAAAAATATCGAAGATTTCCCCATACCTTTCAAATGCGTTGCTACCGACCTCTTGTCGGGCAATCTTCACGTATTCGATAAAGGCGAAGCGGCGGTAGCAATTCAGGCGTCAAGCACCATACCTTCCGTATTCAGACCCATTCAGCTCGAAGACAAACTGCTCGTAGACGGAGGGTGTCTTTGCCGCGTTCCCGTTAAAATAGTAAAGGAAATGGGCGCGGACGTCGTTATCGCGGTTGACGTTTTGAAAAACTGTTCCGAACCGGTTGAAAAGCTCGACAATATACTTGCGCTTATGCTTAGAGTTGTGGACGTTATGGACGCGCACACTACGGGCGTTATCAAAGAACGCGACAAGGATATGTGCGATATGTGGCTCGAACCCGAAATGAAGGGAATGAGCCAGTATCTTATAAAAGATTTGGATAAAGCGTACGAGGAAGGTTACGCCGTCGGCAAAGCAAACATTCGTGCGATAAAGGAACTTATTAGTTAAATGTCATTTGATTTATTCGATTTAAACGGCAACGAAGAAGTGGCTAAACCGCTTGCGGAGCGCATGCGCGCGAACAATTTAAACGATTTCGTCGGGCAGAAACATATCGTTTCAGAGCATTCGCTTCTCCGCCGCGCGATTTCCACAGACAGGCTTGGAAGCTGTATTTTCTGGGGACCTCCGGGAACGGGCAAAACCACGCTTGCGAATATAATAGCCTCTACTACGCACGGAGAATTTATAAAGCTAAACGCCGTTCAGGCGGGCGTCGCGGACGTCAAGCGCGCCGTGGAGCAGGCGAAAAACAATTTAAAAATGCACGGCAAGCGCACTTATCTTATGCTTGACGAGTGCCACCGTTTCAATAAAACGCAGTCCGACTCGCTCCTTCCCTCAATAGAACAGGGGACGATTATTTTTATAGGTTCGACAACCGAAAATCCTTATGCGTCTATGACGCCCGCAATAGTTTCGAGGTGCAGGGTTTTCGAATTTAAAAGCCTCTCGGAAGAGGATATAAAAGGCGCTGTAATGCGCGCAGTCAAGGACAAACGCAAGGGATTGGGCGAGTATAACGCCGAAATCGAGGAAAGCGCGTTGGAGCATATCGCAAGAGTTGCGGGCGGGGATTTGAGAACGGCGTATAACGCGGTAGAACTTGCGGTTCTCACTACGCCCCCGCAGGCGGACGGTAAAATTAAAGTTACTTTGGCGGACGCGGAGCAGTCGATACAGCGCAAAGCCATGTCCTATAACGAGGACGCGTATTACGATTATCTGTCGGCTTTCTGCAAGTCTTTGCGCGGAAGCGATTCCGACGCCGCGCTGTACTATGCAATGCGGCTTATAGAAGGCGGTTGCGACCCTATGATAGTTGCGCGCCGTCTTGTCATACATTCTTCGGAGGACGTTGGAATGGCGGACCCGAACGCGCTCGTCGTCGCTTCGTCCGCAATGTACGTATTGCAGAACACAGGTGTTCCCGAGGGATTAATTCCTCTTTCCAACGCCATAATTTATGTGTGCGAAGCGCCTAAAAGCAATTCCGTAATAACCGCTATGGGCGCCGCGCGGCGCGACGCGCAGGAAGTCCGCGACGACGCGGGCATACCGCCGTATTTAAAGGACAATACGTTCGGCGACGGCAAAACCAAAGCGCAGAGCGGTAAGTACAAATACCCGCACGACTATTCGGGCGGTTACGTGGAACAGCAGTATCTGCCCGACAGGCTCAAAGACAGGGTATATTACAAACCGTCGGACTACGGGTATGAAAAGCAGGTAAAACAAAACAGAAAAGATAAAGGAAAATTAAAATAAACCGCCATTTTAAGGTTAACGCCTCTGGGCGCAGCAAACAAGCTGCGCCCAGAGGCGTTAATCATTTCATCGAGTTCGTTTAACGTTTGTCCTGACGCGCGCATTTTTTTACGTTTTTCAATTCTAAACTTAAAACGAGTGAAATAATATATTGCAGAGGGACAAAGTTCGTTTTCGTGGTTACACGACATATTTCGGCAAATGTTCCTTAAATAATCTATTCTCATTTTGATATTATCGGAGTAAAGATTGATACGTGTATTTAAACTAAGAAATCTTGTCTTCGCCGCGCTTGCGGCTTTGCTTATTACGGTGCTTTCGGTATCCGTATACTTCACGGGCGCATACGCCGTTTACTACGGCAACACGCCCCGCCTTATTCCCATTTACAGCGTAGAGCGGGAAGAAAAAGTCGTTTCCATTTCGTTCGACTGCGCTTGGGGAACGGAACATACGGACGAAATACTCAACGCCCTTAAAGTTTCAAACGTTCGCGCAACTTGGTTTATGGTTGAATTTTGGACTGAAAAGTACGGAGATTACGTCAAAAAAATAGACGCCGCGGGACACGAAATCGGCACGCATTCTTCAACTCATTCCTATATGAGCAAGCAGAATGCGGAGGAAATCAAACTCGAACTTTCAACTTCTTCGGAAGCAATCGAGAGCATAACGGGTAAAAAGGTTGAGCTGTTCAGACCGCCCTACGGCGACTACGACGACGAGCTTATAAAAACGGCGTCGGAGCTCGGTTACTACACCATTCAGTGGGACGTTGACAGTCTTGACTGGAAAGACCTTTCGGCTTCCGACATTGCGGTGCGCGTCATAAACGCAGTGCAAAACGGCTCGATAATACTTATGCACAACAACGGACTGCACACAGCCGAAGCCGTTCCGATAATCTTGGAAACGCTTAAAAACCGCGGTTACAGTTTTGTTCCTATCGGCGAACTCATTTACAGGGAAAACTACTCAATCGACGGCACGGGCAGACAGATACACGCCAAATAAAAAAATTAAAAATCACTTGACAAAGTGAAAAGAATTACTCGGAGGTATAAATGAATTACAACACGGAGAAAAACAACAAGGTGTACATTTACGGCGAGATAATATCGGAAGCGGTATTTTCGCACGAAGTGTACGGAGAAGGCTTCTACGAATTTTTCGTCAAAGTAATGCGTCTTTCGGGGCAGGCGGATATACTCCCCGTAACCGTATCCGAACGCATTATGACGGAAGAAATGAAGGTTGGCGGCATGATATGCGCGCTCGGACAGTTCCGCTCGTACAACAAACTCGACGGCGGTAAATCGCGGTTAATGCTTACGGTGTTTATACGCGAACTGCTCGAAGTGCAACCCGCTAAAAACCCCAACTCGGTAGTCCTTTCGGGTTACATCTGCAAACCGCCCGTTTACAGAACAACGCCTTTCAACCGCGAAATAGCAGACCTTTTAATTGCCGTAAATCGCAGTTACAACAAATCGGACTATATCCCCGCGATTGCGTGGGGCAGAAACGCGCGTTTCGTGCGCAACCTTTCTGTCGGCGACAGAGTCGCGCTTTCGGGCAGAATACAGAGCCGCGAATACCAGAAGAAGCAACCCGACGAAAGTTTCGTTTCGATGACCGCTTACGAAGTTTCCATTTCCAAACTTGCCGCTTTCGACGACGACTCGGAGTTTGACATAGACAGCGAATTCGATTTATATTCCGTTCCCCGCGCATTCGAACATAACGAGGGATAGTAGGTTAAATCAATAATCAAGACGCGCCCGCGGACTAACCGTCCGCGGGCGCGTTAAACTTTCTTTATTAATCTTTGAAAAGAGCTTTAATCATAGTGTTTACGTAAAGAACGGGCACTATCGATATTTTGTCAGCGAACTTGGCGACGGACTTCATATTCTTTGCGGGGACAAGCACTTTTTTAAATCCCATTTTAACGCATTCCGCAACCCGCTTTTCGCAGTACGAAACGGCGCGCACTTCGCCCGTAAGTCCTACTTCGCCGAAAACCGCCGCGTATTTATCCACGGGTTTGCCGTAGAAAGCCGAAGCGAGAGCGGCGCACACAGCCAAATCGCATGAGGGTTCGCCGAGCTTTATTCCGCCCATCGCGTTGAGGTAAACGTCCGAGTTCGCAAAATTCAGTCCGCACCGTTTTTCGAGCACTGCGATAAGCAATACGAGTTTGTTATAGTCTATACCGAGCGGCATTCTTCTCGGCACGCCGAACGCCGTCTTGGAGATAAGCGTCTGAATTTCCACGTTCATACAGCGCGCGCCCGTCTGCGCGGGCGTTACTACCGAACCGGGTTCTTCGCCGCGGCTTTCGGAGAGGAATACGCCCGAGTAATCGGTAACGGGAATAATGCCGCAGTCCGTCATTTCGAACACGCCCACTTCCTGAACGTTCCCGAATCTGTTTTTAACCGAGCGCAGTATTCTGAAATTCTCCTGATTTTCGCCTTCGAAATACAGCACGGTATCCATAATGTGTTCAAGCACTTTCGGACCTGCAAGCGCGCCTTCTTTTGTTACGTGTCCTACGATAAAGAAAGTTATTCCGCGGCTTTTGGCTATGCGCATCAGTTTGGACGCGCATTCGCGCACCTGTCCGACGGAACCGGCGGAGGAGGACAGTTCGTCCGTATAGACTGCCTGCACGGAGTCGATTATGCAAAATTCCACGCCGTCGAGTTCTGTTTCGAGTCCGTCTATGCAGGTTTCGTTCATAATCAGCAACTCGTCGGAATTCAGGTTGAGTCTTTGCGTGCGCAGTTTGACTTGCGAACAGCTCTCCTCGGCTGAGAAGTAAAGCACTTTTTTACTGCGCGAAAGGTGCGCGGCGATTTGCGTCAGAAGAGTGGATTTGCCTATGCCGGGGTCTCCGCCGATTAAAACGAGCGAACCTGTGACTATACCTCCGCCGAGTACGTTGTCAAACTCCGATATTCCCGAAGAAGTTCTGTTTCTGTTTTCGTAAGTAATGGAGGAGAGGGGTTTCGCCCTGCCGCCGTAAACGGCGGTTCTCGCCGCTTTTTGCGGTTCGGCGGACTTGACTATTTCCTCGCACATAGTATTGAATTTTCCGCAGGCGGGGCACCGTCCGAGCCATCTCGGACTTGAAGCTCCGCATTCGTTGCATACAAATTCGGTAACTGTTTTTGTCGTCTTTGCCATAATTTAATCCTCTTTAAGCGCGGCTACGCAGTAAGCCGTTATGCCGAGTTTTTCTCCTACGAATCCCAACCCCTCGCAGGTGCCTGCGGCGATTGCAATATCTTTTTTACCTACGCCCGTAAGCGCGCTCAAATTTTCAAGCATTCTTTCGACGTGCGGAGAAAGCCTCGGAATTTGCGCCTGAACGCTTATCGAAAGTTCTTTGGGCGAATAACCTTTTTCTTTTATCAGTGCGATTACTTCTTTAAGCATTGTTCCGCTGTCGGCTCCCCTTAATTTCTCGTCGGTGTCGGGGAAATAAACGCCTATATCTTTCAAACCCGCGGCGGAGAGCAGGGCGTCCATAACGGCGTGAATTATTACGTCGCCGTCGCTGTGGGCGAGCAAAGTTTTTTCGCACGGAATTTTAACGCCTGCAAGAGTTACGCCGTCGCCCTCTGTAAAGGCGTGTACGTCTACTCCGAAACCCAGCCGTCCTTCTGTACGCGGAAGAGCGGGAATGCCGTTTGTAAAGTCGCTTGCGTAAGTAAGTTTTGTGTTTTTTGTTTCGCCTTCGACGATATGCGGCGGCGAAATATACTCTCCGTAAACCGCGCTGTCGTCGGTATAAGACTTTCCGCCCGCAAGCGCATAGGCGCGCTTAATATCCGCCGTGCGGAAACCCTGCGGCGTCTGTACGAGGAAGAGTTTTTCCCTGTCGAGTCTGCCTGTCACGACGCCGTCCGTATATACGGCGGTATCTGTCGCCCTTACCGCGCATACGCCGCTGCCGTAAGTTTTAACGCTTTCTATACAATCTTTAATAAGTTCGCGGGAGAGGAAGGGGCGCGCCCCGTCGTGGATAAGGACGATATCCCCGCTCACGCATTCGAGCGCGTTTTTAACGCTCTCCGTGCGCGTGCTCCCGCCTAAAACGTTCTTATATCCGAACGGCGCGCAGAGCGCGGAAATTTCCTTGAAATCGTATTCGGACGAAGTCACTACGACTTCGTCTATTTCGGGTATATTGAATTTTTTCAAGGTATGGTAAAGCGCGGGTTCGCCGAAAAGAGGAACTAAAAGTTTGTTCTTTCCGAAACCCGCGCGTTCGCCTTTTCCCGCCGCGCATATTATTACGCTGACTCTGTTATTCATCTTTACCGTCCGTATTTATAATTTCGTAAAGCGAGCTTGCCTCGTCTTTTTTAACGTTTTCCTTTATTTGTAGCACCCTGAATTTAAGCAAACCCGAAGTGTAGGCAATCTCCACGACGTCGCCTGCGGCGATGCGGTGCGCAGGTTTTACTTCTCTGCCGTTGACGCTGACTTTGCCCTTGTCGCACGCTTCCTGCGCGAGAGTGCGCCTCTTTAAAATCCTTGAAACTTTTAAAAATTTATCAATTCTCATAACTTAAAAAATTTTTTTTGCGAACGGACTCAAAACGGGTTGACTTTCCCGTTCGCTTACTTTATAATAATACACTGAACTAAAATGCGATTTTCTGCACTCATTTTCAATTTTAATCTCAAATTGCGGTTAAAAAAAGGATAAAATCAGTGCAAATTCGGCAATTTTCAGCCTTAGTCAGCCATTGAATTATACACCATAATATTTAATTTGTAAAGAGAAGAATAAAATAAAAAAAATTTTTTTCATCTTGACCTACGGGCGGAAAATAAGCGTTTCATTTTCGCAGTCCTTACGCGGACGGACTGAATAAATTCCGCTAAATCTTTTGTTTAAATTTTTCACAGATTTTTTCCGGTGAAAAGATATATACGGATAATCGCCAAAGTGTGAAATTTTAAGAAATATAAAAAACGGCGCGCAGCCAAAAGGAGTATTTTTCTTAAATGAATTTACCTGTTCACAAGTATGGCAAAACCGAAAGAAGGAAATTCGGTAAAATCAACGAGGTAATCGAAATACCCGACCTCGTAGAAATTCAGAAGTCGAGTTATAATTCGTTCATCAACGAAGGCATCTCCGAAGTATTCGAAGATTTCTCCCCGATAACCGATTATTCCGACCACTACGAACTGTATTTCCTCAATCACTGGTTCGACGAAAAACCCAAGTACGACGAGAAGGAGTGCCGCAACCGCGACGCTACGTATGCGCTTCCCTTGCACGTCAACGTAAGGCTCGTCAACAAAGTTAAGGACGAAGTTATCGACCAGTCGGTATTTATGGGCGAGTTCCCGCTTATGACCGACTCGGGTTCGTTTATCATCAACGGCGCGGAGCGAGTTATCGTTTCACAGTTAGTCCGTTCCCCCGGCGTCTACAACGCTTCCACGCGCGACAAGACGGGCAAAGAAATTTTCGGCACTACGGTTATTCCCAACCGCGGCGCGTGGCTCGAACTCGAACAGGATGCGCAGGGCGTCCTGTGGGTTCACGTTGACAGAAAACGTAAAATCTGCGCAACCGTTTTGCTGCGCGCTCTCGGCTTCGGCTCCGACAGGGCGCTTTTGGACTTGTTCTCGAACGACAAGATGATAGAGAACACCATTGCAAAGGACACCA
>CAMXOH010000053.1 GCA_947245485.1 uncultured Clostridia bacterium | reverse complement strand
ACCGCAGAGGGCAGCGTTTATCCCGTATGCAAGGGCAAAGTTTCAAGTGTGACGGAAAACAACGGCGTTTACAGCGTCGAAATCGCGCACACTTCGACTTTCAAAAGCGTTATTACCGGACTCACCAACGTATATTCGGCGGTAGGCACGGCGGTTGCGGGAAATATCCCCGTAGGTTACAGCGACGGCTCGGCGGAAGTCCGCGTTTCGATGTACGATAACGGCACGCTTTTGAACTGCTTCACCCTTACGGATGAAATCCCCGTCTGGAAGTCGTGAAAATAACTCTGCACCCGCTGTTTATCGCGCTTGGTTTAGCCTCTGCAATTTTCGGCGGGTTGCCCGTATTCATAGTATACGCTTTGACCGCGCTCATGCACGAGTGCGGCCATATTTTTTGCGCTTCGCGGCTCGGCTACCGTTGCGAAAAAATCAGCCTGATGCCGTACGGCGCGTCCGCTTCGTGCGATACCGAGGGGATTTCCGCCGCAGACGAAATCAAACTTGCTCTGTCGGGACCTGCGGTTAACGCGCTCATTTGTGTTGCTACGGCGGGGTTGTGGTGGTTTTTTCCCGTAACGTACGCGTATACGGACACTGTGTTTACTGCAAGCGCGATTATGTTTGTTATTAATCTTCTGCCCGCGTATCCCTTGGACGGAGGTAGGGCGGCGCGTTGCCTTTTAACTCTCTTTCTGCCGCAGAAAACCGCAAGAATAGTCCTGCGCGTATTAAGCCTTGCGCTCTCGCTTACCTTCGTGCTCGTGTTTGTGTTTGCGTTTAAAAACCTTTCCTTTTTAATGTTTGCGGCGTTTTTGCTGTGTTCCGCTTTTGAAAAAGAGCCGCCTCTTTCGCGTATAAACTTCACGGCGAAAAAACCCAAAAGGGGCAAGGAAATGAAGCACGTTATGCTAAACGCCGACTCGACTTACAAGGACGCTCTGCGTCATATCGACGGCGGAAAGTATCTTGTGTTTCAGTTTTATTCGGACGGAATGCTCGACGAGATTACAGAGGACGAACTTTTCGAACAGTTGCAAACCCACGCCATTTACGACAGAATTATCGAAAGCGCGTCCGAGTAATGGACGGATTTCAATTAAACAAGGGGAGCGGAATTTATTCCGCTCCCCTTGTTTCGTATTTTTAATCAATGCTGTAAAAAGTCCTTGCCGAAAAGTTCGGTGTCTATTTCGTCTTCAAGCACGCATTTAACGGCTTTAACGCCCAAATCTACCGCTCTGTCGATTGCGCTGGAAAGGGAGGGGAAGTCGTAATCGCACTTGTAACTCTGCCTTTTGGTGCGGTACATAAACCGCGCGTAAGAGAAATGCCGTTTAAGGCACCTTTCAACGCCCGTAATTGTGATAAACGGTTCTATGCGCTTCATTGTATCGTAAATTTGCCCCGTGCATTCAAGCGCCTTTTCCTTGGGAATGATTCCGCGGCGAATGCCGTACTTTCTGCTTATGAAAAGTCCCAAATCGTTTTCAAACGAGGTATGGGCAAACGGCGAACGTTTGGTTTTTTCGTAAGCGTAAATTTCCGGGTGGAGAGTGCAGTCGAGCGCGTAGTGCGTGGCAAATCCTGCCGCATAGGATAAATCGCCCTTTGCAAGCTGTTCAAACAGGTAGACCGCGTTTTTGCGGTGCAGACTGCGCCCCAAATTCGATTTGGTGGGTTTTACGTTGTAGGCGAAGAACACGTCGCCGCCCTGCGCGCCCAAAAGATATAGCGTCTTGCACGCTATTTTCTTTTTATCTTTGGGTTCGAGTTTTTCATAAATAACTTCGGCGGCTACGCCGTGGGAAAAATAATCAGGCACTTTATAATTTTAGCCTTTTTCCGTAAAAAAGATACTGCTGAATATAACCCGAATATTCGCCGAACTCATTTAAAAAGTACTGCGTTATTTTATTTTTGTCTTTAAGCGTGCCGTTAAAGTCCTCGCGGTAAACTTTTTCCGTCCATACGTCCACGGGGAAGCTGTCGGTTTTGCCGAACCCGAACAGCGAAATGCAGTCCGCGACTTTCGGACCTACGCCCTTGTAAGTTAAGAGCTCTTTTTTAAGTTCGGGGGTGCTTAACCCTTCCAGCCGCGAAATTCCCTCCGCGGCAATTCGTTTGGAAGTTTGGGAGAGATATGCGTCCCTGTAACCTGCGCCTATGCTCTTGAAAAACGCTTCGTCCGCGCCCGCAAGCGCGGCGGAGGAAGGGAAGGCGTGATATTCGCCGAGCGCGCATTCCTTTTTTTCGCCGAGCACAGAGCAGATTCTTTCTATAATGCCCTTAATGCGCGGTATGTTGTTGTTCTGAGAAATTATAAAGGAATAAAACATTTCTTCCCTGTTCTGGTTGAGTATTCTAAGTCCTTTACAGCTTTCCGCGCTCCTCGTCAAAAGCGGCACGCCGAAAGACTTTGCCTTTTCGGTAATTTCAGAGTAGTCGCGCTCCAAGTCGAAGTAACGGTAAAAATAGTCGCAGTCGTCGCTCTCAGCCACGGTTTTTACGCCGTCCGTATACACGTAGCAAGCCTTGTCTGCGGAATAGCATATGTAACCGTCGCCGTACTGTCTGAAACGGAACACCTGCCCGCATTCGAGCGTGTGTTCGGGGTTGAAGTATTCGGCGTTAAAATCGAATTTCATTTGTAAACCTCTTAAAAAAATACAGCCGTAAATTACGGCTGTATTTTAGCATTTTATAATAAGGTTGTCAAATCACAGTTTTTGTATTTTCAAGGCTTTTATTATGCTCATAAGCGGGTTGTTCTCGAAAAGTTTATTTAGCTTGAACAGACTTCCTTCGAGGTGCGCGGTAAAGTTCGCCTCGGTATTTCCGCCTATAAGCGAAATTATATGGAATACGAACAGCGTCAGCATCGACAGCACGGTTAAGAAAAGTATTACGCCGAACAGTCTGTTTATTACCTTGAAAACCGCGTTGTCCGTTTCGGCAATGCTCTTAATCAAAAGCACGGCTATTATTCTTACAATGCTTACGATTATAAAAAGCGATACGTAATAAACGGCTATTTCGATATGAATTTTGATGAGAAAATCGCAGAACCCGTTCTTGTTTGACATAGCCGCGACGAGTTTTGCAAGCAATTCCTGTACGAAATTCAGCTTGTAAATAAACCCGCCCAGACAGTAACAGACGAGTACGGATATGAGGAAGCCGAAAATTCCCGAAGTGAAGAATTTAAGTCCTCTGCCGAATCCCGCAATGACGCCGACAAGACAGAAAAACGCTGTAAGTCCTACGGCTACCCAATCGGCAGTAATCATTAGTCTGACTCCTTGGAAGTTTAATTTTTAAAATCGAGAACGGCGGAACCCGCGCCTACGTCGATTTCGATTGTTTTATCTGTGGTTCCCGTCTGTTCCGCTACGTTACAGCTTCCGAGACCTATATCGGTTGAAATATTGTATTCCTCTTTCGCGCCCGAAAATCCTATATGCGCCGAACCCAAGCCGACGTCTATTTTTGCGCCCGAACAGGTTACTTGTTCTATTGTAATATCGCCCATACCGACTTCGCAGTCGAGAGTACGGCACTCGAAGTTCTTTATGTTTGAGTGTCCCATACCGACTTCGAACTTCATTTCCGCGCATTTGAACCGTTCAGCCGAAAAAACGCCGCTGCCGAGGTTGATTTTAATGTTGCCGTATTCGCCGTCGGCAAGAGAGTAAGCGCCCGCGCCGACCTGCATTTCTATGCCGTAAACCGAGCCGTTGGGGATTTTAATCACCGTTTCGGGAACGTTTAAATTGCCTGTGTTAAAGAACCAGTCGCGCGCACAACCGCTGTAAATAAGGGTTGAATCTTCCGTCTCGAATTGGTTTTTGTACGCGCTCGAAGCGGGATATTCTATTATAACTTTTTCGCCGTCGTAAAATTCCGTCCTTGCCGAACCCGCCTCTATATCTATTTTAATCTTTGTAAATTCGGTTTCCGCGGTATAAGTCTGCATTTCGAATTCCGCTTTTTTAATTTTCCAACCGTTCGAAGCGAGAGTGACGATTAAAATTACTATACCTATTACGGCGATGACTCCGCCGATAATCAGACCTTTCACGATTCCTTTCATTTTGTCTGCTCCTTTCCGCTGAAAAGCGATTTAATCCATTTTAAGCATTGGCTGAACAGTTTCCACATAAGGCCTACAAGTTTGAAAAATATCGGGCAAAGCATAACGCCTATGCCTATGAGAATTAAACCCGCGCCAATCGAGAAGAAGGCGTTGAAAGTCTGCGCCCCGAACAGCGCGCCTATTCCCGCGCCGACCGCTGCTGCACCGCCGCCGATAACCGCTACGGGCGCAACGCACAAGGCGATTGTAATGCCAACCATCGTCATTATTAAGCCGAATAAAGGCGCCCAGAATATTACGCATAAAAGTACGAATACCCACGTGTAATCGCTTTTAGCCGCGCAGGCGGCGGGGGCGGGGGAGCCGTTTGTGTAAGCGGGTTGGGGCGCGGGACGGGGAGGGGGAGGAGGGGGAGCGTAAGTGCTCTGTTCGCTCTGCTCGCGTCCGTTGCCGCGGCGCGATTCCTGTTCGCGTTCCGCCTGTTCGCGCCGTCTTTCACGGTTTTCGCGTCTTATTTCGCGGCGTGTAAGTTCGGGCGGTTTCTCGTCCGCATAATCCCCGTCGTCAACTTTTTCGTATAAAATTCTCTGCGCCGCGTCGTAAGGCGCGCCGAAGTCGGCAATTATTTCGCGCTCGGTATATCCCGCTTCGCGGCGGTCGGCATACGCTTCCGCATAGTAATCGAGAACGCGTCTGCGCTCGTTTTCGGAAACGCATAAAAGGTTGCTTTTCAATTCGTCGCGCCACTCGGTATAAGTCATAACTTCCCTCCGAATAATTTTTTGTAAATACTGTTTATTTCAAGTAAATCGCCTCTGCCCGAATTAAGTTTTTGCAGTCCCGCTACGGTGATTTTGTAGTACCGCCGCAATCTGCCGCCGTGTTCGGCGGTACGCGTAGTTAAAAATCCCGCCGCTTCAAGCCTCTTTAATATCGGGTATAAAGTGCTTTCCGATATCTCTATTATGCCCTGCAAGTCGCTTATGATTTTATAGCCGTAGCTTTCGCTCCTGCTTATGGCGTAAAGCACGCATACTTCGAGTATACCCTTTTTCAGTTGAATATCCATACAAATACCCCGCTTTGTATTATACTATACATTGCATAGTATCAACTGTCAAGTATTTTTTCACAATTATCCGAAAATTTTTTTAATGCGGAATAATACACGACAAGTATTTTAAACAAAAAATCCGAAAATTTTTTTAATGCGGAATAATACTTGCGGTGCGACAAGTATTTTTTCACAATGAACTGAAAATTTTTTTAATGCGGAGAAATACTTGCGGTGCGACAAGTATTTTTTCACAATGAACTGAAATTTTTTAAATGCGGAGAAATACTTGCGGTGCGACAAGTATTTTTTCACAATGAACTGAAAATTTTTTTAATGCGGAATAATACTTGCGGTACGACAAGTATTTGACAATAAAAATGAAATTTTAAATTAAGAGGAGTAACGCCGCGGCAGAGTTATAATAATTTGTTTTTTACTGATAATAATTCTATGGTTACATTGGAAAAAAATATTAAAAGCGTTAAAGACGTTTTAACCTCTCAGGATATAATCGTCTTCGAGTTCGATTCCCTGCAAGGCAGGAAGTTTGCGGTTATTTATGCGGACGGACTTGCGGACAAGCAGCTTTTGGGCGAGCTTGTCATTAAACCTCTGCGCGACGCGGAGTCGGAAGCGGGTTACGAAGAGGTAAAGCGCCGCCTTGCATTGCCCGAAGTTAAGGAAGGCAAAAAAATCAAGGACGCTATAAAGGAAGTCTCGGACGGAAACGCCGTCCTGTTTATAGACGGGGAAAAGGACTTTTTTATAATAGGACTTAAAAATCCCCCGGGAAGAGCGGTCGTCGAACCGCCCACGCAGGTTGTTATAAAGGGTCCGCGCGAGGGGTTTACGGAAGATATAAAAGTCAATCTCGGACTTGTAAGAAAGCGCGTTAAAAGCGAGAACTTAAAAGTCAAGATGTTAAAGGCCGGAAAAAAGTCGGATACTGCGGTCGCTATGGTCTATATAGACGGCGTGTGTCCCGAAGGTCTTGCAGAGCGCGTGGAAAAGCAAATCGCCGCGCACGAAATAGATATAGTCCCCGATTCGTCGTATATTGCGCAGTTCATTTCGGGCAAGCCGCGCTCCGTATTCAAACGTAACGGCACTACCGAAAAACCCGATATTTTCTGCGCGAAAGTATGCGAAGGCAGATTGGGTTTAATCGTGGACGGTTCGCCCATTGCGTTAACCGTGCCATATATGATTACAGAAGATATTCAGGCGGGAGAGGACTATTACGCAAACTCTTACCGTTCAACCGTTATAAGACTGTTGCGCGTGCTTTCGCTTTTTATAGGTATTTTTCTGCCTGCAATGTACGTTTCCGCCCAACTTTTCAAGACGCAACTGATTCCTTTCCAACTGCTTCTCAAAATATCGAGTTCGATTTCGGGATTGCCGCTCTCGCCGAGCGTGGAAATGTTTTTGACGCTGTTCGTGCTCGAAGTTCTGAACGAAGCGTCGATACGAATGCCCAAGTACGTCGGTCTCGCGCTGTCGGTTGTCGGCGCTCTCGTTCTGGGCGATACGGCGGTTAAGGCGGGTATAATTTCCACGCCCGCGATTATCATTATAGCGTTTTCGGCTATTTGTCTTTACACCACGCCCGACTTCGTTGAAACGACTACGACTCTTCGCTGGATATTCCTTATAATATCGGGTAGTTTGGGTCCGTTCGGCGTAGTGCTTTTCTCGGCGTTTTTAATATGCTATCTCGTTACAGAACAGTCGTACGGCGTTCCGCTCTTCGCGCCGTTTGCGCCGCTCATTAAAAACGACTTGTACGACAGTATGGTTAAAGCGAATATGTTCACCTTGAACAACCGCCCCGAGGTATTCGGACTGAAAGACAAAGTGAGGTTAAAAAGTAAATGAGAATGAGGATAAGCGTAAGACAGATATGCTTTATAATGCTAATCTACACGGCGGTTTCGAGATTAATTCTTTACCCCACTCTTTTAAGTTATCAGAGCGGGCGCGATTTACTTTTCTCCGCGCTCATAGATTTTGCGATACAGACGGTTATAGTCTGGTCGGTAAGTTTTTTATGTTCCAAAACGGATAAAACGTTTTTTCAGTTGATAGAAGGTACGCTCGGCAACGTTACTGCGCGCATCGTGTACGGACTGTTCGCACTGTTTTTCATAATTTGCGCGGTAATTCCCGTTTTCGAACAAAAGGTTTATATACACGCTATTTTCTATGATACAATTCCGTCGTTGCTCGTGTTTCTGCCTTTCTTTTTCTTCGCAGTATACGCGGCAAGCAAGGGGTTTGAAAATATAGGCAGATGCGCGGATATATGTTTACCCGTCTTTGCGGTGTCTTTGCTGTTCATACTCGTTATGTCGTTCGCGGAAGTTAAATGGAACAGTTTCCTGCCCGTACTGAAAATGCCGTTGAAGTCGGTTTTAAGCGGTTCGGTAAGCACTATTTTTCGCTTTTTCGAACCGTGCTGGCTCTTGATGTTTATGGGATATTTCAAATATAAAAAAGGCGACGCGCTCAAAATCACGCTCTCGTATGCGGGCGGAGCTTTAATAGTCCTTTTAATGCTCGCGGTGTTTTACGGCATATACGACGAAATTGCCGCTTCGAGGCAGTTCGCCATTGCGAAAATCTCACTGTTCTTTCCCGCAATAGAAGTTATAGGCAGAATAGACTTGGCGGCGCTGTACGCGCTTGAAATAGTTATGCTGTTCGCGCTCGTTTTAAACGTTCAGCTCGCCGTCCACTGCATTTCGGAATGTACGGGATTTAAAAAGAAAGAGTATATATCTGTTGCCGTAAACGCCGTTTTGCTACTGATGGTAATATTCCTCGATAACAAGTTCAACGCCCTGCATGAACTGTGGTCAAGTTGGATGGGGATAGTGTTTATAGTGTTCGCAAACGTTATACCGTTGCTCGCCTGGGCGTTAAAGAGGGGTCGCAATGATTAAAAAGAAATTTATAATCGTCTTTTATTGGGCGGTATTGTTATTGTTAATCGGACTGTTTTTTACAAACGATTTCGGACTTGTGGATATTCATAAGACTTCTAATATCGTCGCCGTAGGGGTTGACGCGGAGGGGGAAGAAGTCATCGTTACCGCGCAGGTTGCCGTTCCGCAACCGTCGCAGAGCGGCGACAATATACAGTATACCGAAGTTCAGGGCAGAGGACTTACCGTTGCGGACTGCTTAAACGAAATAAACGCAAAAACAGGTTTTTATCCCAAACTGCTTTTCTGTAAACTGATACTAATCGGAGAAGAATGCCAAAGCGAGGATTTATTCAGGATACTCGGCTGTTTTTACAGGCGCAACTACTCCGAACTTACGGCGCAGGTCGCAATGTGCAAGGGCAGAGCGCAGGATATGCTTTCGCTTCCCGCCACAATCAGTCCGGAAAACAACACGGCGTTACAGCGCGTTCTGTCGGAAGAACTTAAAAAATCCGCAAACGTTTCAGTCGTCAACTTAAAGGACATTGCCGAATACAATTATTCGGTCAGCGAGGCGTGCTATATGCCTTTTATAGAAGCCAACGTTCAGGGCACTTCCGAGGGCGGAGGCAACGGCGATAACGTAGGCGGCGAAAGCGGTTCGCAAGGTCAAGGCGGTCAGGGCGGTCAAAGCGGAGGCGGCGGAGAACAGGGCGGACAGAGCGGACAAGGCGGTTCGGGCGGAAGCGAAGGCGGTCAAGGCGGCGAAGGAGGACAGGGCGGAGGCGGCACGCAGGGACAGAGCGGTCAAAGCGGCGGTTCTTCCGGCGGCGAAAAAATGGAGTTCACCGCGCGTAAAACGGCAGTGTTCGCAGGCGGCAAGTTTGTCGGTATCCTCGACGAACAGCAGTCGTTTGCTCTCAATATCCTTAAAAACGACATACGCCTTGCGGTGATTCCTTGCGACGCAAAGGGCACGCATTACACCGTGGGACTGAAAAGCGCGAACGGCGGAGTAAAACTCAAAGTCGACGGCGGCGTTCCCAAACTCACGCTCAATTTTAAGGCTCGCGCGCAGGTGCAGGGCGCAAAGCAGGTGCTCGAACCCGACAGCGTTATGTTCGACGACGTGGTTAAACAGGAAGTTTTAAATGCGGCGGAAGAGGAAATCAAGGCAAGGCTTTCGTCTTTAACCGAACTGAGCGTAAAAAACAACTGCGATATACTCGGGGTAAAGTCGCTGTTACACAAGTATAACCATAAGTATTACGAGGCGTTTAAAGACGATATCCTCTCGCGTATGCAGGTTGAGTATAAAATAGATATACAGAGCAACAACTGACGGCGTACGGTAAAAAATTTAAATTAAAAGCAAACGCCCGCCCGCGGAGAACCGCGGGCGGGCGTCGGCATTCGGTTTACTGCTTTGTGGTGAGGTTTGCAAGCGTTTCTATTATCAGCTTGGATAAAAGACAAATCTCCCGCTCGGAACCCTCTTCGCCCGAATATCCGGCTATAATCTCTTCCGCGCGTTTTGCTCCGTTGCCCGTCACGTCGCGCGCAATGGCTTCGGCGACGGCTTTCGCCGCTTCCTGCAAGCTGTCCGTGGGAACGTAGCCTTCGATAAGCGTCGAAATAACTCTCTCGGTAGCGGAAAGACTGCTCTTCTCGCGCACGAACTGTTCGTAAAGTACGTAGAACAGCGTTGCGACTGCGCCTACGGAAATGCCGTGTTCTATAACCGAAACATAGTTTTCGAACACATAAAGTAAACTCAATTTACTTACAGCCGCATATACTGCATAGAATATAATTCCGAATATAAACGGCAGAAAGGTAAGCATTTTCTTCTGCGCTTTTTTAAAAAGCAGTTTTTTGACTATTTGCGTACAGACTGCCGTAGCGATGGCAAGCAGTATTACGTCAATGCCGTAAAAGGTGAAAGCGTTTACGATTTCTATAAAATTCAAATAAAATCTCCCCGCGCCCCCGACAGGCGCAAATTTCACCCGACGGTTATATATAAAACTTTATCGGAAAATTAAACGCGGCGAATAAAAATAAAATTAAAATTATTGCGTAACCGTTTACATTGTTTACTTTTGGGCGTTTGTATGTTAAACTTTCGTTATTATGAGAATGCACAAAAAAAGTCATCTTGAAGAGCGGCTTGCCGCTTGCGCCGAACTGCTTACGGTTGCGGACTTAACGGATAAAAATATGCTTACCGCCGCGGAGAAAAAAGATTATCTCCGCGTTGAAGAAATCTTCGGGAATACAAATCCGGTCCGCGTTGAAATAGGATGCGGCAAGGGCAAGTTTGTCTGCGAAACGGCAAAAAATCACCCCGAAATAAACTTTATCGCGGTTGAAAAAATTTCCAACGTTTTAATCGAAGCGTGCGAACGCGCAAAAGAGGAAGGTTTAAAAAACGTTTACTTTTTAAATTGCGCGGCGGAAGTGCTTTTAAAGTATTTCAATCCTTCGTCCGTAGAAATGATTTATCTCAACTTTTCCAACCCTCTGCCCAAAGAGGGGTATAAGAAACAGCGTTTAACGCACCCGCGCTTTCTTGAAATATACCGTTCGCTCCTTCGTAGCGGCGGGCGCATAATTCAAAAGACGGACGACAGGGATTTCTATCTCTTTTCGCTTGAAAGCTACGCTTCATCGGGATTTAAAATAATCGATAAGCGCGAGGATTTGAAGAACAATCCCGCAAAGGACGACGTGGAAACGGAGCATGAAAGACTGTTTAAGGAACGCGGAAAGAACATTTATCGCATAGTAACGGAGGTTTAATGGAACTTATTTGGCTTTGGCTCGCACTCGGCGTAGCCGGTGCGTTTGCGCTCGGCGCGCTGTTCGTTTGGTTCAACAACAGTTGTATTAAAATTACGCGTTACAAGCTCTCTGTCGAGGGCGCGCCCAAACTTAAAATCGCGCATCTGTCGGATTTGCACGGCAAACGGTTCGGCAAGCGCAACGCAAGGCTGTTAAATAAAGTTTCTGAACAGTCGCCCGATTTCATAGCGGTGACGGGCGATATAATTCATTTATATACGCAGAAGAATAAAGAAGTCGCGGTCGAAGCCGTCTGTTCGCTGAAAGAAATCGCTCCCGTCGTATACGTTGCAGGCAATCACGAAATGCGCAACAAGGGGTACCGCTTTTTGAGGAAAGAATTAAAGGAGGCGGGCGCAACCGTATTGGATAACGAAGTTACGGAAATAAAGGGAATCACTGTTGCGGGATTGAACGGAGCGTTTTTGAGAAATTCCAAAATCGACGAAATCACTCCCGCCGTCAGTCCTAAAATTTTGCTTGCGCACGAGCCGCAGTTCTTTGAAAAGTACGCCCGCGCGGGGTACGACTTGGTTATGTGCGGACACGCGCACGGCGGACAGTGGCGCATACCGTTTACGGGCAGGGGGTTGTTCGCGCCGGGACAGGGCGCGTTTCCGAAATATACTTCGGGCGTGCATACGAGCGGTAAAACGCGTATGGTTATTTCGCGCGGACTCGGCAATTCGGAATTTCCGTTGAGGCTTTTCAACCGCCCCGAAATCGTTATTATAGAAATAAACTGAAATAATAATCCACCCGCAAAGCGGGTGGTATTTCATTTTCGGGCAATTAGCCCTAATCATTACCGGCTGCGCACAAGTGCGCGTATTTTAGACCTGCCGGTCATGCATCATCTTGCTACCCGTCTACGTGTACCGTCATTGCGAGCCAACTTGTTGGCGCGGCAATCCGGACGTTAAGCATTATTTTTACGTAACAAACACTTTTCGTTTATAGTTATTTCTTCCGGATTGCTTCACTGCGTTCGCAATGACGGTTCGGACATATTATTACGCCAAGTTAATACAAACGTTAAACTGTAATTTAGCTGA
>CAMXOH010000052.1 GCA_947245485.1 uncultured Clostridia bacterium | reverse complement strand
AACCGGCGACCTGCTGATTACGAATCAGCTGCTCTACCAGCTGAGCCATATTAGCATACCAATTATTATTAAGCTGTGTTAAGGAATTTGGATAATAGCCGGATTTTGCCGTTTCCCAAAGGGAACCCTCGGCAAAGCGTCGCTACGCTCGCGCGAACCGGCGACCTGCTGATTACGAATCAGCTGCTCTACCAGCTGAGCCATATTAGCGTTCCTAATTTATTTTTGGCTTGCGCTCATTTGCGATGCAAAGTAATACCATTATAACAAAAAATATTTATTTTGCAAGCAATTTTAATATCAAGAACAAAAATTTTTAACTGTACGTTTTAAACGCCTTCAAACCGAGCGGTAAATAACTTTCGGCAGTCGGCAAAATTTGTTTACTTTTTGTTAACGTTAATGTATAATTAAACTTGTATAATTATATTTACAGTTCGTAACAATATGGAAAATCATCAGAAAAAATTATCGAAAAATAAAATCCGCGCAATAATCGTCGCTGCAATTTCCTGTATGGTAGCTATTGCGCTCATAGTCACGAATTACTTCATTCCCGTCAAGTATCTTGCTAGTTATATGGTTTCGTCAAAGAACAGTGCGGAAGAGGGAGTTATGCGCGTGCGCTTCATCGACGTTGGGTATGGCGATTGCACGGTTATCGAACTTCCCGACGGCAAAAATATGCTTATCGATGGCGGCGACGGAAGCAGTAAAAATACCGCCCGCATTTTGAAATTTCTTAATAAGAGCGGCATTAAGACTCTCGACTATCTTGTATGCACTTCGGTAAATGCCGAACATTGCGGAGGACTTGCCGAAATAATACAGTATAAAAAAGTCAATAGAATATTTATGCCCTACTGTACAAACACCTTTATTACAAAGGAATACAGAAATTTTGTCGGCGCGGCAAATTCTTGCGGGGCGGAAATTAAAATTGCCGAATACGGAAACGGAGAGCAGAACGAGGAGGCGGAATACTATTTTACCTTTCTTTCTCCGTCCGTTCATACCTCTCCCGACGGAGAATATGCGGGACTCAATTCAAACCCGACTTCCGTTCAGGCTAAGAACGACGCTTCCGCCGTGTTATGGCTCGAATATGCGGGAACGAATTTTTTAATTGCAAGCGACGTTACGGATAAAGCGATAAACCGTCTTTGCGACGCTTATCTGCTCACTACCGATTTTATCGTAAATCTTTACGACTGCGACGTAATCAAAGTTCCGAACCACGGAAATTCGTCGTCCGCCTGCGCGCGGCTGTACGACCTAACCAATCCGCAATCTGCGGTAATTTCGGTAGGAGAGAACGGTTTGGGTTGTCCTTCTCTCGAAGCAATATCCAATGCGGTAAACTATGTAGGCGAAAAAATTTACAGAACGGACGAAAACGGCACGGTAACGTTCGAAGTCACAAAATACGGATATTCGTTAATATAGGAGAACATATGAAACTTACGACGGCAGGAGAGTCCCACGGCAAAGCGCTTATAGGAATAATAGAAGGTTTGCCTTCCGGCTTGAAAATAGATTTAGCCGAAATCAACCGTTATCTCGCTCTGCGCCAAAGCGGTTACGGAAGAGGCGGCAGACAGAAAATAGAAAAAGACGAAGCGGAGATTATCAGCGGAGTGAGAAATACATTCACTTTGGGCAGTCCGCTGTCCTTTGCCGTTATAAACCGCGACTATGAAAACTGGCGGAAAGTAATGGCACCCGAGGGTTGCGACGTTTCTCAAAGGCAACTTGCAAAAGTCCGTCCGGGACACGCGGACCTTACGGGACTTATAAAATACGCGCAGAACGACGCACGCAATATTCTCGAACGCGCAAGCGCGAGGGAAACGGCGGCGCGTGTTGTGGCGGGTACCGTTTCGCGTCAGTTTCTTAAAACGCTCGGCGTGGAAATCAGCGGTTACGTGAAAAGCGTGTGCGGAATAGAGGACAACGGGGAATATTCTTTCGGACAGCTCGAAGAAGCGAAATCCCAACCTCTGTTTATGCTTGACGGCAGTATACAGGAAAGAGCTATGCGGAAAATAAACAGTCTGAAAGAAGAAGGCGATACGGCGGGCGGAATAATCGAAATTCGCGTAAAAGGACTTAAAAGCGGGTTCGGAAGCTGTATGCGCTATGCGGACAAACTCGACGCGATTCTGTGCGGAGCGCTGATGAGCGTACAGGCGATTAAAGGCGTCGAAGTAGGACTCGGTTTTAGTTGCGCACAGCTCGAAGGAAGCCGTGTTCACGATGAAATTTATTACGAAGAAAACAAATTTTTCCGCAAGACGAACAATGCGGGCGGAATAGAGGGCGGAATGTCCAACGGCGAAGAAATCGTTCTGCGCGCCGCAATGAAACCCATTCCCACGCTGATGAAAGGACTTAATACGGTTGACTACTTAACCAAACAGCCTGCGGTTGCGGCGGCTGAAAGAAGCGACGTCTGCGCGGTTTGCGCCGCCGAAATAATACTTGAAAGCGTTACAGCGTCCGCACTTGCGGAAGTCGTTTGTTCCCGTCTCGGCGGCGACAATATGGACGAAATTATCGAAAGGTACGAAAAACTGCAATGAAAGATATAATCTTAAAGACAAATACTTCCGAAAGCGTAATTCATTGCGGTGAGGGCGCGTTCGAAAAATACGCTCCCTTGCTTAAAGGCATACAGCTGTTTATCGTAACGGATAAAAACGTATTCGGACTGTACAGACGGCTTTTATGGGACACGTTCGGAAACAACGTGCCGATAAAAATTCTGCCTGCGGGGGAAACGAGTAAAACACAGAGGTATCTTCTCGAAATAATTCAGGCAATGGCGGACGCCGAGCTTACGCGAGGAAGCTACGTAATAGCTTTCGGCGGCGGCGTGGTAGGCGATATAGCGGGACTTGCGGCGTCGCTCTATATGCGCGGCGTGCATTTGGTACAAATTCCGACAACTTTGCTCTCACAGGTAGACAGTTCCGTCGGCGGAAAAACGGCGGTAGATTTCAAAAAAATCAAAAATCTTATAGGCGCGTTCTATCAACCCGAACAGGTAATTGTAGAACCGAGCTTTTTAAAGACTTTGCCCGCGCGGGAAATCAGGTGCGGACTCGGTGAAATAATCAAACACGGCGCGCTTGAACAAAGTATTTACAAAAAACTTATTTCGGCGGAAAACTTATTCGACTTGGATTTTCTCGGCGCGCTTGTCGAGGACAATATACGTTTTAAAGCGGGCGTAGTTTCCGCGGACGAACGGGAGACGGGACTCAGAAAAATTCTGAATTTAGGGCACACTACGGGACACGCGTTGGAGCTTAATTACGGCAGAAAATCCCACGGCGAATTTGTTCTTATAGGTATGTACTACGAAATGTACATTGCGCAATGCTTCGGATTGGGCGGCGGAGTTTACTTCGATAATCTTGTTTCGCTCATTAAAACGGTTATAAAGAAAGTTCCCGCTTACGAAGATATAGAAACGGCGGTGATTTCAGCCAAGTACGACAAGAAGAACACGGGTTCTTCCAAAGTCACGCTTGTAGTGCCGAACACGGAGGGCAGAAGTGCGGAACTTTCAATTCCGTTCGACGAATACGCAAAACTTATAACCGAATGCAGGGATATATTGAAGGGAACGAAATGAGAAAATTGAAATTAGCTGTAATCGGCAAGGACGTTTCTAAATCGTCGAGTCCCGAAATGCACTCGTTCATTGCGGAAAATATGGGAAACGAAATTTCATATGAAAAAGTGAGCATTCCGGAAAGCGAGTTCGATATGAGAATAGACGGACTGTTTGAAAGGTTCGACGGCTTTAACGTGACGATTCCTTTTAAACTTTCCGTTATTCCGTACCTTAAAAAGTTCGAGGGCGACGCGCGTACGTTCGGCGCGGTTAATACCGTGCGTTCAGCCGATAAAAGCGGATACAACACCGACGGCGCGGGTTTTGCGCTTATGCTGAAAAATAACGGCGTCTGCGCGGAAGGCAAACGCGCGCTCGTACTCGGCGCGGGCGGCGCGGGCAGAAGCGTAGCTAAAAAACTTGCGGATGCTGGCGCGGAAGTATACGTTTACGATACCCGTATTGAAAATGCCAACGCGGTTGCCGCAGAGTTCTGCGGCGTAAAAGCCGTTGAAACTCTCGGCTTGGTTCCTTACGGCATAATTGTCAACGCAACGGGAATAGGAATGCACAAAACGGAAGGCGTTTCTCCCGTCGGGGAAGAACTGCTCCGTCTTTGCGAGGTTGCCGTAGACTTGATTTACACTCCCAAAAAGAGCGAGTTTCTTAAAATAGCCGAGGGGGCGGGTAAGAAGATAATAAACGGCGAAGGAATGCTTTTTTATCAGGCTTACTATGCCCAATGTTTATATTTCGGCAGTGAACCGAATGAAATGCAGGCAAAAAAACTTTTTGAAAAATATCAGGAGAAAAATTTATGAAATTTCTGTTCTTAAACGGCGTAAACCTCAATATGACGGGCATAAGGGAAAAAGGAGTGTACGGTACGAGTACGCTCGACGAAATCAACGCCGCAATAGCAAAGCATTTCAAGGGCGATACCTGCGAATTTTATCAGAGCAATATCGAGGGAGAAATATGCGGGCGAATCCAAAAGGCGCAGAATGAAGAGTTTGACGGAATAATACTCAATGCAGGCGCGTACACGCATTACAGTTACGCCATACGCGACGCGATTGCTTGCGTAACCGTGCCCGTCGTCGAAGTGCATTTATCCAACGTTCACGCCCGCGACGAATTCAGGCACAATTCTGTACTGTCGGAAGTGTGCAAGGGCGTCATATGCGGTTTCGGCAAAAACAGCTATATTCTCGCCGCGGAAAGTTTTAAGTTATGAAAATTTTCCTTATAGGAATGCCGGGAAGCGGCAAGTCCACCGTAATGCAATGCTATAAAGAAAAATACGGTAAAAAAGTATACGATACCGACGCGATTGTCGAAAGCCGCCATGGTAAGATAAGCGAACTTTTCGCAAAGTTTGGCGAAGAATATTTCCGCGGACTCGAAACCGAAACGATAAAAGAGGTGTGCGGAATCGGGGAAGACGCGTTTATATCCACAGGCGGCGGCGCAGTTTTAAGGGAAGAAAACGTGAGACTTTTTAAAAGCGCGGGCAAAATCGTCTATTTAAGGGCAAGTATCCAAACTCTTTTAATCAGACTCGAAGGCGATACTTCGCGTCCGCTGTTGCAGGGAAATAAGAAGGAGCGGCTGACGGAACTTTTTAGCCGCAGGCGCGCGCTCTATGAAAGCGTAGCGGATATAATTATAGATACCGACGGTTTGACTCCCGACGGCGTATTGGAACAAATTTTCGTACTTAGCGAGGAAACGTTATGAAAACGGCGTTAATAACAGGCGGAACAAAGGGCATAGGCAAAGCAATCGCTCTCGCGTTTTTACAGCAGGGATACGAAGTGGTATTGAATTACCGCAGCGACGAAAAAACTGCGCTTGCAACGCAGGCGGAGTTCAATATGCTCGGGTACTGTCCCGTGCTTTTGCGGGCGGACGTATCGGACGGATTTCAAGTACACCAGATGTTCAACGAGTTTTTCGGCATTTACGAAAAACTCGACGTGCTTGTAAATAACGCGGGCATCTCTCTCGTCCGCGTAATACAGGAAACCTCTCCCGCGGAATGGGACAGAATTTTTAACGTGAACGTAAAAAGCGTTTACTACTGTTGCCGCGCAGTCGCGGACAGAATGATAGGCAACGGCGGCGGCAGTATAATAAACATTTCGTCCGTCTGGGGCGAAATAGGCGCAAGTTGCGAAGTCGCTTATTCGGCTTCGAAAGGCGCCGTAATTTCATTTACGAAGGCGCTTGCAAAGGAACTTGCCCCGTCAAAAGTGCGCGTAAACTGCGTTTCTCCCGGTGTAATAGATACGGAAATGAACGCGCACCTTACGGAAGACGAAATGCAGAGCCTTATAGATGAGATACCGCTCGGAAGAATAGGTTTTCCCGAGGACGTGGCGAAAGCCTGTCTCTATCTTGCGGAAGCCGACTATGTAACGGGCGAAGTTTTGTCCGTCGGCGGCGGTTTCGGAAAGTAAAGTTAATTTTTGGTATTTAAGGCGTTAAAATCAATTTTTTTGTACAAAAAAAGGAAAAACGGTATTTTTATCGTAATTAAATAGGGAAATGAAAAGTACGCATTCGTTAAAAGAAAAAACATATGCAATAGAACAGGCTTTTCTCTCTCCTTACGCAAGCAAATCAAAGGATACGCGCGGCAGGCAGAGGGAAGAAAAACCTTGCGCAATGCGTACGGACTATCAGCGCGACAGGGACAGGCTTATCTACTGCAACGCGTTCAGAAGGCTCAAAAACAAAACGCAGGTATTCTTTTCTCCCGAGGGAGACCATTACATAACCCGTTTGACGCACACGCTCGACGTGGCGCAGATTGCCCGCAGTATAGCGCGCGCTTTAAGCCTCAATGAAGATTTGTCGGAAGCCATTGCTCTCGGACACGACTTGGGGCATACGCCGTTCGGACACAGCGGCGAAAGAATTTTAAATAAACTTTGTCCGCTCGGCTTTGAGCATAACGTGCAGTCGCTCCGCGTCGTGGACGTTCTCGAAAAGGACGGCGCGGGACTCAATCTCACATGGGAAGTGCGCGACGGAATAATCAACCATAAAAAGAGCGGTAAACCCGCCACGTTAGAGGGCAAATGCGTTTCGCTTGCCGACAGAATAGCTTACATCAATCACGATTTGGACGACGCGCTCCGCGCGGGCATACTTACTTTGAACGACGTGCCGTCGAACATAATAAAGGTTCTCGGCAAAAGCTCGAAAGAGCGGATTAATACCGCAATTACTTCCATATACGAAAATTCCGCGGGACGGAACGAGGTAAAAATGGATTCGCAAGTCGAAAAGGCGAGCGAGGAATTGCGTGATTTTATGTTCGACAGAGTCTATCTTTCGGGTTCGGCTAAGGGCGAAGAGGAGAAAGCGGAGCGTATGCTTACGGCTATGTACGCGCATTTTCTCAAAAATACGGACGAATTGCCCAAAACTTACATTGAACTTTTGGAAAGCTATCCGAAAGAAACGGTAGTATGCGATTATCTTTCGTCGATGACGGACAGATACGCGCTCTATATATTTAACGGTATTTACGTTCCGCGCGGTTGGACGTTTATCGACGAGGACAAGTAGTGGCGACTGCTTTACAGGAATTTATAATAGCCTTAAAGGAAAAACTGAATATCGTAGAGGTTGCAAGCGGTTATCTCAGTTTGGAGCGGCGCGGAACAGGTTATTGGGCGTGCTGTCCCTTTCACCATGAAAAGACCCCTTCTTTTGCCATAAACGAGGCGGAACAGTTCTATCACTGTTTCGGATGCGGCGAATCTGGCGACGTTATAAAGTTTGTCCGCGAAATGGAAAATATAGAATTTATGGAAGCCGTCGAACTGCTTGCCGAACGCGCGGGAATGCAGGTTCCGCAGTCGGGTTTCGACAATCAGAAGACGGTTGAGTTAAAGCGCAAGCGCGACGCGCTTTTGAAAATAATGAACGAGAGCGCGCATTTTTATCTAAATAACCTGAATTCGGGAAAAGCCGAAGAGCATATAAATTATATATTAAAGCGCAAAATTCCATCTAAAATGGTTCGCACGTTCGGGTTGGGCGCAAGTCTCAATTTCAACGATTTGCCCGCATTCCTCTTGTCCAAGGGTTATTCCAGACAGGATATTATAGACAGCGGCGCCGTCAACGACGTAAACGGCAGACTGACCGATGCGCAGGGCGGCAGACTCATATATCCCATAATCAACGCAATGGACGAGGTAGTCGCGTTCGGCGGCAGAGCGCTTAAAAAAGTTGAGTTCGGCAAGTATAAAAACACCAAAGAAACGCTTATTTTCAATAAGAGTAAAAGTCTTTATAACATAAACCTTTTAAAAAAGTTAAGAAAAACCCAAACTATAAGAGAAGTGATCATGGTTGAAGGTTATATGGATACCATTTCGCTGTATCAGGCGGGGTTCAAAAACGTAGTGGCAAGTATGGGTACTTCGCTCACTCCCGAACAGGCACGGCTATTAAAGCGGTATACGGATAACGTTCTCATAAGTTACGACGGCGACGGCGCGGGGCAGAAAGCCAACCTGCGCGGACTCGATATATTAAAGGAAGCGGGTTTGAACGTAAAAGTCGTTCCGCTGACGGACGGACTCGACCCCGACGATATAATTAACCAACGCGGCGCGGAAGAGTATGCAAAGTGTCTCGAAGCGGCGATGCCGCTTATCGACTATAAACTGAACGTGCTTGAAAGGGATTACGTTTTAGACAGAACGGACGATAAGCGCAGATACGTTTCCGAAGCCATAAAGATAATAAGAACGGCGGACAGCGCGGCGGAGCAGGAAGACTTATTGAAAATTCTCCGCGACAAAACGGGAATAACTTACGAGTCGTTAAGCCGCGATTTGCGCGCGGGCGAAACGCAGGAAAAGCCTGTGAATACGCAAATAAAAACGCGTAAAGATTCGTCGAGCGTGACGGTGAAAGCCTCGCGTTTCGTAATAGCGTCGTATCTTTTCGGCGCAAAATACGTTCGGGAAGAAGTTTCAGAAATACCATATTGCAACGGCGTACACCAAATTATAGCAAAGTATATCAAGACCAAAAATCTTTTGGAAGAGCGGGTTCAGCCTTCCGAGTTGTTCGAGTTTTTCGAAGAGGACACTCCCGAATACGAGGAACTCTGTAAAATACTCGATTACAGCGACGGCGAAAAACTTAGCGGGGAAGTGGCGGAAAGATATTTTTTCGACTGCATAAAAAAACTGCGTCTTAATTATATAGACGGAAGGATAAGCGCCCTTAAAGCAAAATCGGATAACGAAAGTGAAATTACGGTAAAAATAGCGCTTGCGTCCGAAATACAAAAACTGATAAAACAAAAGGAAAAATTAAAAAGCGGAGATAAGTAATGAGTTTATCCGAACAGAAGCTGAATGACATATTAAAACAGATTATTGCGACTTACGGCTCGAAGGGCAATATATCCACTAACGCGCTCTGCGATATAATGGAAAAGTACGACACGTCCACAAGCCAGATTGATTTCGTATACAAATCCATAGCGGAAGCGGGAATACAGATTATAGACGAGGCGGAGCGCGACAAAGAACTCTACGAGCAGGCGCTTTCCGATATAGGACTCGACGACCCCGTCAAAATGTATCTGAAAGATATAGGCAGGGTTCCCCTTCTTTCCGCAGACGACGAAATCGAGCTTGCGCGCAGAATGCAGGAAGGCGACGAAGAAGCGAAAAGAAAACTTTCCGAAGCTAATTTAAGGCTTGTCGTTTCAATAGCAAAAAGATATGTGGGACGCGGAATGCTCTTCCTCGATTTGATTCAGGAAGGCAATTTGGGACTTATGAAGGCGGTTGAAAAATTCGACTATCAGAAAGGTTTCAAATTCTCCACGTACGCAACCTGGTGGATTAGACAGGCGATAACAAGGGCAATCGCAGACCAGGCGCGCACAATCCGCATTCCCGTGCATATGGTAGAAACCATAAACAAACTCACGCGCGCTTCAAGGCTTTTGTTACAGAAATACGGCAGGGAACCGACTCCCGCAGAAATTGCGGAAGAAATGCACATTACGGAGGAGCGCGTCCGCGAAATTCACAAAATAGCGCAGGACCCTGTTTCGCTCGAAACGCCGATAGGCGAAGAAGAAGACAGCCATCTCGGCGACTTCATAGAGGACGAATCGACGGAAACTCCTTCGGACAGCGTTTCGTCTACAATGCTTAAAGAAACTCTTTTGGGCGTTTTAAACAGCCTTACCCCGCGCGAAGAAAAGGTTTTAAGACTCCGTTACGGCGTGGACGACGGCAGACCCAGAACGCTCGAAGAGGTTGGCAGGGAGTTCAACGTTACGCGTGAACGTATCCGTCAAATCGAGGCGAAGGCGCTTAGAAAACTCCGCCATCCTTCGCGTTCGAAACATCTGCGCGATTTCCTCGACACCTGAGAACGGGCGTAATGGACAGAATAAAAAAACTTTGCGCCTATCTTGAAAAATGCGAAACGTTTGCCGACGTCGCCTGCGACCACGGCTACTGCGCGGAGTATATGCTCGCAAACAATTTGTGCGAACGGGCGTTGATTTCGGATATAAGCGCGAAAAGCCTTTCCAAAGCCGAAAAACTGTTATCGGATTATATTGCGGACGGTAAGTGCCGCGCCGTCGTATGCGACGGACTCGAAAAAATCGAAAGTTCGGTAGAACAGGTTTTGATTGCGGGAATAGGCGGCGAAGAGATTGTCAAAATTCTTAAAAATTCATATATTCCCCGTTTTTTCGTGTTTCAGCCTATGAAAAACGCGCGGACTTTGCGCGAATATCTTCTTAACAACGGTTGCGCTCTCTGCGCGGACGATATTTTTACGGACGGCAAAAATTACTATTTCGTAATCAAGGGTAGCCGTGCGCAGGATAATAAGAACGGTTCGAATTGCTATACCAAGGCTCAGCTTGCGTACGGAAGAGACAGCCTTAATAATCCCGTACTCAGGGAATATTTGCAGGAAGAGCTTAATAAAAAACGCGAATATCTGAGTCGCGGAATGTCTGAAAACAGCCGTGCGGCGCTGAGTGAAGACGCAAGATTTATCGAAGGAGTTCTAAGCGGTGAATTTAACTGAAATTCTTAAAAAATGCGAACGTATTGCGCCTGTCTCGCTTTCGGACGAATTTTGCAAAAAATACTCGATGTATGATAACAGCGGAATAATAATCGATAGCGGAACGCCTGTAAACGGCGCGCTGTTCTCGCTCGATTTGTCTGTGAAAGCGGTTGAAGAGGCGCTTGCGCGCGGATTTGAACTTATTGTTACGCATCATCCCGCAATTTACGGCGGTATATCTCGGTTAGGTTACGGCGACGCCGTAACTATGTGCGTCAGGCACGGTATTTCCGTTATTTCCATGCACCTTAATTTCGACGTTGCGCCAAAAGGAATCGATTATCATTTAATGCGCGGACTCGGCGGAAAGGAAGCCGCAATTTTAGCGGAAATTTCAGGCGGCGGCTACGGCAGGGTTTACAACGTTGAAAATACTGTATTCGGGGAATATCTTGAACGGATTAAAAAAACGTTCGGCACGCCGCGCGCGCTCGGTTACGGCGCAAACGAAAGAGAAGTGAAGAGAGTAGCTTCGTTCTGCGGCGCGGGTTGCGACGAAAAGGCTATCGCTTTTGCCGCGGAACACGGCGCGGACGTATTCGTTTCTTCGGATATGAAGCACCACGAAATTACCGCGCTATTGCACCGCAAAATAAACGTAATACATATGACGCATTATTCGGCGGAAAATTACGGCTTCAATAAAATATATAACGAACTTTCTGACGGACTTGAAATTCCTTCTGCTTACTACGTAGACGCAGAACTTATGTAAATTCCAATCCGTTAAATTCATAAGGAGATTATTATGGGACAGATTGAAAAACTTTTAAAATATCAGGAAGAGGATTCCAAACTTTTGAATATCGAGCGCGAAGCGGCAAATTCTCAGGAATGGAAAAATTACTCGCAGTCGAAAAGTTTTCTTACGAAACGCGCGCCCGAAAAACTTGAATCTATGGACGCAAAGGCGCGTGAAATGACGGCTATGCTTGAAAAACTTAATAAGAAGTATGAAGAAATAATGGCTACTATAAAGGATTTCGAAAACATTGACGAGCTTGTCGAAGAGGGTGCGGATATTCAGTTTTATAAGAAGAACGCGTCCCAGCTCACCGAAAAGCTCAAATCCATAAAAGGCGAAATATCCGCGCTCGTCAAGTCTATGAAGGACGCCGACGAAGAATATCAGGCTTTGAAGAAAAAGACCATTACCGTTCAGAAACAGTATCAGGAATATTCCGTAGCATATCAGGAGTATAAGAAAGGCAAAATTGCCGAAATGGAAAAAATCAAAAAGGAGCTTGAAGTTCTCGCAAAAGAAATCTCACCCGACGTTATGAAAAGATACGTTGCAAAGAGAAGCGAACGCATTTTTCCTATAATCTGCTCGGTTAAAAACGAACGTTGCTCTAAGTGCGGAATGGAGCTTTCCATTGTAGGCAAAGAAAAAATTTCTTCCGGCAACGTTACGGAGTGTGAAAACTGCCACAGATTTCTTTATAAAGAGTAAAATTTGTGCATATTGCACAAATTTTGCGTGAAATTCACTTAAACTAATTGACAAACACAATAAAGTTTGGTATCATACAAAAACTTTAATATAAGACTATTTCAAGCGGCAGTAAAGCTGTGAATTAATAGGTAAAGGGGAAGGGTTGAACGGTTTCGGTTCGAACCTTTCTTTTTTTTGCGCTTTTAAAAAAAACACTTAGTATAATTGAATAAAATAGTAAGTCCTACGAGCTTTTGCCGCTCGTAGGACTAATTTGAAAGTTAATTTACAAACATATGTTTAGATTATATTCTTTCGGTTTATTATTTGTGCAGGAGGATT
>CAMXOH010000051.1 GCA_947245485.1 uncultured Clostridia bacterium | reverse complement strand
GATACCGCAGTTACTTCTACGATACGGAAACCAAGTTATATTATCTCAAATCCCGCTACTATGACCCGTATATCGGCAGATTCCTTAATATGGACAGCGTAGACTACGCCGAACCCGGGGTAATAAACGGACTTAATCTTTACGCTTATTGCGGTAACAACCCCGTAATGAACGTAGACCCTGAGGGAAATTTATTTTTCACGTGCCTCTTAATAGGAATAATAGCGGGAGCGGTAATAGGCGCAAGTATAAGCGGAGTAAATGCGTATAAAGAAGGAGCTCGCGGCTGGGAATTGTTCGGAGCAATAGCGTTAGGAACGATAGTCGGAGCAGGAATAGGAGCAATGGCAGGCGCGGTAGTAGGCGGCGGATTGGCTGTAATAGGAGCGGGGATATCTGCGCTCGGAAGCGGAGCCGCAGCCATAGCGGGCGGAAGCATAGCGGCTGGCGGAGCAACGGCAGTTGTCGGCGCTGGCGCTGTTGTAGCAGGTAGCGCTCTTACTGCAACCGGTATTCTCGGCGGCATTTTAGGACTGAATGTGCTTTTTGCGAAAGGTTCAGGACCTAGAATAGGGCATAATCAGTATGAAAATAAACAATTTAGGGATGCTATGGAAGAATTAAACTTCAAAAAAACGGATCCCGAATGGAGAGAAGCGCATAACGCTTTACAAAATGAGCCACCGATGAATTACAAACAATTAATTGCGTTTTTAAAAGACCTTTTTAGTATTTAAATAATTTTATATATTGCAAAATGGAATAAAAATGAAAAAAGAAAAGATATATAATAAAAACAAAACAAATTTAGAAAAATGTCTTGTCGGGCAAAAAATAGTTAAAATAGACTACTTGGAAAATATTCCATTAGAAGATGATTGTATTAAAATTTTTTTTGCCGATGATTCTTATTTTCTTATTTATTCCATAATGCGATTAATAGATAATAATCAAATAATATTGTGTTCCGCTGATTATTATTTTAATAAGAATTTTATTGAAGATTACAATATAGATACTTTTGAAAATACTCTTATTTTCGATTCTTTGAAAAATGCGAATAAACTTTTAAAAGATAAATTTATTAATAATTTAACATTTAATGATTTTGGCGATTTGGTACTAAATATAGGCGTGGATTCCCGAATCGAAATTTTAATAGATACATCGGAAAACGATAAAGATTTCTACGTCTATTATAGCGCCAACGGCAATTACTTTTCATTATTCGTAAAGGATAACCGATTACTTATAGCAGGTGATATTAAATGAAGGAAAAAGAAACTGTAAAAAGTTTTAATAGTTTAGTAAATAAACGCTTAATTGGGATAGAATATTGTGATAAAAGCAATAGTGATGACAGTTGTTTGAAACTGCTTTTTTCGGATTCTTTTGTTCTATCAATATTTACATTTTGGCGGTTTATGAATAAACATAAAATTTTAGCAATGGATTCCGATAGATATATTTTACCTGATTATAATGCTCCCGAAAAAGATTATGATAAATTACCGTTAGATAAAAGTTTATTGTACAAAAATTTAGAATTTGTAAAAACAAAATATATTAATTCAATAGTTGAAGAGGTTACAATAAGTAATACCAATGATATTATATTAAAATTTAAAAAAGCATTGGTTTTATTGGGGTTTATAAACTGTCGATGCAATTTATACAAGTATTACGAATTATCTTTTGGTAATCAAGAGAATTTAAATTTAGTTTTAGATTGGAGATTAAATTAGATTAAATCCCCGCGCATTATGCGCGGGGATTTAAACAATCCAATCTTGACAGTAAATGGATTTGCGTGTTAAAATACAAATGAGTTCTAATTTATAGGAGCATGGCGAATAGTAAAACGTTTTACTTTGCCTTTTTAAAATGAGTGGTTTTTGTTGCATAAACTTAAAGGAAAATAAAATCTGCAAAAACTTTAATAAGTTTAATCAGTTAGCAAAAGATTTAATAAAATATTCTATTGAAAAAGATATAGCGGTATTTTTTAATTCTTTTGATTACGGAAATGAAATTATTAAATCTGCTGATATGCAAAATTTTATCTTAGTTTCAGATAGTTTCATTTATAAAAATTGCGGTTTTTTAAATACTAATTTTTTGGAAAATGTTCTTGACTATAATGAAAGTGAAAAACAATTTGTTGAAAATTTTGATTTTTTGAACTTAATTAATGAAACCATATTTAAGTATAAAATCAATGAGATTGAAATTTTTATTACAGCAGACGGTTCAGTTAATTGTATTGAAGACTTTGAAAAAATTGAGTGTAAATGTAATGAGTATTTAAAAGTATTATTTAAAAATATTATAATTAAAGCTAATGAGTACGCTTATGGATTTCCGACATTAAAAGTTAGTGTTAAGTTATAATTATAAGAGTTATTAAAGTTGCGCCGCCCGCGGAAATTCCGCGGGCGGTTTACTTAATCATAAAAAATAACAAATGCGCGGGAGCGAATCGAGAAGTAAAAGTAACAGTGCTTATTGACAGCAACGGTACGGAAGTGGTAAAATATGAATACGACGCGTGGGGCAACCATAGTGTGAGCGGAAGCAAGGCGGGCACGCTCGGCGCAATAAATCCGTTCAGATACCGCAGTTACTTCTACGATACGGAAACCAAGTTATATTATCTCAAATCCCGTTATTATGACCCGTACGTATGCAGGTTCCTTAATATGGACAGCGTAGACTACGCCGAACCGGGAGTAATAAACGGACTCAATCTCTACGCTTATTGCGGCAATAACCCCGTAATGAACGTTGACCCCGACGGACACTCTTTTATTACTACTTTAATAGTTTGTATGGTAGTTGGCGCAATAGTAGGTGGAACAATAAATGCGTCGATAGCTACTGCAAATGGTGAATCGGCAAAATCTGTTTTAGGTGCATTTGTCGGAGGGGTTATTGTTGGAGCTGTTTTGGGCGGTGCGGCTGCTCTTGGCGGCGGTTTAGCAGTTGGGGCATATACTGCGTCGGCATTTAGTATTGCAGGTACAGCGGCTTATTTGACGGTTGGTACTTTTGCGGGCGGAATGGTTTCATATGGTTTAGAAAATTATATCAAAGGTAACGATATGACTTGGGGAGAGGCTTTCTCTTTTGGTGCACTCACTTTTACGCAAGGATTATTCAGTTTTATTACCGGATACGGTTTAGGTGGCGCAGGACTTTGGAACTCATTAAAACCTGGAAACGGTTTATTTAGTATAATAAGTAAAAACGGAGTAGCGAACGGAGTCAAAGCGTATTTATCTGCAAATGCTTATCCCATAGCGATGCGTGCTTTTATAAAATCCATTTTTACAACGCCTTGGAATTTAATTAAACCGTAAAGGAGACATATGTCGGAAATTTGTTATGAAGTTAAACGTGCAAAATATGCAAACATATTGATTATAATTTTATGCGCTTTTGTCGAATTGCTATTTGGCGGTGTAATAATATTTTTTATAATTTCGTTTGTGAATAAAGAATATAAATCGCATAATAATCCATCAACGCAACTTGGAATAGGAATTTTTTGTTTTGTATTTATTTGGTTGATATTTTTTGCTATGATTCTAGTAGAAATATATTTAATAAAAGAGGGAAAAAATCAAACGGACGTTTATACGGCAGAAAAAATGTATAGGAAGAGCGGAGAAAAAATAATATTTGAGTTGGAATATAGTAAAATAGAAACAATAAAAGAAGGATTTTTTGCTTATCTATATACATTCTGTATATTTTGCTATGAACCTATAATAAAGAAGAACGGAAAAAAAGGACCGAAAACGATAATAGAATATTATACGAAAAAAGATAGGGAAAAGATAAAAGAAATCATATCGCAGAGTTCGGCGTTTAACTTAAAACAATAATGCGAAACGGAGTAAACTGTAAAAGTTTACTCCGTCTCTTGCTTTCTTTGGGCATACTTGACAGCAACGGTACTAAATATAAAAAGAATAAAGTAAAAAACATAAAGTTGCGCCGCCCGCGGAGTTCCCGCGGGCGGCATTGCTTGAACGGTATATTGCCGTTTAAATGATTTTTATATAATTTGCGGGGAGAGTGAATTGCCCGTCGCAAAAGTAGACTATATGTTCGTCGGAATATCCGCGGTGCGGCACGCAGTAAATTTCCGCATCGGTTAAGCGTGTTTTTAAATCTTCCGTAACCTCCCGCCATTCCGAAAGTTCGTTAAAAAGTTCGGCGTTCATATCGAGCCTGAACCGCCTTGTTCCTTGCGAATAAAGGCTTAAAAGTTTTGCGCGCATATTTAAAAGTATGAACTTCTGTGATTTTACCGAACCCGTTCTGCAATTTTTGCAAGGCGTAGTCATCAGCGCAAGCGGGTTGGAACCCGAACGTTTCCTCGTGAACTCGACAAGTCCGAATTTCGACATTGGCGCAACGCTGCATTTCGCGCTGTCGTTTTTAAGCGCGCTTTCAAGTTCTTCCGTCAGCGCCTTTCTATGCGCGGGATTTGTCATATCTATGAAATCCACTACAACTATTCCGCCTATGTTGCGCAGTTTAACCTGTCTTGCTATTTCGCGGGCGGCAAGTATGTTAGTATAATACACCGTCTGTTCAAGGCTGTCGTCGCCCGTAAACTTGCCCGTATTTACGTCTATTACCGTGAGCGCCTCGGTCTTTTCTATTACGAGATAACCGCCGTTGTCCAGTTTCACCTGCGGCGAAACTAATTCGTTTATTTGTTCGGAAAGGGAATACTCTTCCATTAAATCCCTGCCGCTACTATGCAACTCTACGGGGAAACGTTTTTCGGGCGGATAGAGGTTTGCGAGTTCGCCTATAAGTTTTTGCAGTTTGGGCGTACCCGTTATAATTTTCTCTATATCGAAGCTGAGCGTATCGCGCATTACTCGAATGGGCAATTCTATTTCCGTATAAAGAAGCGCGCCCGTCCGCGCTTTTTCGGCGGCGGCGCATACGCCTGCGTGAAGGTTTCTCAAATAGCCGAGTTCGAGTTCGAGCCTTTTGCGCTTTGCGTATGGCGCGGCGGTGCGCAGAATAATGCCTTCGCCCTCGGACAGCATTCTGTTCGCGGAGTAGATTAAATTTTTTCTTAATTCTTCGTCGGCGATTTTGCGCGACACTCCGACGAACGGCGTTTTCGGCATATAGATAAGCTGTTTTCCGACGTACGAAGGGAAAGCCGTCACTCGCGCGCCCTTTTTGCCTACGGGCGGTTTTAAAACCTGAACGATAATTTCGTCGCCCTCTTTCAAATCTCCCAAATCGGGAATTTCGCCGTCCGAACAGTCGTACTTTTCCGAATCGGGAACGGCGTCGCCCGCGGAGAGATAGCAGTTGCGCTCCAAGCCGCAGTTTACGAAAGCCGCGTTCATTCCGCGCAGAACGCTTTCGACTTTGCCCTTATATATGTTTCCGATAATGGAAAGCGCGTTTCTCTTTTCGAAATTAAATTCGGTTATCTTGCCGTTCTCTGTGACTGCCGCCACAACGTACCCGCAATATTCGTCAAAAAATATTGTCTTTTTTGACATACAGACTCCTTAAAAAGTAAATTTTCCTATCGACTCCGTTTTAATCAGTCCCGTCGCCGCGCCGCCGAACTCTTCTGCGAGAAGTTCGCAAAACAGGTCGGGACGCAGATTGTTTGCTCCGCAACCCAAAGTAAAGCGTAGTAGTCCGTTATCTGCGGTAAGTGAAAAAATTCTCGTTCTTATATCCACGGTTCGCCCGCGTTTGTCCGTTACTATTATTTCCTTGCGGCTGAGGTATTTTTCGACGTCGAAAGGCGCGATGCCCGCCGCGGTGTATTCGCAACGTTCGATAGTGTAGGCGTAGTTCGGGTTTTCACCGACGCGCCTGAACGCCGTGCATTTTACGCCCTTGGGAGAGTTTGCGTTAAACGCTTCTTTGAAATCCCCGTCGAAAGCGCAATCGGCGGCGCAGAACTCCGCAACCGATTTAATGCCTAAACCGAGCGGGTTGTTCATATAAATTTTTGCGTGCGGGTGAAAGCCTCCGCTCGCCGCGACTTCTATTCCCGCGCGCCTTAGCGTTCTGTCTATGTGCCGCAGTAAATCAAGGTGGGAAAGGTACTCCGCTCCGTCTGTTTTCGTGTATTTAAAAGCTAACATTTTAACCGTTATGAATTATCGATTGTTCTTTAAGTTTAATGGGGTTCGCTTGCGGCGGGGCAGGATTTTTGAAGTCCGCAACCTTTGCAGGATGAAAGACAGCTTCCCGTAACCTCGCTCTTATATGCTTTTGCGCGTTCGGAAGATAAAAACTTTTTGGTTACTCCCACGTCTATGAAATCCCACGGAAGAATTTCATTCTCGCCGAATGCTCGGGTGTATTCGTCCATACTCACGCCCGCGGTTTCAAACGCTTTCAGCCAACCGTCGCGGTTAAGTTCCTGTGACCAGCCGTCAAATTTACAGCCGTTTTCGTAGGCGAGACGGATGACTTTTCCGAGCCGCCTGTCGCCGCGCGCGAGCACGGCTTCGAGTTCGGCGGTAAATCCGTCGCTCCAATTAACGTTCACGCCCTTCATATGCGGACTTTCAAGAAGTTTTTTCTGCTTTGCCTGAATTTCGCCGCGTTCCGCCTGTTTTTCCCATTGGAACGGGGTGAAAGGTTTGGGAATGAACGTGGAGCAGGATACCGAAATGCGAAGCTGTTTTTTTCTCGGCTTATTTCTGTAACAGCCTTTAATAAGCGCGCATAATTTTGCTATGCCTTCAACGTCCTCGTCGGTTTCCGTGGGCAAGCCCAACATAAAATACAGCTTGACAGCCGAATAACCCAAATCGAAAGCCGATTCAGCGGCGCGGAGAATTTCATCCTCGGTAATATCTTTGTTAATGACGTCGCGCAGGCGTTGGCTGCCCGCTTCTGGCGCGAAAGTCAATGAAATTTTGCGCGCGTCCTGCGCAAAATCGCCGTCGAAGCTGTCCACTCTCAGCGACGGCAGGGCAAGGGTGACGCGTTCTGGTAGAGAACTTTTCAGTTCGCGTATCAGAGTCCGAAGTTCGGGATAGTCGCCCGTGGAAAGCGAGTTCATACTTACTTCGTCGTAACCCGTGTTTTTAATTAGCGCGCACGCCTGCCGCGTAAGCGTTTTCGTACTGCGCCGTCTTACGGGGCGGTAAATAAATCCCGCCTGACAGAAACGGCATCCGCGGTAACAGCCGCGCATTACTTCTATAACCGCCCTGTCGTGTACGCTTTCACAGTTGGGAACTGCAAATTTTTGCGGGAATATCGCTTTGTCGAGTTCGCTTATCAACGCTTTTTTAACTTTTGTGTTTTTATTCAAAAGGGCGGGAACGTATACTCCGTCGAGTTTGGATATCTCGCGGAAAAATTCTTCGCTCGCCCCGCCGTGTTTTACGTAAATTTCCGCAACGTCTGCGTCTACCTCTTCGCCGTCGCCGATGAATACAATGTCTACGAAGTCTGCGAGAGGTTCGGGATTGACTGCGCAAGGTCCGCCGATTGCGATAAGGGGATAGCCGCCCTTTGCGCGTTCCTCTCTCGTAAGCGGAATGCCCGCCAAATCGAGCATATATAAAAGATTGGTGTACGACAGTTCGAACTGCATCGAAAAGCCGAGCATATCGAATTCGCCGAGCGGTTTTTTAAGTCCGAGCGAATAGAGCGGCACGCCGAGTTTTTTCAATCCCGAACCGAAATCGGTGTAGGGCGTGAAACAGAAGTCCGCCGTGAAACCGCGCGCGAGAATGCTTTCGGCTACGATTTTTATGCCGAGATTGCTCATTCCCACTTCGTAAATATCGGGGAAACACATACAGAAATTGAATGCGCTTTCTTTCAGTTCGGGGAAGCCGAATTCTCCGCCCGTATAACGGGAGGGTTTTTCACAGCTCAACAAAAGTCCGTTTAATTCGTCAAGGTTAACAGTCATATATACACATTATATAATACCTATAAAATTTAATCAATTAAAAACCGATTGATTGACAATAAAAACGGTTATGATTATAATAGAAGTATAAATCCATAGGAGAATTTTAAAATGACAATCGAATTAAAAGCACTTATTCCCGAAGAAATTTCGTTGAAAAATACGCATTTGAATATCGCGCCCGACACGCGCGTTCAAATCAAGTCGCAGTTTTCCTGCAACCTTAAAAGAAATATCAACGGCGACTCAAAGTTAAACGCCATTACTCTTTCTTTTCTTTCGCTCTCTTCCGAACAGGAGCCTTCGCCTTTCGACGTAAGGGTTACTTACGTCGGTTTCTTCGAGGGAACGATTGCGGACAGCGAAGAGGAGCGCAACTTCGTAATCGAGGGAACTAAAATCATTTATCCCTATCTCCGTTCGGCGGTCAGCGCGCTCACCACAAGCGCGAACGCGCCCGTTATGCTGCCTCTTGCCTGCCCCATTTCTTTCGCGCCCGGAACGGCTCAGCGCGTGAACGAGCAGAAGAAGGACGGTTACGTCTTTCAGGTAGACGATAAACTCAACTGATGAATTTCCGCGTTTTCGTGCGCGTGTTATTAATGACTGTTTAAAGCCGCCCGCGGTTAAGCCGCGGGCGGCTTTTAGCGTTCCCGTTAATCGATTGACATAATAATTATAAAAAGATATAATCTAACTAAGAGGAAATTACTTATGATTCGTAAAATATTAACGGTTTTATTATCCGCCGCCATTTCTTTAACTTGCGCGTTCGGACTTGCCGCATGCGCGGGTAAAGACGGAAAGGACGGAGTGAACGGCTCTAACGGCGCTGACGGAAAAGACGGCGTGGGTATAGAAACGGTTTATATCGACGAAAACGGCGATTTGATTATCGTCTATACCGACGGCAGAACGCACAACGCGGGAAGCGTAAGACCGCAGGACGGCGATACTGAAGGACTGCTCTTTTCCGAAGTGACGGAGGGAGGACAAAAAGTCGGTTATTCCGTCGGCGGTTTGGGTACGGCAACCGGCAGAACAATCAACATTCCGTCGCAGTACGGCGGTTTGCCAGTAGTAGCCATCGACGTGCAAGCGTTTTACGGATGCGACGCTATAACCAACGTAACAATCCCCGACAGCGTGAAAACGGTAGGAGAAAAGGCGTTTTACGAATGTTCTTCGCTCAGAACGGTTTCAATAGGAAAAAGAGTAGAGTTTTTCGGCTCAAATGCGTTCGGCAGGTGCGGAAACCTCGGCAGGGTAAATATTGCGGACGCGGACAAGTGGTGCGAGGCGTCGTTTGAAAACGCGGCGGCGAGCCCTTTGTACTTTGCAAAGGAACTCTTTGTAAACGGTACGCAGGTTTCTGATTTGGTTATATCCGACAGCGTGCAAAAAATCGGCGATTACGCTTTCTACGGCTGTGATAACATTAAGAGCGTAAAAATAGGTTCGGGCGCGCTTTCAATCGGCGAGCAGGCTTTTACCGAGTGTATAAATCTTGAAAGCGTTACCTTCGGCGCAAACGTACTGACGCTCGGCGGCTCGGCTTTTCTCGGTTGCTCCAAACTTAAACAGGTTGATTTGGGCGAAAAAATAAAGACGCTCGGCGAGTACTGTTTCGCCAACTGTCCCGAGATTAACGAAATAACTATTCCCGCAAGCGCCGAAAGCATAGACGAGGGGGCGTTTACGGAGTGTTACGGACTGAGAACGGTTAATTTAAGTTACGGACTTAAAGCCATCGGCGAGTGCGCGTTCGTAGGCTGTACCGCGCTCGAAAACTTCAAAATGCCCGACAGCGTAACCGAAATCGGCATGGGAATGCTTATGTTCGGAGGCGGCGCGGGATTTCAGGAATCGGACGCGGAAAACAGTCTGAAAACGCTCACCGTATCGAATGCTTTGACGCTGATTCCCGATTTCGCTTTCAACGGTTGCGCAATGAGCGAACTCGTCATAGGCAACAGAGTGGAAACAATCAACTATTCGGCGTTTTTCGACTGCGCTAATTTAAAACGCGTAATAATGCCCAAGAGCGTCAAAAAAATAGTGAGTTATGCCTTCTATAAATGTTTGGCTCTCGAAGAAGTGTTTTATTTGGGTACCGAAGAAGAGTGGAATCAAATAAAAATAGGCAAGAACGGCAACGATATTAAAAACGTGCCCGTATACTTTTATTCGGAAGAACAGCCTGCCGCGGACGGAAATTTCTGGCGCTACGTCGACGGAAAACCCGCGATATGGAAAACGGTATAAATGCACGCAAAAAATTTTTTATTTGCTTAAAAAAAGGTTGACACGTAATTTTATATATGTTAAACTTCAATTACACCCGAATTGGGGGTGTAATTTTTTTTGTACGGAGTTTTTCCATGAAAGCATCAACAAGGGCTAAAATAACCTTCGAATGTACCGAATGCAAACGCAGAAATTACGACAGCTACAAGAATAAGCGTAACGACCCCGACAGGCTTACCATTTCCAAGTACTGCCCTTTCTGCAAAAAGCACACCGAGCATAAGGAAACAAAATAAAATGGCTCAAAAAAACGATAATAAAGTAAAAAAGCCTAATATTTTCGTAAGAATAGGCAGAAAATTCAAGGAAACTTTCTCGGAACTCAAAAGGGTTACGTGGCCCTCGTTCCCCAAGGTTGTCAAGGCGACTTGCGTAGTTTTAGTCGTCGTCATTGTGTTTACTGTCGTAATTACTTTAATCAATTACGGCTTGCAGGAGTTATTGACTCTCATCACCAACATCAAGGGTATCGGAGAATAGTAAATGGTAGACGTAACTACTACGCCGTGCTGGTATATTCTTCATACGTACGCCGGTTACGAGTCTATGGTGAAGGACAACCTCGAACGGTTGATAGAAAACAATAATCTGCAAGAGAGTATTTTCGACGTAAAAATCCCCATGGAACAGACCATTGAGGAGAAGAACGGCAAGCGTAAGGTAGTCGAGCGCAAGCTGCTCCCTTGTTATGTGTTCATTAAAATGATATATTCCAACCAGCTTTGGTATTGGATTACGAACACGAGAGGAGTTACGGGATTCGTGGGGCCGCAGGGCAGACCTATTCCATTAAAGGATAATGAAATCCGTAAAATGCGCCTCGAAGAAGTAGTAGTCGACGCGGATTTCGCAGTCGGCGATACCGTCGGCGTGGACGCGGGACCTCTTGAAGGATTCGAAGGCGTCATCACCGAACTCAACGAACTTTCTCAGAAAGCGAAAATCAATATCCAGATGTTCGGCAGAAGCACTGACGTCGAAGTGGAATACATTCAAATCAAAAAACTTTAAACTGTATAAAATCGCGGATTTGAAATTTCAGTCCGCGGTTGTATAAATCAGTGGGAGAATATATTAAATCTTTTATGGTATATTCGTTTTAACCACTCGGAGGAAATTTTTATGGCAAAGAAGATTACTGCGGTAGTCAAATTACAGCTTCCTGCCGGTAAAGCAACCCCCGCTCCCCCCGTAGGTTCTACGTTGGGCCCCCACGGTATCAATATACCCGGCTTTACCAAGGAATTTAACGCGAAGACTGCAAGTCAGGCAGGACTTATTATCCCTTGCGTTGTAACGATTTATCAGGACAGAAGTTTCACGTTCGTTCTCAAAACGCCCCCTACGCCCGTTCTCATCAAGAAGGCTTTGGGACTCGATACGGCGAGCGCACGCCCCAACAGGGACAAGGTAGGCAAACTTACCAAAGCTCAGCTCGAAGATATAGCAAAGACGAAAATGCCCGATTTGAACTGCTCCGATATCGAAGCGGCAAAGAGCATGGTGAAAGGAACCGCCCGTTCTATGGGCGTTACGGTGGAGGAGTAAATTATGAAACTTTCAAAGAAATACGCTGAAAGCATAAAATCCTACGACCGTTCCAAATCATATGATTTAGGCGAGGCGGTGAAAATCGTTCTCGACACGGCAAAAGCAAAATTCGACGAAACGGTGGAACTTCACGTTCGTCTCGGCGTAGACCCCCGTCAGGCTGACCAGCAGGTGCGCGGCGTTCTCGTCCTTCCCAACGGTACGGGTAAAACCAAGAAAGTCCTCGTTATCGCAAAAGGCGAGAGAGCGGACGCGGCGACGGCGGCAGGCGCAGATTACGTAGGCGCGGAAGAGACCATTCAGAGAATTCAGAAAGACAACTGGTTCGATTTCGACGTTATGATTACCACTCCCGATATGATGGGTATGGTAGGTAGAATAGGACGTATCCTCGGACCCAAGGGGTTAATGCCCAACCCCAAGTCGGGTACCGTAACTATGGACGTTGCGAGAGCGGTTAAGGAAGTTAAGGCAGGTAAAGTAGAATACCGTCTTGACAAAACCGCGATTATCCACTGCCCCATCGGCAAAAAATCGTTCGGCACGGATAAAATCGCAGAGAACTTCAACGCGCTTATGGATGCGATTGTCAAGGCTAAACCTGCGGCGGCTAAGGGACAGTATATCAAGAGCGTAACCATTACTTCTACGATGGGACCCGGCGTACGCGTAACTTACAATAAGGGTTAAAATTTAAATATTAAACGAGCAAGCAAAACTGCTTGCTCGTTTTATTGTGTAAACGAAAACCCCGCGATAGTGGCGGGGTACTAATGAGGCTACTGCCTGTGAGCAGAAAATCAGCGGAAAAGAAATATAAATCGTG
>CAMXOH010000050.1 GCA_947245485.1 uncultured Clostridia bacterium | reverse complement strand
AAAATGAAATACCACCCGCTATGCGGGTGGATTATTATTCTCATATCAGAATATTTTCAATCCTAAAAGATAATCGGAAGAAATATCGTAAAGTTTGCAAAGTTTGATTATCTGTTCGTAGTTAAGTTCGAATACGCCGTTTTCAAACCGACTGTATTGCTGTTGAGTCATATGCATAATTTCCGCAATTTGTTGTTGCGTATATCCCGCGGCTTTGCGGCTTTCTTTTAATCTTTCGCCTATTTGGTTTCTTAATTTATTTTTCATAGTATATCCATTTTGCTTTTTACATCAGAAAAATGTTTGACATACATCATTTTGTGGTGTACAATAATTAAGATTTTAAAATTATATTAATTAGAGAGGAGATATATGGGATTTTTTGTCGATTTGTTTTTAAAAGCGGTTTCCTTTTTTAAGTATTTTAAACCGAAAACGTTTGAATACGGTTTATTCCCTCAAACAATTAAAGGCGAAAAAATAAAAGTCGAAGCGCGCGGCGGGGAATGCGATTATTTTATTGGCGACGATGGTGAAAGATATGTTGAGCAGACGGTAATTTGTAAAAGGAGCGTAACGTTTTCGAACGGACAGAAATTCATTAACGGCGACAAGGCTTATTTTAAATTGGAACCGGTAAAATGGGAAATCGGAAACGCTTTTTATGAACGTATAGAAATAAAAGACAACCGAGGTAATGTAAGAAAAATAAAACACAAAAAAACAGACGATGCGTTATGCGTGTCGCAGCTTGTGCTGGATAAAAAAAGTAATGCTAATCAAAAAATAAAATTGCTTCCGGATGAGCAAATTTTTGGGGACTCGGAAATTAAGGAAATTGACAGCGTTGCAAATTTTTGCGGGTGTTACTCCGTCGGATGGCAATACGGACGAAGCGTGAGGAGAAACCGTATCAGAAAAATTTCCGACTACGCTATGGCTCGCGGAGTTACGTCGAAGAAAGGGAAAGCCTATCATTCCGTTATGGAAAATAATATCGGCATTGCGCCGAGCGGAAAAATTAAAAACTTTCCGAAAGCAACTGTTTCTGGCAAAACTCTGTACTTTATAGCAAATCCGAGAAAAATTTCGTAATGAGAGGTGTGATATGTTTTGGGCGTTTGGCGGTTTTTTGTTTTTCAAAGGTATTTTGTTGGCGGTAATTTCATTGTTCTGCAAATTTAACGCAGGGTTCGTAATATGTATTGCAGTCGGTATGTTTTTAGAGGGGTTCGTATCTATTTTACTTGACGATAAAGGTAATCCTACGGCGAAAGAAATCTTTTACTTCATCGGGTTGCTGATGCAGATAATACCTATGATTATAATTACGGTGCACTACTTCTCTCTTGCGGAAGAAAAAATAAATTTCATCAAAGCAATAGCTTTGGGTTGGATGTGTATTATAGCAACCGTAGGCTGGTTTACAAACGGTATTCAGGGAGCTGTCAGTTTTGCATATTATTACGGCGTTTCGATAGGAGTGCTTGCCGTAGAGGGAATTTTATCGGCTATGACGGGACTTCATACTCTATTGATTATTAACGCTGTCGTTTCCGCTTTGGCAGTTGTCGCCGTATTGCTCGGCAGATTAAAGCTCGGTAATAATCTGGAATAATTTTTTGAGGTAAATATGTTTAAAAAGAACAGAGAAGCCGAAGATAAGGCAATTAAAGAGAGTTTTAAAAGATTTCGCGAAACTTTTGTCGGAAGCGGCGATTTTACTTGTTGGGGAGTAGACGGGTATTTTCACGTGGATAAGATTAATGCCTGCTCCGGAAACAAAGTAACGGTTTCGGTTTCATACAATTTCAATGAAGTATCGTTTTTAGAGCGGGGCACATTTAATAACGAAGTAAAAAAACTGCTCAAACGCGAGCTTAGCGATTACGAAGTGACTGAATATACATTCAATGACAGAGGGTTCTGAAAATTTCATATAAAAAAACAGCCGACGCGATAAAATCGCGTCGGCTTTAAAAATTTTTTCGGAAACAGCGTTTAATATTGTTGATCTTTTCGGCATTTAATGCTATAATATCAACGTCGTTTACTTTAAACGTCGCATAACCGCGGTGAATGCTTATTAAAAAAACGACGAACAACTTTGTAATATAATAAGAATAAACATATGCTCTTATTGACGGAGACGGATTTATGGAACTGAACAAAGTTTATCACGGCGATATTTTCGAACTTTTGAAAATGTTGCCAGATAATTCTGTGGATATGATTTACAGCGATCCCGACTATAACGTAGGGATTAAATACAACGGAAAATCATACACGAAAAGTTTTGAAGAATATATTGTCTGGTATGAAGAACTTGCCAAAGAATCTTTAAGGGTTTTAAAACCGGAAGGCAATATGTTCTTTATCAATTATCCCAAGCAGAACGCCTATCTCCGCGTAAAATATCTCGACGGCAACTGCGCCAACGTGTTCGACTACGTTTGGGTATATAATTCCAATGTGGGACACTCGCCAAAAAAATTCACTACCGCGCACAGAAGCATTCTCCACTGCACCAAGACAAAGAACAATAAATGGTTTAAAGAACCCGTAGCAGAACCCTATAAAAATCCCAACGACAGAAGAATAAGGGAACTGATTAAAAACGGCGTGCCCGGCCGGATGCCGTACGATTGGCTGTACTACGACCTCGTTAAAAACGTATCCAAGGACAAAACCATTCATTCCTGCCAGATTCCCAAGAAACTTGTGGAAAAACTTATTCTTGCAAGCACGGAAAAAGGAGATACGGTTTTAGTGCATTTCGGCGGTTCGGGCGGCGAAATCGTTCAGGCGATTGAACTCGGCAGAAATTTTTTAAGCGCTGAAATCGACAAAACTTACGTTGAACTTATCAACGACAGATTGGAGAGCGGCGGCGAAGTAAGTGAAAAATACCGTCTGATGCCTCATAAAAAATAATTATCAAGTAAGGTAAGGCGACAGAAATTCAACCAATTCGGGGTTTGTCAAGGTATAAATCCCGCGGCGGTTAGTAAGGGCTTGCGCTATTTTCAACCCGAGGGAGAAATCTATATTCGAGGGCGAAGCGGCGTTTTTTATTACGTTTTCGGTGTAACGCTGAAAACTTAACGGTACTGAAATACAAGTCAGTATCGTATTTATTCTGCCTGCTCGTTCTTTTAACCCGTCGTAAATATCGGAATATTCTCCGTTAGGCAGAAGGAACGGGCGGTGATATTTTACGTCTTCATTCCAACCCAATAAGTCGATAAAATAGAACAAAGACAAAACGTCAATGCCGAGTTCTTCTTCGTCGGCTTCTTTTTGTATAGAGGATATTTCGCCGAGTATTTCTTCGCTCGGAGAAAAACGTACTTTTCCGTTTACGTTATTAAAGTCCAAAAGGAAAGCGAGCCTATATAAGATTACGGAAAGTTTTTTATAGCTGTCCGCACTTACGGCGTTTTGCAGTTTGCATAAATTGCCCCAAACGTCGGCAAAAGAATATTTCTTTTCTATACCATCCACGCAAGGGAGCATATCGTTCGGGTTGACGCTGCTTTTTCTCCTCGTTTCTTTGCCGGGTTTTAAAAAGTACGCTTCCTTGCCCTCTGCAAAATTATAAATAACGTGTTTTTTCTGATTTTCGAAAGTGCCGCTCTCCATATGCAACGCTTCTAAAATTCTGTTAAACCTTTTATCTTTGCAATCGGCGGGAACGCCGCTTACCAATTTACTGTACATTTAATTTACCCCGTTTTTAATTGATTGTATCACAAAAATTACCGTTAAGTCAAGAACGGAAATTTTGTCGGGAGAAAATGCAATTTTAAGCGCGTTCAAGACAAATTTTGAGCTTAATAGGGGTTGATTTTTATTTTCTTATTTGCTATAATTAACGGGATAGGGGGTACTTTATGAAACCTAAGTATAAAAGAATCCTTATAAAACTTTCCGGCGAGGCTCTTGCGGGCGCGCAGGGACACGGACTCGATGAGGCGGTTATTTCCCGCGTAGTCGGGCAAATAGAGAAAATTCACAATATGGGCGTTGAAATCGCGCTTGTAATCGGCGGCGGCAATTTCTGGCGCGGACGGCAGGGCAAGCAGATGGACAGGACTACCGCCGACCATATGGGAATGCTCGCAACCGTTATGAATTCGCTTGCAATGATGGACGCTTTGGAACAGCGCGGAATACCCACCCGCGTTCAGACTGCGCTTATTATGACTTCGGTTGCCGAACCTTACATTCTCAGAAAAGCGTTGCACCACTTCGAAAAGGGCAGGATAGTTATTATGGCTTGCGGCACGGGCAATCCTTACTGTTCTACGGACACTGCGGCGGCTCAGCGCGCTTGCGAAATTCAGGCGGACGTGCTGATGATGGCAAAGAACATTGACGGCATTTACGACAGCGACCCCAAATTGAACCCCGAAGCCTGCAAATACGAACATATCAAATATATAGACGTGATTAAAAACGGCATTAAGGCAATGGACGCGACTGCGGCTACGATGTGTATGGAAAACGATATACCCGTTCTCGCTTTCGGACTCGACGAAGAAGATTCGCTCATTAAAGCGGTATGCGGCGAAAAGCTCGGCACCATTATAAATAACGAGAATTAAATTTTCAAGCCGGTATTTGCGTAAAATTTTAAAATAAAAATATTAAACGAGGTTATTATGATAGAAAACGAACAGGCGGAGGAATTGCTCCTTGTACTCGACGATAAACTTACAAAGACGGTAAACGTGCTGAAAGAGGAATTTTCGGCGGTTCGCGCAGGACGCGCCAATCCGCATATTCTCGATAAAATCACGGTAGATTATTACGGCGCGGCTACGCCCGTAACGCAGACGGCGAGCGTTTCCGTACAGGAAGGCAGATGCCTTGTAATCGCGCCCTGGGACGTATCTATCTTAAAGAATATCGAAAAGGCTATACAGGTTTCCAATATAGGCATAACGCCCACTAACGACGGCAAAGTAATCCGTCTTGTCTTCCCCGAACTCACGGAGGAGAGAAGAAGAGAGCTTTCCAAGCAAATCAAAAAGATGGGCGAAGACTCCAAAGTTGCGGCAAGGAACTGCCGCCGCGACGCTATGGACGGTATTAAAAAACTCAAAAACGACAAAACTCTTTCCGAGGATGAAGCCGCGGGTTGCGAGAAGGAAGTTGAAAAAGCGGTTCAGGACGTAATCGCCAAAATAGACGCGGCAGTCTCCGCTAAGGAAAAGGAGATAATGACTGTTTAGTGAATGAGAAACAATGCCCTATGCACGTCGGTATAATTATGGACGGCAACGGCAGATGGGCGAAAAAAAGGCTTTTGCCGCGTTCTGCGGGACACAAAGCGGGAATGAACAGAATGATTTCTCTTGCGGAGCACGCACAGCGGCTCGGCATAAAATATCTGACAGTTTACGCGCTTTCTACCGAAAATCTTGCCCGACGCCCCCGTGAGGAGCTGGACGGACTTTTCGGTTTATTCAGAAAATATTTCAACGACAATATCAAAAAACTTTACAAATCAAACGCCCGCGTCAAGGTAATAGGCGACAAAACGGCTTTGCCCGACGACGTGGCGGAACTTCTTCGCGGCGGGGAAGAAAATTCGCCCGAAGGCGCGGAATTTACTTTGGTGTTTGCTATTAATTACGGCGGGCGCGCGGAAATAATAAACGCGGTGAACCGTGCGGTCGAAAGCGGCAAAAAAGTGGACGAGCGGGAGTTTGCAGAGCTTTTATATACGGGTTCCGTTCCCGAACCCGACTTGATAATAAGGACGGGCGGAGAGCTAAGGCTTTCCAACTTTCTGACTTATCAGTCGGCTTATTCCGAATTATATTTTACCGACGTTTTGTTTCCCGACTTTTCCGACGGGGAGTTCGACAAGGCGTTGAGCGATTATGCCGGACGCGAAAGGCGTTTCGGCAAAGTATGAGGTTTCAATGAAAAAGAGAGTTATAACAGGCGCTGTCTATGTGTTAATGCTGATTGCGCTTCTCGTTTTAAAATGGCTTGTGCCGCAAGGCTACGGCGCGTTAGGCTTCGATATTCTGTTCTGTGCGGTTTCCGTAATAGGCAGTATAGAATTGCTCAATGCGTTTAAGGACGTTTCTTTCCCGCAACGCGCGGTGACAATCGCATTCTGCGCGGCAATAGTGCCTATGTACGCTTTGTCGGCGTTCTTTATGAGCGGAAGCGGTTGGATTGCGGTTATTTGTCTAACCGTTCTTTACGCGATTATACTTGCGTTTCTCAATGTGTTCCACTACGGCGAAAGCACTCTGCACGGCACTATGCTCTGCTTTATGACGATGCTTTACTGCGGAATACTTTGCACCGTGCTTTCGGCGGTAAACCATCTGTATGAAAATTCGCGCGCGGCGATACTTTTGCTGTTCATAACCGTTATGCTTACGGACTGCTTCGCGTTCTTTACGGGTAAAATTTTCAAGAGATGGCTTCCTAAAAAACTCGCTCCCAAAATCAGTCCCAATAAGACGATAATAGGAAGCATAGGCGGATTAGTCGGCGGAATGGCGGGCGCGGTTGCCGCTTACTATATAGATTTCGGTCTCGGCAAAGTGACGGGCGGCGCGTTCTCGTTCGGCGGCAATTTCCCTGCGGTAGTGCTGTTTTTGATTATAGGACTTCTCACTTCCGTTGTCGCGCAGACGGGCGACTTGTTCGAAAGCGCGATAAAGCGCGAATGCGGCGTTAAGGATATGGGCAAAATTCTGCCCGGTCACGGCGGCGTGCTCGACAGGTTCGACAGTATGCTTTTCAGCGGAATAATCGTTCTGTTCAGTTTCTTTATCATTTCGCTTTAAACGCTAAACGATTTTAAATACGTTTTTCAAAGGCTCCTTTCGGGAGCTTTTGTCATAATTTAAACGCGTTGCTCGGCATACCGCAGAAAACAAAATTTCGGCGTTGGTAAAAAATAAAAGCGGCGCGCGGCGTACGCTTTTGCTGTAATTGTCATTAATTAAAATTTTTCGGGTATAATATTAAATGAAAAACATAGCGCTTATCGGCAGTACGGGAAGCATAGGCAGACAGGTTATCGAGGTTGCCGCAAGACACCCCGACGAATACAGAATCGTCGCGTTGGTCAGCGGCTCTGACTCCGCGGAGTTCGAAAAGCAGGTTCGGCTTTTAAAACCCGAATTTTACGCGCTCGCTTCGGCGGACAAACAGAGGGCGCTTGCCGCCGCGGAAGAGCCTTCCGCCGATATTGTTTTTAATGCGGCAGGCGGTTGTGCAGGGCTCGAATACAGTCTTCGCGCCGTCAACGCGGGCAAGACGCTCGCGCTTGCAAATAAGGAAACGCTTGTATGCGGCGGCGACGTGATTATGCCGCTTGCCGAAAAAAAGGGCGTAAAGATTATTCCCGTTGACAGCGAGCATTCCGCAATATGGCAGTGTCTGAACTTTAATGCGGCAACTCCCGTAAGGCGGCTTATAATCACGGCAAGCGGGGGCGCGTTCAGGGACTATACGCCCGAAATGCTCGACGGCGTTACTCCCGCGCAGGCGCTTGCGCACCCTACGTGGAAAATGGGCGCGAAGATAACCGTGGACAGCGCGACGCTTATGAATAAAGGCTATGAGGTAATAGAGGCGCACCAACTGTATAAAACGCCTTACAGCGCGATAGAGGCGGTGATCCAACCGCAGAGCGTTATTCATTCGCTCGTCGAATTTACGGACGGCGCGATTATGGCGCAGATGAGCTACCCTACTATGGAACTGCCCATTCAGCTTGCGTTAAGTTATCCGGAAAGGCTCGGTTTGGCGGTTGCGCCAATGGACTTTAACAGTCCGTTTTCGCTTGATTTCAGACCGCTTTCAAAGGAAAAGTTTCCCTGCTTTAAACTTGCTTTGCGGTGCGGCGAAGCGGGCGGAACGGCGCCGTGCGCGCTCAATGCGGCGGACGAAGAGGCGGTTGCCGCATTTTTGGCGGGAAAAATAAAATTCACGGATATTTATAAAGTGGCGGAAAGCGTGACGGAACGCACTCCGCAGACTAAGGCGGAATGCTTTGAACAGCTTGCGGAAGCGGACCGCGCGGCGCGTGAAACGGCGCGTAAATTAATAGATAGGTTTTAATGGTAATTCTTTCGGTTTCTTCGGTTATGAATACGGTGTTGGCGGTATTGCTTGCAATTTTAATATTGCTGGCAATGATAACCGTGCACGAGTTCGGGCATTACGCCGCGGGCAAGGCGTTAAAATTTAAAATAAACGAATTTGCAATAGGCTTCGGACCTAAACTTTTCAGGCGTGTTTCCAAAAAGAGCGGGGAGGCGTTTTCCATACGCCTTTTACCTCTCGGCGGTTTCTGCGCGTTCGACGGAGAGGAGGGCGAAGGCGAAAATTCGGACAGCTTCAATAACAAAGCGCCTTGGAAGCGCATCATCGTGCTGATTTCGGGACCGCTTATGAACTACGTTCTCGCGTTGCTTCTCATTATGGTTGCGCTGTTTTCGTTCGGGCAAATGCTGTTTAAGGTGACTGCCGTTGCGCCCGCGGAGGGGGAATATGCGGAGTACAGCCTGTGCGCCGACGATTTGATTACGGAAATCGACGGCAAGGGAATTTATCTCACCACCGATTTAATGAGCGCGCTTAAAGGCAAAAAAGAGGGCGAATTAGTCAAATTCGAAATTTTGCGCGGCGGCGAGAAACAGACGGTTGATATTATGCTCCGCGCCGACTGCGATTTCGAGAGTTCGGAAGAAACTTCCAAGTTATGGCGCGCGCTCGGCATAGGCATAATAGAGGGCGAAAACGCAAGCTATTGGGCAGTCGGAGTAGAGAGCCACCGCTTCGGATTTTTCGAGACAATCGGGCATTCTTTCGTATATTCGTTTAAAATAGCGGGAACTATTTTCAAGGTTTTGGGCGAACTTTTAACGGGGCATCTCGGACTTTCATCTATGGGCGGACCCGTTACCACAATCAAACTTACTTCGCAAATAGCGTCGCAAAGTTTTCAGAATTTTCTTGAAATCGCCGCGTATATCGGCGTGAACCTCGCGGTGTTCAATCTTTTGCCGATACCCGCGCTTGACGGCAGTAAAGTTATTTTCTGTCTAATCGAATGGATTTTCAGAAAACCCGTACCGCGAAAAATCGAGGCGATTATCCACGCCGTGGGATTTTTCCTCATACTCGGTTTCGCCGTGCTTGTGGATATTCTGCAATTTATATAGTTTAATTCAAAATTATATTGACGTAAATCATAACTACGTGTGCAACACGTAGTTTGCACAAACCCTAAAAGGGCACGGTACCGCAAATGCGTTCATTCTTTCGTCATTGCGAGCGTAGCGCGGCAATCCAGTCATTTTGTTCGTCTTTTCTAGATTGCTTCGTCACCTACGGTTCCTCGCAATGACGACAAAACAGCAACGCTTCCGCTTCTTTTTTTGCCTCCCCGCATAGCGGGAGGTTGTCTTTTAGCAATATAAAAAAGCCGAGAGTTAAAACTCTCGGCTTATTAACTTTAAAAATTACTGTTCGGTTTCGGGCGCGCTTTGGGCGGCGGGCGCCGCGTTCGCTTTGCTCTCCGTAAACCTGTTAACCTGTCTGTTAAAGTTGCGCGACGAAAGGAGCAGGGCGCCGACTGCGATTACAAGAATTATATCGATAAACACATACGAGTTATAAGCCGTGCTGTACGCCCAGAAATTTTGGTTGCCCGCGTCAACCGCGTATGCGCCGAAGGCGAATACTCCCGACAGCACGTGGGATAAAAAGCGGAGCGAGCCTGCCGCAACCGCGCCGAGCGCGAACTTTATTTGCGGCAGTTTGTCAAGCGCGCGTAAATTCTTGAACGCGCCCGCAAAACCTGCCATTGCAAAGGCTATGGGGTAGTCAAGGAAAAACTGCGCGGGGTGAATAAGATACGCGTTCTGCATTGCCTGCATCATTCCGTAAATAAGTCCTACGAAAAGTCCTTTTCTCGTTCCGTAAATATAAGAGAACAGCATTACGGGCAAAAGCGAGGCAAGCGTAACGGAGCCGCCCTGCGGCATTGAAAATATTTTTATATACGAAAGCGCGAAAGAGAGCGCGACGCAAATTCCCGCAAGCGCGATACATTTACTGTCGAAGCCGAATTTATTCTTTCTGTCAAGCGCGAACGCCGCCGCGACTGCTGCCACCGTAAGTCCCGCCGCGGAAAGGTAAAGCGCAACCTGATTGAGTTTGCCGTACTCCTCGGAGTCGTAGTAACCGTCGCCCGCAATGGCGCGGGAGTAGTAAATCGCAAGGCAAACGACGGTTGCGAGCAGCGCCGCCGCCATAACGGAAAGGGAAGAGAACAAAGTAATTTTGTAAGTCTTTTTAGAGAAAAAACTTGCAACGTAGCAGGCAATGGAACCCAAAACGACCGACGCGCCGAATACAAGCGGGGGAATAAGTTCCAAAAGCAGAACTTTTTCCTGTAAGTAACCCTTTTCGGAAATTTTCGCAAAACCTATTGCGAGCATTGTAATTATCACGGTTACGGCGAAAGTCACTGCGATTGTCAGCGAAGTTTTAATAAAAGGGATAAAACTTTCGGCTCTTTTCAGCTTGACGAAAATGCCTATGCCCGTCAGAATTAAGGCAAGCGCGAGGGCGGCGTAGAGGAATACCGACGAAAGCGTGTTTTCGGCGTATTCCGTCCATAATTCTTCGTACAGATAGTACTTTTCGCCGTCCGCATCGGGGTAGGGTATTCTGTCGAAAAACGACGACAGAAGAGTTGAGAGAAACATAGAAACTCCTTCTACCGCCGAAAAATAAAACGTTCCCAAAAAAAGGGAACGCCGAAATTCTCTTTGCACTATCGCTCAACAATTACGTTGCCGATTCAAAGGGTATAATCTCAGCTCGTACATATACTTCGCATTTCATTGTCGCGCTTGCGTTATTGCTTCGGTTACGTACTTCTATGTACGCGCCCTTGCAATAGCCGCGCGCTCCTCGAACTGCTCGCATCTGTACGAGCTGACGCTCTTTGGAACGCATTGCCGCGCTTGCATTATTGCTTCGGTTACGTACTTCTGTGTACGCGCCCTCGCAATAGCCGCGGCTTATCGAATTAAATGCTTTTGTATACGTCGGCACCCCCGACGGTATTTAAAAAATGTATTCGCTTTTTTAAAAGCGTAAATAAATTATAGTTAAAATAATGTTTAAAGTCAATTGAAATTTAAACTTTTTTATATTATAATGGTACGCATAGAGCGAGGTCCTGCAATGGATTATAATTTTTACGCGTTTATGGACAGAATGAAATATATAAAACGCTGGCAACTTATGCGTTCGGTAAGGGAAGAGAACATAATGGAGCATTCTCAGCAGGTTGCTATGTTCGCTCACGCGCTTGCGGTTATAAACAATAAAATTTTCGGCGGTAAAGCGGATGCGGAAAAAGCCGTGCTTTACGCGCTGTATCACGAGTGCAGCGAGGTTGTGACGGGCGATTTGCCCACGCCTATAAAGTATTTCAATAATTCAATAACGGGCGCGTACAAGAACCTTGAAGAACGCGCGTGCGATAAATTGCTTTCCACTTTGCCCGAAGAGCTTTCTGCCGAGCTTTCAAAGAGCGTGAAACCCGATACCGCAAGTTTGGAATATTCAATTATGAAAGCGGCGGACAGACTTGCCGCGTACGTAAAGTGCCTCGAAGAACTGCGTTCGGGCAATAACGAATTTGCGAAAGCGGCAAAGAGTATAGAGGAAGATTTACATTCCCGCAATATGCCCGAAGTGGAATACTTTTTCGAAAAATTCATTGACAGCTTTTCGCTGTCTTTGGACGAGCTTGACGGACTCGACGACTGAACGGAAATCTTTCAATCCAGACAGAGTATATAATTCGCGTCCGCATCAAGTATTTTCAAAAGATTTGCCAGCGTGTCGAGCGCGGGCATTTTTTGTCCTTTTACATAGCAGGATATCTGTTGGTGTCTTATGCCAATTTTTCGCGCAATTTCGCTTTGCGACATGCCGCTGTTTTCGATTGCTTCCGCCAGTCTTGACTGTATTTGTTCGAGCATAATCATAATATTTTTTTCCTGTAAATGTTTTTTAAAATTATATCACCTATTAGATGCAAATTACTTGACATTCATCTATTGGGTGAAGTATAATTTCAATAAACTAAAAGGAGTTAATTATGATAGAAGAGAGCAAAAAGTGTTTCCGTTGCGCTAACTTTGACAGGTTTTTTATAAGAGGGGAAAAAAGTTTCAAAAAAATAGATTTCGGACACTGTTGCAAGAAAGGACAAACGGTAGAAAGCAACGGCAACTGTGAAGATTTTAAGGCAAAGTCCGCGCTTAAAAGTATGCGAAGAAGAGTGGAATGCAGTCTGTACGATTTATTGATGCAAATTACTACCGTACGCGAACTGTTGGAAGCGGAAATGAGCGAAAATGAAGAACTGTAAGAATTGCCGTTATTTTAAAGTTGTTTACAGACAATACGGTTTTAAATTTACGTATTCATTAACGTATGCCCGTCATTATTGTTGCCAAGGTTTGCGTTTGCTTGATAATTTTGAAGTTTGCGAAAACAGGAAGAGCAAAAAGACGGAGCGGGGCGATATATTGTGCGCAATTAAAACTGCGGAAAAGGATTTGAAGTATATAATTGGAGTGTTCGAAATCACATAAAAATAAATTGCGCGGGCAAGGCGCAATAAATAGGTTTAAAAAAAGTTTCCCCTGCGCACGTTACGTCGGCGCAGGTTTTTTGTGCAAACGAAAACCCCGCCATAGTGGCGGGGTACTAATGAGGCTACTGCCTGTGAGCAGAAAATCAGCGGTAAA
>CAMXOH010000049.1 GCA_947245485.1 uncultured Clostridia bacterium | reverse complement strand
CGGAGCTTCGAGTTTTGTTCTTGGCGGGAATACAAACGGTTGGACGGAATGGAAAAATAAAAACGGCAAAACATTGGATGAAATTTATAGAAAACAAGACTAAAATTTAAACTCATAAATCTTATGAACTTAGAACGGAATTCGTTGATTAAGAAGCAATAATGAAACAATACGTTATAGAAAGACAATTTTTTGAAAATGTAACCGAGCATCAGTTGATGGCGATGCTACAAGATTTTGAAGTTGATAAAAACGGAAATATAGTTCTTTCGTATACCTCTAAAAATTATAAGGTTAATAATGAAAAACAAGATTTTCTAGCAGGACATTCTGCGATAAGTATGTTTTCGGGTGCGGGGGGACTGGATTTAGGTACGCAGTTAGCCGGCGTTAAAGTTATTTCAAGCATGGACTTTTTCGAAGACAGCGTAAAAACTATTAAACAAAATTCATGTTTTGCCCATGCCGAACACTTGAATAGAGATATTAATACTGTAACGGCTATGGATTATCTTGATGTGATTAAAAAGAATAATCCTGAAAAGCTGATTATTATAGGCGGTCCGCCGTGTCAACCCTTTTCAAAAGCCGGATATTGGGTCACTAACGAAAAACGTGATTCGAGTAAAGACCCAAGGAATATGATAGTTCCGTATTTTAACATAATTAAAGAATTAATGCCGGACGGTTTTGTGTTGGAAAATGTGGAAAGTATTTTGCACCCGACGAACCGTGACGCGGTAGACACTATTTATGAAAATATGCTGAAACTGGGTTACAACTGTTCAATGATTAGGACCAACTCGGCAGATTACGGAATACCTCAAAAACGGAAAAGGGTGTTTTTCCTCGCAAGTAAAAAACCCATGCAAGCTCAATTATTCAAAACACACGGTTCTAAAAGCGAATGCGACAGTGAGCCGAACTTATTGCCGTACGAGCGGGTAATAGATTGGATAGCGGATTTCGATAAAAACGAGTACTGTCAGTACAGTAATATACCCGTATCAGGTAAATACGCGCAAGAATTATCTTGCGTCCCAATGGGAAAAAATTATATTGCATTATCTGCTCGTAGCGGTTATCCCAACCCTGTTTTCGTTGCAGGTAAACGTTATTGGACTTCGTTGTTAAAATTACACCCTAACGAACCTTCATGGACTATAATTGCCAGTCCCGGGCATTGGGAAGGACCTTTCCATTGGAAAAATCGCCGTCTTAACGTTAAAGAGCTTGCAGCTATTCAAACATTTCCCGAAGATTATGAATTTTACGGCAGTTATTATTCGATTCATAAACAAATCGGCAATGCGGTACCGCCTTTGCTCGCTAAGCTCGTCATAGAGGAATTAATTAAATGGATATAACGCAAATCAATGTTGTGAGTTTATTCAGCGGTTGCGGGGGATTGGATTTAGGCTTTAAAAATGCCGATTTTCATACCGTTTATGCAACCGATTGTTGGAAAGTAGCTTGCGAAACGTTGAAGAAAAATTCTATGGCGGACGAAGTGGTTCAAGCAGACGTCAGAAGTATTTCGTTTGCAAAAATAAAAGAAACTTATGGCACGATAGATTGTTTGATAGGCGGACCGCCGTGCCCTCCGTATAGTCAAACGAGGCACTATCTTATAGGCAAAAAGGCAGGGTTTGAAGACGAAAAGGCAGGGTTTGCCGTGCCTGAATATTTCAGAGCATTAGAGGAATTATCGCCAAAAGTATTTGTTTTTGAAAATGTGGACGGTTTTCATTTTAAGACGCACAGAGATGCATTTTGTTTTCTTAAAGAGCAAAGCGAACGTTTAGGTTATACAATTTCTTATAAAGTGATTAATTGCGCCGATTACGGTGTTCCGCAAACAAGAAAAAGGTTTGTCTGTGTAGGGGTGAGAGGGAGAAAGCCGTTTAATTTCCCCGAACCGACACATGAACAAAACGGTAAGAACAAAAAGAAATGGGTAACCAGCGGCGAAGCGTTATCTGATTTTGACACAATTACCGAGGAAGAAAAATTACAGCGCCCGGGCGGTAAGGACTATGAACTGTTTGTAAACATCCCCGCGGGTGATAATTATTTATATTATACGGAAAAGAGAGGGCATCCGTCGCCTAAATTTAAATGGAAATCAAGGTATTGGACTTTTTTATTGAAGTTAAGTCCCGACAGACCCTCTTGGACAATTCAGGCAAGTTATTCTCAAAACCAGGGACCTTTTCATTGGAAGAACCGGTTTCTGAGAATAGAGGAATTAAAGAGACTTCAAACTTTTCCCGACGATTATTCGTTATGCGGTGATTTTAAAGAGCAATGGAGACAAATAGGAAATGCCGTGCCTCCGTTATTTGCGCGGATATTGGCAAACAAGATTAAGGAGGATTATTTCAATGACAATGAGTAAAGAGCAAAGATATGAGGTGAACGGAAAAGGGGAGTTAGTAGTAGGCTTTCCCGTAAGTCCGAAAGAGCGTAAAAAACTTGTTGAACAGTTATTTTCGCGCTTTGGTTGGAATTATGAGCTATTGGAAGAAATTACGCAAGCGCACTATCATATAAAAGTTTCTAATGAAAATCTTGGAAAATCCTATAAATTTCACTTATTTCACGGAACTGTGAGAATAGAAGACCCTGAACGAAACAGAGCGGAAAAGAAAATTCAATTAGGCGGACTTGACCCCAGAGAAGTTAAGGAAGAGATGAGTATTATTTTGGGGTTTTACATATACGAAAATGACGATATAAACGATGCGACTATTGTAGCTTGGCCTATAGAAGAAGAAAAGAATTATCCTAATAATCCAAGTTTAAGAGTAAACATGAAAAGCGATATTTTACCTGCCAAAAACACAGGCATGTACGTCGATAAAACGTCAGGTAAAAAGATAGTCGCTTTTCAACCCGATTTTATTTATTATTATCTGGAAAATTTCAAATCGTTGCACGGGTATGATATTGTTGAACATTTGGATAACAATGAAAACGACGGAAACGAAATGCCTGCTAACGATACGGAAGAAACCTGTACTTTCGATACAAACAAAAGCGGTTCAAAAAACCTTGTTGTGTACGGCACGCCCGGTTGCGGTAAATCGTATTATGTTGAGAACGATTTGTTAAAAACTCTTGGAGTCGCCAAAGAAAATAGAATACGCACTACTTTCTATATGGATTATACCAATACTGACTTTGTCGGGCAAATTTTGCCGAAATTATACGATGAAGGCGATAAACATATCGTTTCGTATGAGTTTAATCCCGGACCTTTTGCTTTGGCTTTGAAAATGGCGTTAGAGCGTCCCGACGAGTCCGTTGCACTTATTATAGAAGAGTTAAACCGCGGTAATGCGCCGAGCATTTTCGGAGATGTTTTTCAGTTATTGGACAGAGATGAAACGGGCAAGAGCGAGTACGCCATTACTAACGTAAACCTGCAAGATTACTTGAATAAAATTTTTGCAGGGCAATATTATTTCGAGTACATCAAAATTCCTTCAAATCTATATATTGTTGCAACCATGAATACGAGCGACCAAAACGTGTTTACGCTCGATACGGCGTTTAAGCGTCGTTGGCAGTTTGAAAAAATGCGCAATACATTTACTGCCGAGCACGAATATAAGGATTATTTTATTCCCGGAATGAATTCTGTTACTTGGAAAACGTTAGTTAACGCGATTAACGCTTTCATCATAAGTAACCCTGACGAAATGAATGTCGAAGATAAGCAACTCGGCGTTTACTTCGTTAAAAAAGAAACTCTTTGCGCTACGGAAGAAGAGTGTGGCAACGAACAGAAGAAAAAGGAATTTGCTTATAAATTATTCGAGTATCTTTGGGATGACGTGGCAAAATATAACCGTGACGATTGGTTCGGTACGGGTATTAAGACGCTTGAACAACTTATTGACAGGTTTATGGAATACGGCAAACAGGTATTAGAGAATGTCTTCCCTAAGGAATAAAAAAATACGCCATTTTCATCAGCATTCCGTAACAGGTAAGGCGGACGATTCTTTCGTCGGTTTAAAGATAATCGGCAATGATATACATTTTTACTATCCCGAATCATATCGGTTTGACGACGATTCCGAAACGGTAAGAGTTGATATAATCAACTTATTGAAAACAATCAAACTGGCAAAAACTTGGTCGAGCGAACCGTCTAAAAAGAATAACAAGACGGTACAAAAAGGTGAATTTGCTTTAAATTCGTATCTGTGGGTAATCAAAGATTACCTAACAAACGGGTTTTATGTAAACCGCGAGAAAAGATATAAGGTTAATATTACGGGGCGCGTAGATTGGAAGAGAACAATGCAAACTCAGCCGATTATTTCTAACGGTAATATTATTTATCCTGACATTAAGGTAGAAGTTAAAAGAGACGCCGATAATGTATTGGTCGAAATTCATAAATTTTGCGTCAAAAAGAGTATAGACTTTATCGGATGGTTATTTAATCTGAACTCTGCGTTTATAGAAAGTAAACCTTTTAATGAGACTGTTAAAAAACTGTATGCGTCAAGATTGAAAAAAGAGTTGGGGCAGACTTTCGACGATGATAAAAAGTTGCGTCTTAAACATTTATTGAATGTGATTATCGGCTTGGACGCAAATATTAAAAATAATGAATTCGTATATGGAGTCGATTCATATAATTATATTTTCGAAAGAATGATTAATCGCATTTTCGGTAATGTAAAGGATATGAAAGCCTTTAATCCGTCGGCAAAATGGCAACTTTTACGAAACAATTACAGTGAAATTAAAAGTAGCGATTTGCGCCCTGACACAATTTTGTTGCAAGGAACGACGGCGTATGTGTTGGACTCCAAGTATTATCGCTTCGGTTACACAGGCGTTGAAAGCGACTTACCTGAAACTACTTCTATTCAAAAGCAAATAACATACGGAGATTTTATCAAAAAGAATGCAGGGGGAAAAGAACTTCGGATTACGGACGTATATAATGCCTTTTTGCTGCCGTACGATAAGGAAAGAGAAGTTTTTCGCTCGAAAGACAATATACAATACGTCGGATTTGCAAAATCAACTTGGAAAGATAATAATGAACGCTACGAATTCGTGCATACGTTTCTGATAGACCTTAAACATGTCGTAAAAACCTGGTGTCGTTTCGAACACAATGAGGACGTAAAATTCTTAGCAGAAGAAATTATAAAGCATCAAAACGAAGCTGTAAAAATGCAGTCAAGAAAGCATATCGATTAATGATTGCCTTTATAAATTTGATATTATAAAGAATAGGGAACAACGTTTAACGTTGTTCCCTATTTTTGCTGTTTATATGTTTTTGTTGGTGAACGAAAGGATTTTTTCCGTCGCGCCGAAGACGAGCATATGGTCGCCTTCTTCGAACACATAGTTGGGTCCGGGGGAGGGCACTATGTTTTTACCCTTTTTTATAAGGAGAATATTCAGTCCGAATTTACCGCGGGGATTAGTATCTACTACCGTTTTTCCGTTCCACTTGGAGGGTACGGCTATTTCGAATATAGAATACTGCGCGTCTATTTCGATGTAGTCGTAAACGTTTTTTGAGTGCAGTTTAACCGCAAGTTTTTCGGCAATATCGCGGTTGGGATAAACCACTTCGTCCGCGCCGACGCGGAGGAGGAATTTCCTCTGTATGTCGGTATTTGCACGGGAAACTACCCATTTTGCGCCCAAATCTTTCAATATGGAAGTAATTTCCAATGACTGGAAGTCGTCGCCGATGGCTACTACGCAGACGTCGTAGGAAGGGATGTCAAGCGCTTGAAGATTGTCCGCGCTCATACAGTTGGTTATAATCGCTCCGCTGTATTTGGGCGCGAGCGCGTTTATAACGTTTTCTGTTTTATCTACAATCATTACCTCGACGTCCATATTTATGAGCTTTTCGCCGAGCGCCTGCCCGAACTTTCCCATACCTATCAGTAAAACAGATTTCATTTCATTTTCTCCGTAAAATGTTCAAGTATTAAAAATTTATTGATTTGACGGCGAACCGCGCGGTTGCCGAACATTTTTAAGTTTAGCCTATTAAAAGAGTGTCTATCGGTTTGCGAATTTCGGCGTTAGTTTTCTTTTCTCCGAGAGCGAGAGCAAGAGTCAGTATTCCGACTCTGCCTGCGTACATAAGCAGTATTATTATTACCCTCGAAGCTGCTGTAAGTTTAGGTGTAAGCGACATTGAGAGTCCGGAATTGCCCAAAGCCGAGACGCATTCGAAAGCAATTTCTTTGAAAGTTCCTTCGGGTTCGATTGCGCACATAATGAGTATGCACGTTACCAAAATCATAAGGCACGCCGCCAAAATTGCAAGCGCCTGCGAAAGCAGGTTGTAATCTATGCGCTTTTTACCTATGTTAATATCTCTGCGCCCTCTGAAAACGGTGAGCATACCTATGATAATTACGGCAAAGGTTCCTACCCTGAGTCCGCCTGCGGTCGAACCCGAGCCGCCGCCTATGAACATTAAAAGTATCGTCAAGAGATACCCGCTGTCCGAAAGCGTGCACATATCCGTGCCTGCAAAACCTGCCGAACGGGGGGATACCGAGTTAAAAAACGAAGCTAACAATTTCTCGCCGAAATTAAATCCCTCGTAAGTGGGATTGTTTCTTTCGAAAATCATAAACAGCAGAGTCCCCGCCGAAAACAGTGCGAGGTTGACGGTGAGAACTACCTTTGTGTTAAGCTGAAATTTCTTTACGTTGAACTTACAGTCGATTATGTCTCCCCAAACCGCAAATCCCAGTCCGCCCAAAATAATAAGAGCGGCGAGCGTACACGTTACGAGCGGTTCGTTTACGTATTGGGTTACGGAAACGAAAGTACCGCCTTCGACGCTGCCGAGTATATCGAATCCCGCGTTGCAGAACGCCGAAACGGAATGCCAAACCGAAAAGTAAATTCCGTTGGCTACGCCGTAGTCGGGAATAAATCTGCACATAAGCAAGAGCGCGCCAGCGCTTTCGAAAATAGCCGTTCCTGCAACTATTCGCTTTAAAAGCGTGCCTACGCCGTTATACTTTCCGCGGGAGTCGAGAATGAACGCGCTTTTACTGCTCATTCCGAGTCCGCGTTTGAAGATTAAAAACGCCGCCGAAACCAAAGTCATAAAACCGAGTCCGCTCGCCTGAATTAAAAACAGGATTATAAGCTGCCCGAATAGCGTCCAGTGCGTTGCTGTGTCGTAGGGGGAGAGTCCCGTACTTGAAACTGCCGAAGCCGCTGTGAACAGCGCGTTCAGATATGAAGTTTGGTGTCCGCTTCTTGTTGCGAAGGGCAAAATCAATAGCACGCTTCCGAGTATGATGCCGATTAAATAGGCGAGAGCGAGAAATTGCCATACGGACAGTCTGAATCTGATTTTACGTTTCATTTGCCGTTTAAACGCATATGTTTCCGCACTTCTATGTGTGCGGACGGATATGCGTTTCAATTATAAGTATTCGCAAAACAAATGTCAAGTTTTACTTATGCGCGGTAACTATTTTTAGTATTTTTTGCTTGCCGCGAGGACTCGTTTTAACCTTTTTTGCGCGCCCTTGCATATGATTTAAAGAATTTGCATTGAACTGTAAGTTTATTTGAACGGAGGGGAAATTTGGGTAAATATTTCGGAACGGACGGTTTCCGCGGCGAAGCGGGCGTTACCGTCACTGCCGAGCAGGCTTTTAAAATAGGCGCGGTACTCGGTTATTTATTCGGAAGAAAAAAGGGCAAGTGCCGCGCGGTAATAGGCAAGGATACCCGCCTTTCGTCCTATATGCTCGAATACGCGCTTGCGGCGGGACTGACTTCTTCGGGCGCGGACGCGTACATTCTGCACGTAACCACTACGCCGTCCGTATCCTACATAACGCGTTGCGACGGCTTCGACTTCGGAATTATGATTTCGGCGAGCCATAACGCATATTCCGACAACGGAATAAAACTCATAAACGCGCAGGGCGAAAAGATGGAAGAAGAAGTCCTCGCTGTCATCGAAGCCGAACTCGACGGCAACGGCCCCGAGTTTTCGCCCGCAAGCGGAGTCAATATCGGCAGAACCGTGGATTATATTTCGGGAAGAAACAGATATATAGGTCATCTCATTTCTCTTTCCACTTGTTCTTATAAGGGGTTGAGAGTCGGTCTGGACGCGGCTAACGGCAGCGCATGGCAAATCGCACGCAGTGTTTTCGACGCTTTGGGTGCAAAAACTTTCGTTATAGGCGATACCCCCAACGGCGTGAACGTGAACGACGGGGTGGGTTCTACCCATATAGAAAAACTCGTATCTCTCGTTAAAAGCAATTCGCTTGACGTAGGGTTTGCCTTCGACGGCGACGCGGATAGATGTATCTGCGTAGACGAAAACGGCGAAGTTCTTACGGGCGACGAGGAAATGTATATTCTCGCCAACTATTTGAAACAGCGGGGCGAGCTTACAGGGAATAAAATCGTCTGCACGGTTATGAGCAACGGAGGACTGATTAAAAGCCTATCATCCTGCGGAATAAGCTGTTCGCTATGCGAAGTCGGCGACAAAAACGTATGCGCTGAGATGAATGCGTGCGGCGCGGTACTCGGAGGGGAGCGGAGCGGGCACGTGGTTTTTTCAAAATACGAAACCACGGGCGACGGACTTGTCACCGCTATTATGATTATGGAAGCCGTTGTCGAGGGAAAGCACAGGGTTTCCGAACTTTTAAAAGGTTATAAAAGTTTGCCTCAGCTCAATGTTAACGTGCCCGTTAAAGATAAAAAGGCGGCGTACGGCGCGGTTGCGGACTGTGCAAAGCGGCTTTCAAAAAGTCTCGGCGTGCGCATTCTCGTGCGTCCTTCGGGAACCGAAAATCTAATCCGCATTATGGCGGAGGGCGAAAGTTACGAAAATTGCCTGACTGCCTGCGGCGAGCTGAGAGAAAAAATCGACGGGAGGTTTTGAACGTGTGCGGAATAGTCGGATACACGGGCGGCAGACGCGCGTCCGAAATTGTTTACCGCGGACTTGAAGAACTCGAATACAGGGGTTACGATTCGGCAGGTATAGCAAGTCTTGAAAACGGCAATATATATACGGTGAAACGGCGCGGGCGGGTAAAGTCGCTTGACGGACTTATATCGGATTTGGACGGGAACACGGCGGTAGGGCATACCCGCTGGGCAACGCACGGCAAGCCGTCGGATAAGAACGCGCACCCGCACGTTTGCGGTAAATTCGCGCTTGTACATAACGGAATTATAGAGAACTGCGAAGAGCTGAAAAAAATGTATTTCAGCGGCGTTGAATTCGATTCCGAAACCGACAGCGAAGTCATAGTCCGTCTCATAGATTTATTTTACGACGGAGATATTCTGTCCGCTCTCAAAAACACGGCAAGCCTTTTGAAAGGTTCGTATGCGGTTGCGCTCATATGCGCAGACTTTGACGGATTGGCTGTTATGAAGCGGAACAATCCCGCCATAATCGGTTACGGCGACGGCGAAAATTTTGTGGCAAGCGACGCGCCCGCGCTTTCGCGCTGTAAAACAATAACGATTTTGAAAGACGGCGATATTGCGCTCGTCACGAAAGACGGCGTAAATATTTTCGACGAAAATCTTCAAGGCGTCATACGCGAACGCATAAAAAATCTTGCCGAACCCTCGAGTCTCGAACTCGGCGACTGCCCGCACTATATGTTAAAGGAAATACGCGAAGTTCCCGCAACCGTCGTCAATACCTGTTCGGCTTATCTGTCTGCGGAACAGAAAATTAAAGAAGTATTAAGCGGCGTCAACCGTATAATAATTACGGGGTGCGGAACGGCGTACAATGCGGGTTTGCTCGGAAAAAGATACGTGGAACTTATCGCTGGCATTCCCGCGGAAGCCGAAATAGCGGGCGAATTCAGATACAAGCGTCCGATTGTCGATTCCAAAACCTTAGTTCTTGCCGTAAGTCAGAGCGGCGAAACCGCCGACACGGTTGAAGCGGCTAAGCTCGCCCGCTCGCTCGGCGGAAAAGTTATTGCGGTAACAAATTCGCCCTATTCGGAACTTGTGCGGCTCTCGGACGCTACGGCGCCCGTTGCGGCGGGTCCCGAAATATGCGTCGCCGCAACCAAGAGTTACGTCGGGCAGGTTGCCGCGCTGTACCTGTTTGCGAACACTCTCGCGGGCGAACCTATTGAAAAATGTATCGGCGAACTCGAAGCGGTTTCTCCGCTCTGTAAAAAGACAATCGAACATATCGAAATATCTTCACTTGCGGATATGTGCGCCCGTTCGAACGGAGTGTACTTTTTGGGAAGAGATACCGATTATGCCGTGGCAACCGAAGGCAGTTTGAAGCTGAAAGAAATCTCTTACATAGCGGGCGACGGCTACCCTGCGGGAGAACTTAAACACGGCACGCTCGCGCTTATCGATATTAAAACCGTATCGGTATTCATAATAACCCGCAAAGAACTTGCGGAAAAGAACGTCAACGCGGTTGAACAGGTGCTTTCGAGGCGCGGTAAAGCCGCCGTGGTAACAAATATAGAGAGCGTGTGCGAAAAGTTGCGCAAAAGAGCGGAGATAATAAGGATACCCGAATGCCCCGAAAATCTTTCGCCGCTTATTTCCGTAACAGTTTTGCAAATGCTTGCTTACAATACTGCGCTGTTGTTGGAGCGCGACCCCGATAAACCGCGAAACCTTGCGAAAAGCGTTACGGTAGAGTAAATAATAAAATAAAAAACTTCCCTCGTTTAAGGGTAACTGTTATAGGGATTTCCTTGTGGGCAAAGAAATAGCGCACTATCTTCGCTTGCGAAGATAGTGCGCTGTACTTTATAAAAGAATATAAAGATAAACTGAAATTTAGCTGAATACCCGTCATTGCGAGGGAGCAGCGCGACCGCGGCAATCCAGACTATTCCGCACTTTCCAAACATTTATTTCTAGATTGCTTCGCCTACGGCTCGCAATGACGACAAAACAGCAACGCTTCCGCTTCTTTTTTGCCTCCCATTTTAGCAAGACATTAAAAAAACTTCCCTCGTTTAAGGGAAGTTTTTTTATTATATTAATAATTTTTTGCGTTGATTTCGAAGTAGCTCTTCGGGTGAGCGCATACGGGGCAGGCTTCGGGAGCTTTTGTTCCTACTACGATATGTCCGCAGTTGCGGCATTCCCAAACTTTAACTTCGCTCTTTTCGAAAACCTGCGCGGTTTCTACATTGTTGAGCAAGGCGCGGTAACGCTCTTCATGCTCTTTTTCTATTGCGGCTACAAGACGGAATTTTGCGGCAAGAGCTTTGAAACCTTCCTGTTCGGCCGTCTTTGCAAACTCTTCGTACATATCCGTCCATTCGTAATTTTCACCGTCCGCCGCCGCTTTGAGGTTCTGCGCGGTGTCGCCTATTCCGCAAAGCTCTTTAAGCCACATTTTTGCGTGTTCTTTTTCATTGTCGGCGGTGTGGGAGAAGATAGCGGAAATCTGCTCGTAACCCTCTTTTTTCGCAACGGAAGCAAAGTAGGTGTATTTATTTCTCGCCTGCGATTCGCCTGCGAAAGCGGCAAGCAAATTTTTTTCCGTCTGTGTTCCCTGATATTTGTTCATATGAATCTCCTTTGATTTAATTATTCTTACGTATTGTCCGCGGCGCGCGCGTTGCTGCACGTTTCGCAGACGCCGACGACGAGAAAGTCCGCGTCGTCAATTTTTATTTGAGCGCCGACGGCGGACTGTAAAGCCGTTTTGTCGAGCGCAAAAAAGAAGTCGTAGATTTTACCGCATTTACGGCATAGCGCGTGGTTGTGATTTTCGCGCACGTAGTCGTATCTGTCGTTTCCGCCCGTTTTCTGTATCTTTTTGATAATTTTGTTTTCGGTAAGAAATTCAAGATTTCGGTATACCGTGCCAAGCGAGACGTGCGGAAACTGCTCCTTTACCGCAAGATAAATTTCCTGCGCGTCGGGATGAGTGTAAGCGTCTTTTAAAAATCCGACTATAAAATCCCGTTGTTTGGAACCGCTGCGCACAATAAACTCCTTTTAAAACAGTAATTATTCCTGTTTTGATTTATTATATCATATATCTCGAATTTGTCAATACTTCTACTGAAATATTTTTCGGGAACTGAAAACCCTGCGCTCCGAGAGGGAACGCAGGGTTAAATCATTTTATTTCGTAATATTTCGCAAGTCCGCCCGAGGATGTCTCTTTATAGCTGTTCAATAAGTCTTTTCCCGTATTGTACATTGCAGTGACAACGGTATCGAAACTGATTTTGCGCGTGTCGGCAAGGAAGTTGGCAAGCGAAAGCGCGTTGATTGCGCGCATAGCCGCAACGGCGTTTCGCTCTATGCAGGGAATTTGCACAAGTCCCGCGATGGGGTCGCAGGTGAGTCCCAAGTGGTGTTCCATTGCGACTTCCGCCGCATACTCGATTTGCCCGAGTCCCATTTCAAAAAGTTCCGCAAGCGCCGCCGCCGCCATAGAACAAGCCGAGCCTATTTCAGCCTGACAGCCGCACTCCGCGCCGCTTATGGAAGCGTTCTTTTTTATGAGGTTGCCGATTAAGCCGCCTGCCGCAAGTGCGCGCGCTATTTGTTCGTCCGAGAAAGCGCGCGTTTCCTGCATATATTTGAGCACGGCGGGAACGACGCCGCACGCGCCGCAAGTGGGGGCGGTTACGATAACTCCGCCAGAAGCGTTCTGCTCGCCCGTTGCGAAAGCATACGAACAGACGAGTCGGTTCTCGCGCGTCTGCGCGGATTCGTCAATGTGCCGTTGGTTGTAAAGTTTCTGCGCGCGCCGCTTTGTGCCGAGTATTCCGGGAAGAACTCCGCTTGTAGTCAATCCCTCGTGTATGGTGCGCTTCATTCTTTCCCATACTTCGGCGAGGTAGTCGAGAATTTCTTCGCCCTCGTATTTTACGGCGTA
>CAMXOH010000048.1 GCA_947245485.1 uncultured Clostridia bacterium | reverse complement strand
GAGGGCGGTAACATAGCTATGGTGTCGGTAAAGACGAGGGAAGCAATTCCTAAGGAACTGATTTTCGAAAGTTTAGAACTTCTCAAAGATGTGACGCTTAAAGCGCCGCTGAATATCGGCGACGTGGCAGTCGAAAATATTCTCGGTTGCGGAGTCGACTTTATAGTTACCAAAAAGATAAAGGCGAAATAGGGAAAAGGGGGAAACGATGAAGTACGTACTTGCACTTGACCAAGGGACGACAAGTTCCCGCGCAATCGTATTCAACAAACAGGGCGACATTATAGGAAAGGCGCAACAGGAATTTCCGCAGATTTATCCCCATACGGGTTGGGTAGAACACGACCCGCACGACATACTCGGTTCACAGGTAGGCGTAATAGTCGAAGCGTTAATACGCGCCAACGTAAGCGTCGCCGACGTTGATTCAATCGGTATAACCAATCAGCGCGAAACGACTTTCGTCTGGGATAAAAAGACGGGGCAGCCCGTATACAACGCGATAGTGTGGCAGTGCCGCCGAACGGCGGAATACTGCGACAAACTCAAAGCGGACGGTTTGGAAGGTTACATTTACGAAAAGACGGGATTAGTTCTCGACGCGTACTTTTCCGCTACGAAAATCAAGTGGATTTTGGACAACGTGGACGGCGCGCGCGAACGGGCGGAAAAAGGCGAACTCCTCTTCGGCACGGTTGACACATACCTTATGTGGCATCTTTCCAAGGGAAAGATTTTTGCGACGGACTATACCAACGCTTCCCGAACGATGCTTTACAATATACATAAGCTCGATTGGGACGACGAACTCCTCAAACTGTTCGGCATACCCCGTTCTATGCTTCCCGAAGTTCATCCGTCAAGTTACGAATACGGCTGTACGGACGAAACGGTAATAGGCAGGAAAGTTCCGATTTGCGGCGTAGTGGGAGACCAGCAGGCGGCGCTTTTCGGACAGCTCTGCGTGAATAAGGGCGACATTAAAAACACTTACGGCACGGGGTGCTTCCTTTTGATGAACACGGGAGATACGGCAGTAAAAAGCAAAAACGGATTGGTTACGACTCTCGGCGCAAGCATAGGCAAAAAACCGCCGTACGTTCTCGAAGGCTCGGTATTCATAGGCGGCGCGATTGTGCAGTGGTTGCGCGACGAAATGCGAATGATAAAATCGGCTTCCGAAACGGAGGGGTACGCTACAAAAGTGGAAAGCTCCAACGGCGTGTATATCGTTCCGAGCTTTACGGGACTCGGCGCGCCCTATTGGGACGCGCACGCAAGGGGAACGGTTGTCGGACTTACGCGCGGAACGAAGAAAGAACATTTTATCCGCGCTTCGCTCGAATCGATTGCGTATCAAGTCAGCGACTTAGTCTTTGCAATGCAGAAGGACGCTGATACGCATTTAACGCATTTGCGCGTGGACGGCGGGGCGTCGGCAAACAATTTTCTTATGCAGTTCCAGTCGGACCTTTTGAACTGCGAAGTGGAACGCCCCAAAGTAGTGGAAACTACCGCCCTCGGCGCGGCGTACCTTGCGGGACTTAAAACGGGATATTGGAAAGATATCGACGATATAAGAAAGAATGTAAAAATCGAGTGCGTGTTCTTACCGAATATGGACGAGAAAAAACGCGAAAGACGATTGAGCGGTTGGGAAAAAGCCGTGCGTCAGGCGCGTTTGCAGTAAATAAAAATTAAAATTTAAAAAAGCGGGTACCCGCTTTCCGTTGCAAAATGCAACGGAAAAACATTTAACGGCTTCTGCTCTGTCAAAGAGTAAAATAAAAATAAAGGAGAAAATGATGAAAAATTATTTTAAGAAGCACAAACTTTCTCTCATCGTTTTATTGGCTGCGCTCGTACTCATATTGGTATCGAGTTTCTGCGCGTCGATAACTCAAAGCGCAGGCTTTACCGTCAAAACGACGGATTTGAGAGACGCAAAGTATGAAGCAACCGTAAAAAACAAATACGGCGACGAGCTTAGTTTAAAAGGCACGGTTGCAAGCGGTATTTTATTCGTACCAAACAAGGCAAGCGCGGAACACAAACTTCCCGCAGTCGCTCTCACGCACGGTTATCTCAACAACCGCGAGCTTCAATTACAGAATGCAATAGAGCTTGCGCGCCGCGGATTTATCGTTCTTACAATCGACAGAGGCGGACACGGAAATAACGAGCCTACTACCAACACTTCCGCGATGATGAATACGTCGGGACTCTACGAAGCGATACAGTATCTTGCGTGTATGCCCGAAGTAGACGTTTCCAAAATAGGCGTTTCCGGTCACTCTATGGGCGGTTATACTACCTGTACGGTGCTTATGAACGACGCATATCTCGGCGCGGATAAACTCGTCGGCGCAAACGGTAAACCCACAGGAAAGAATATGGGACTTGTATCGGCGGGACTTGCTCAGGGTTGGAGCTCGTTTATGGGCGCAGGCAGCGACGTTTCGGTGGGTTTGTTAAAGGGTAAGGACGACGAGTTCTTCTTCCAGAGCCAGCTTGCGGACGGAACTCCTTCGATAAGCCGTCAGTACCTTCACAGTAAAGCGGCGGCGTCTTTCGTAGGCGTAACAGGCTACGGCAATGCGGCGGACAGCATTAACATAGAAAACGGCGGTATCTATATCGGCGGCGCGGTAACGAACATAGAAGGCGGAAAAGCGGCGGCTTCGCCCTTCCGCGTAGTTTACGAAGCGGATGAAATTCACCCCGTAAATCACTTCTCGGTTGAAAGCGCGAAATACGTATCCAATTTCTTCTATACTGCGTTCGGCACTCCAGACGGATATAATTACATAGCCGAAGGCGGACAAATCTGGTGGGTTAAAGAGGCGTTTTCTTTCCTCGGACTTGTAGGTTTCTTCGCTCTCGTTCTTCCCGTCGCTGATTTGCTTCTTTCCATTCCATTCTTCGCAAATCTCCGCAGAAAGCAGGCGGAAGAACTCGGCGCGGCAATGCTTCCCGAACTCGAAAACTCCGCTATGGCGGTTGAAGGCGGCGAAAACGGCGCGACGGTAGTCGCAAACGTAAAGGGCGCAACCCGCAAATATGCGGTAGGCTCGCTCCTTGCGTCCGCGGACAACGCACCCGCACTCTCGGGCGTTAGAAAAAATATCACTTATTGGATTCTCGGCATAATATGCACGCTGTTCAGCGGCTTCTCGATTTATTGGCTCCGTTCAAGCGACGGCTGGCTCAACGGCTTCGGTAAACTGTTTACCGTTCAGAATACTTACTTCCCTCAGGACACTACCGGTTGGGTAGCTACGTGGGCGGCGATGTGCGGACTGTTCGCGCTTCTCGCAACGGGAGTTGCTTGGCTTGTAAACCATATTATAAACAGAGTTAAATACGGCGCGGAATACGCAGTTCACGACGAGCATCCTCTCGGCGTAGCTAAAATAGAGGGAGGAGTCGCAAGTTTCTTAAAGACCGTTCTTCTCGGCGCGGTTATCGTTGCGCTTCTCTACGCGATAGTGTTCGCAAACTGGGGAATCTGGCACGTTGACTTCCGTTTATGGACGCTCGACGTCAAGGTATTCGAAATCGAAGTTATGCTTCCCACAATGCTTCGTTACTCGCTCATATTCTTCATATTCTATGCGTGCAACGGCATACTCAATCAGGGATACAGAACCAAGAACCTTCCCGAAGTTGCAACCATTGCGATTAACTCTCTGTTCAACGTATTCGGAATCTTCCTTGTAATAGTTATACAGTACGGCACGTTCCGTTCGACGGGCGTAATGTGGCAACCCGATATGAACCTCAATTATATCGTGCTCTTCCCGATTATTCCCGTACTTGTCGTGGCGACGATACTGTCGAGAAGACTTTACGAAAGAACGGGCAACGTATGGCTCGGCGTAATCGTAAACACTCTGCTGTTCACGATTATAACGGTTGCGAATACAGCGGCTTCGTATCCTTACGTAGGCTTCTTCGCATAATTGAAATTCGCATAAGCGTCGCAATACTGCGTCGAATTTGCGTTTTCCTCGGTTGCGTACGTCAGTGTGCGCGCCCTACGGAATAACAGCAATTATAAACATAAAATAAAGACGGCGTAAGCCGTCTTTAATTTTTATAAAAAGTATTACAAATCGAAAGCAATAGCGGTAATATCGTCGTTCAAATCGCCGCAGAAGTTTTTAAGGTTATCTTCAAGCCGCTTTATAAATTCTTCCGCCGTGCGCGATACGGACAGAGTTTTAATCGCGCCGTCCGCGCCGAACATTTCCCCGCGCGAGTTTTTGCATTCGGTGACGCCGTCGGTAAGAAGAACGAGAATATCGCCTTTGGCGTAAGGGATTATGTCCTCATAGTAAGAGGGGTTTTCGAACCAATTTGAAACGGGAGGTGAGTTAAGCATAATGCGCGTAATGCCGGTACCCGTCTTTAAAAGAATGGGTACGTTATGTCCCGCCATAGAGTACGTAATGCTTTGGCTGTCTATGCGCACCGCGGCGACGGTGACGTAATTTTTTTCGTCGAGGTTGAGTTCTGCGAATTTCGCGTTTAGGTTGCTTATAGCCTTTGCGGGCGAATAAGCCGTTTTGTCGTACGCCGCTTTTACGAAAGCCGAAAGCATACCCGCGGAAATTCCCTTGCCGGAAACGTCGGCGATTACGCCGCAGGCGGAATTTCCTACCGTGAACACGTCGGGCAAATCTCCGCCTATATCGCGGCAGGGAATGTACATATAGGAGTACCGCTTCCCGCCCGCCCAATTACCCGCGGGCAAAAGGCGTTGCTGTATGCTTTTCGCCGTCTGCAATTCCTGTGCGATTTCAAGCTCGTAAGCGTCGTCTATGGTGCCCATGCAAAGTCCGCCGCCGAGCGGCGAAACGGTAAGGGAGTATGACACGTCGCGCGCAATGCCGTCCGTCCTGACTTTCTGGAACACTCTTCTGTTTACCTGCCTGTTTGACAGCAACGCGCTCTCGAAAGCGTCGTAAAGCGGACATCCGCGGCATTCGTCGCTACCGCAGTTCTTATTGGGCGCGGCGCAACAAGTAACCGTTCCGAGCGTACCCTCGGTCTTGCCGGAAGGGAACAGCGTCCTGAACGCGGTGTTCGTAAATACCGCTTTTAAGTTTTTATCGGCTACAATAACCGCGGTGGGAACGCCGTCGATTATCTGCCTGTAATATTTGTTTATTCTCATCTATATATGGTTTACTTTCAAAAGGTGTAATTTTCGTTAAATCGCTGTGTTTATCTGTAAAAATTCAGTTTTTCGTCTGAAATTTTAGCCGTCAGCGGCATATTGTCGTAAAGTTCGCCGTCCGCCTGTATCGTATAGTTTTCGCCGTGCGTAACAAATTCCACGCACTTTGTTCTCGCAACCGTTATTTGTTTTACTTTATTGACTTTGCCGCGCATCAATTTCATAAACGCGCCTATTATGGCTGGCTTTGAAATATAGTCCGCTACGAGCAAATCGAGTTCGCCGTCGCCTATGTCCGCGTCGGGGAAAAGTTTTATTCCTCCGCCGATTTGTCTGCCGTTGCCCACGCCCGCTATGAAACCGTAATGACTGCTTTCTTTGCCGTTGTATCTAAGCGTAAAATTATAGCTTTTAAATCTTGCTAGACACACGATTAAAGATAGCAGATATTTAGACCTTTTATTGTTCTTACCCGAATAGGCGTGTTTTAAAACGTCTACGTCCATACCCATTCCTACGGCGTTAATAGAGCGGAGTCCCGACGAAAGCTGAATAAAGTCAATGGGTTGCGGTTTGTTCGCAATAATAATTTCTGCGGCTTTTTTCACGTTTTTGGGAATGCCCGCCGAAGCCGCGAAATCGTTTCCCGTGCCGAAAGGAATAAGTCCCATAAAATTGCCGTCGAATCGAACGAACCCGTTTAAAACGTCGTGCAACATTCCGTCGCCGCCCATAACGATTACGGAATTTCCCGCAACCTGCGTTATTTGCGAGCAGATTTCCGTAGCCATACCTTTGCGGTTAGTTTTGTGTATTTCGTACCCTAAACCTGCGGCGTCGAAAATTTTTAGCACGGCGTTGAACTTTTTAAGATTTTTCTTTTTTTTGAGGTTGTCCTCTTTTACGATTATATGGTGCATTCTCGCTAATTCCTTCGGCGGTAAGAAAAATTCCTTAAATATTATATACCAAATATTCGATTATTGCAATTATTTTAAATTCTTGCTATAATATAATTATCTATGAAAATGCCCGTATCGGAAAAACTTCATATTCTTGCCGAAGCCTGCGCCTTTCCGCTGTACGCGGTGGGCGGAAGCGTGCGCGATTTTCTCGCGGGGCTGAAATCCGAAAGCACGGATATAGATATATGCGCGCCCGCTTCGGCGGAATTGTTCTGCGAGGTTGCAAAACGGTGCGGCGCGCGCGTCGGTGCGGTTTATAAAAACACGGGCACGGTTAAACTTTCGCTCGGCGGGGAGGAATACGAGTTTGCAAGTTTCCGTTCGGACGAATACGTGCGCGGCGTGCACACCCCCGTAAAGTCATTTTTCACGCGGGATATTTCGCTCGACGCGCTCAGACGCGATTTTAAGTGCAATGCGGTTTATTACGATATTAAGGCGGAAAAATTTGAAGACGTTCTCGGCGGTATCGAAGATATAGAGAATAAGAGAATTACTACGGTTGCTCCTTCCGAAAAAGTTTTCGGCGAAGACGGATTGCGTCTTATGCGCCTTGCGAGGCTTGCGGCGCAAACGGGATTTACGCCCGACGAAGATTGTTTATGGGGCGCAAAGAACAACGCGCGGCTCATTGCCGACGTTTCCGCGGAACGGATATGGGCGGAACTTAACGCAATACTTCACGCGGACGAAAGATACGGTGTGAAGGACGCGCACTATACGGGACTTAAAATTCTTGAAGAAACCGGCGTGCTCGCCGTAATTCTTCCTGAACTCGCTCTCGGAAAGGGAATGAAGCAGAACGAAAGATTTCACAGCCACGACGTCTTGGAACACAGCTTGCGTGCGGTTAAATACGCAGAAAGAAGCATACGCTTTGCCGCGCTTTTGCACGACGTTGGCAAACCGTACTGTATGGAACGTAACGGAAACTATTACGGACACGAAGTCGAGGGAGCGAGAATATCCGAAAATATATGCTCCCGCCTGAAAACGTCCGCAAAACTCAAAAACGAGACGGTTAAATTAATTGCTCTGCATATGTACGATTTGCGCGGCGACGCAAGAGAAAGTAAAATACGTAAGCTCATCGTAAGAAACGCAAGCATTTTCAAAGAACTTTTGCTTTTGAAACAGGCTGACTTTACCGCTTGCCGCGATATAACGACGGAAGCGCCTTGCGTTACAAAGTGGCGGGGAATATACAAACGTATGGTTGAAGAGGGCGCGCCTTTGAATTTAAAACAGCTTGCCGTACGCGGCGACGAACTGATTGCGGCGGGCGTTCCAGCGGCAAAGACGGGAGATGCGCTTCAATTTCTTTTGGAAGAATGCGCGCTCGACGGTTCTCTCAATAAAAAGAACGTTCTCATAAAACGCGCGGTTTCGAGGTTCACCGCGCAAGACTTATAAGCAATACCGCGCTGACGCAAGAGGAATTATTTGCATTTTGCAATGAAGCGCAAACTGTTGATTTTTAACCGCCTATAATATATAATGTAAAAAACCGCGCCTAACGGCGCACGTTTAAAATGCGCCGTCAGGCGCGGGGTAATAATATGGAAAACAATACAAGACGCAGGGGAATGCCCTCTATTCTCGCCTTTTTTCTCGGCTTTCTGTTCGGCATAATCGTGCTTGTCGGCGCAGTCGCAGGCGGGGTATTCTTTGCACTCAATTACAAGCTCGATAAAATTTCCGCCAATAAGGACGGCGACGGAAACTACATATACATAAACGCCGACAGCGAAAACGGCGGCGTTAAAAACGCGCTCGAACTCTTTAAAAAAATAACCGAGCTTTCGAAAAACACTTCGTCGCTCACTTTGGGCGAAATAGAAAATCTGCTCCCCATCGCAAGCAAACTCACAGACTCCATAGACGGAATACTCTCCCAATACGTGGAGCTGGATATGGACGAATTGAAGCAGGTTGAGTTCTCCGCGCTCGGCGCGTATATGCAGGACGTCGTAATGGATTTACAACCCGCTTCCCTTCTCGAAAAGTTTATGGGCGGCGATTTTGCGGATAACGTCATAATGAAAACCATTCTCTATGACGGGGACGGCAACCCCGTAACCTTGCGCGCTTTTGCGGAGGGGGACGCGCTCGACGCGCTATACGAAAAGAAAGTCGTGGATTTGGCGGGAGCAGACGACGAGTTATCAAATAAAATTCTCGGCGAAGTCACGGTAGGCGATTTGGTGAACGGCGGAGTCAACTTCAACGATATTCTGAACGGCTTGACCGTTCCCGACTTCGTAGAGGTAGACCCTTCCAATAAACTTCTGGTATACTTTGCTTACGGCATAACGGAGCTTAAAAACAGCGGCGGCGAATATACGGGTATGTACAGCCTTTCCGAAGGCGAAAAAGTTCCCTGCCGTCTCGAAACGGAAGTTTCCGAAAACGGCGCGGCAAAGATAAGCGCGGCATATTACACCGACGCAGACGGCAGCCGCGTGGAAATTGCGGGAACTACCATTCAAGACGTAAGCGAACGCACGGAAAATTTAATGGACGAACTCACGGTTTCGGATATAATCCACGTTAACGCTCCCGTGGAAGGCAATTATAATACCATTATGATTTTCCTTGCATACAGCGTTTCGGATATTACTGCGGAACAGGGCGACGGTTATTCGTATACGGGCGTTTTCAATTTCGAGGACGGAAGCACAAAGAAGTGTTACATTTTTAACGAGGGCGCGGAGGTTAGCGATATTTGCTTCTATGAGGACGGCGAATACGTTTCCGTTCAAAAGACTTCTGTTTCCAACGTTGCAAAGCAGGTAAACAGACTTACCGCCACTTTAAAAATCAAAGACGTTGTTAATATTTCCCCGACGGATAAACTTATGAGTAAACTCGGAGAATATAAAATCAGCGAAGTCGGCAACGCCGTAAACGATTTGGCGCTGAACGACTTTATCGAAATAACTTACGGCGCGGGCGGCGCTTCTGAAACCGTACTTGCGTATATGGCGTACGGCGTCACCGATATTAAGGCGGGCGATGGCTTCGCCGTCGGCGAATATTACACGCACAGCGGTACTTTACACGAAATAGGCGGGGGCGTGCGCGACTGCTATATAGTCTGTACGGACGGCGTTATAACCAAAGTGTTTATCGAATTCGACGGGCAGGCGCAGGAAGTGCAGGGCACTAAAATCAATCAGGTTAACGAGCGTGTCAGCGGAATTACGAACGATTTGACTATCGGAGAACTGATGGAAGTCGACGAGGGAAATATATTCCTTAAAGCAATAAGCGGTTCGACGATTTCAAGCCTTGCAGGAGATATATCGAAACTTTCCGTAAACGAGCTTTACGCGGAAAATATTTACAGTTCGTCCAAAGACGCTTCGGGCGAAAAGGTTGAAATTTATCTTGCCGTCAACGACGTTCGCGAGGCTACGCAGTATTCGGCGGGGGTGGTTTACTACGTTTATTCGGACGTCGGCTATTCGCTTGCAAGCACAACTGGTAAACTCAGCGTCGGGCAGTTTGACGAATTGAATTCGGCTGGGCAAACGCTCTATACCGCGGGCGAGGGTAAAATTCTTTTCGACAGCGCGTTCCTCTATTATACGTACGACGCGGAAAAAGATAAATACACGCTTGTCAATTCCGGCGCGGATGACGCGGGTAAATTGAGCGCTCTGGGAAGCGGCGAGTATTACACCTACGGCGCGGCGAACGCGATGTGGAAACTGTTACTGTATTCGGGAGGAAGCGAAACTGCGTTCTCTGTAAACGGACTTACTACGATGATTACCAACGTGAGCGCGAATATCCAGAATTCCACGATGCGCGAACTTGACGAAGCGGGAATAGTGGATATGGGCGAAAACCTTGAAAAGAGACTTAATTGGACGGCAAACGGACAGCCGCACAGCGAGATTATAGGCGACTTGACTTTGCGCGAATTGCTCGACGCGGTAATAGCCATTTCGGATATGCTCGGAAATATGCCGCTTAACGGGTAACGGTTCTTGAAAGTTTAAAAAAATATAATAACGCACTGCGCGCGGGCAAATCAAACGGTTTGCCCGCGCACTTTATAATTTTTTGCGAAATTTTGCTTGACACTTGCCAGTCTTAAATATATAATACATTTCCAAAGAGGGAAAAATAATTAAAATTAAATAAAAAGTCATCGGAGGACGGCGGCACCGCAGTGCCGCGCTTTTAATAAAAGTTTGTCGGATAAGATGTCGGGTGCGCTCGGTTATTGAAAATAATCAGGCGCGCATTTTTTATAGTTGAGGAGATAAATATGAGAAAAATTATTACGCTCGGACGCGAATTCGGTAGCGGCGGAAGGGAGCTTGGCAAAAGACTTGCAGACTATCTCGGTATAAACTATTTCGACAGCGAAATAGCGGAAACTTTATGCAGACAGACAAATCTCGGCAAGGACTACGTGGACGGAAAGCTCGAACGCGGCGTCGCACCCTGCGCCGCGTCGTATGCAAATTCGTTTTCGCGCATATCGGCGGCAAGCAATTCGGCAATGCTCATTGCAAAACAGCACAAAATAATAAAAGAGTTTGCAAACAAGGGCGATTGCCTTTTCGTCGGCAGAGGGGCGGACGCGGCGCTTGCGGAGTTTTCGCCGTTTAAAATATTCGTTTATGCGGAACTTTCGGCAAAAATCGCGCGCTGTAAAAGCAGAATGACGGACGGTAAAGTCCTTACGGATAAAGAAATAGAAAAACAAATCAAAAGCATAGACAGGGGCAGACGTTCCGTTCACGGCTTATATTCATCCTATGCTTGGGGCGATAAATCCGCATACGAACTGTGCATAAACACAACGCATCTGGAAGTTGAAAAAATAGTGCCCGCCGTTGCACTAATAATTGACGGTTATTTCGAGAGTTTAAGACAATGACAGTACAAATTTCAGAACATTTCACTTATAAAAAACTTTTCCGCTTTGTGGGACCGTCGATTCTTATGATGGTTCTTTCCTCGGTATACGTGGTTGCGGACGGCTTGTTCGTTTCAAACTTCGTCGGTAAAACTCCTTTCGCTGCGATAAACCTCATTTACCCTTTTATAATGATTTTGGGAGGAACGGGTTTTATGCTCGGTACGGGCGGCACTGCGCTCGTTTCCAAAATAATAGGCGAAAACGACAGGGAAAAGGCGAATAAAACATTTACTATGGTTATTATTTTCGCCGTCATACTCGGCGCCGTGCTTACAGCCGTCGGTATGTGCGCCGTCCGCCCCGTAGCCTATCTTTTCGGCGCAACCGAAGATATGATAGAGTACTGCGTGCTGTACGGCAGAATTATAATAGGTTTTACAACATTTTTTATGCTGCAAAACATATTCCAAAGTTTTCTTGCCGCGGCGGAAAAACCCAAACTCGGACTTTTCGTCACGCTTGCGGCAGGGTGTACGAACTTTTTATTGGACGCGCTGTTTATAGCGGTTTTAAAATGGGGCGTAGTCGGCGCGGCGGTTGCCACGGGAGTGGGGCAGGCTGTCGGCGGAACAATTCCTTTAATCTATTTTTTGAGGAAAAACGGAAGTCTTTTAAAACTTACAAAGACCAAATTACAGTTTAAACCGCTGCTTCAAGCCTGCGGAAACGGCTCGTCGGAACTGTTGACGAATGTCGCCGCGTCGATAGTGAGCATTCTTTACAATATGCAGCTTATGAAATATCTCGGAGAAAACGGAGTATCTTCGTACGGCGTGGTTATGTACGTTCAGTTCATATTCATTGCGATAGAAATAGGCTTCACAATAGGAAGCGCGCCTATAATCGGCTACAACTACGGCGCGGAAAACAATACGGAGCTTAAAAACGTGTTCAAAAAGAGTATGCTTATTTTAGGCATTGCGGGCGTTGTTTTGTCTGCTCTCGCGCAGGCGCTTGCGGTTCCGCTTGCAAAACTGTTCGTGGGTTACGATGAAGAGCTGTTCGATTTAACCGTTTATGCGTTCCGCATTATTTCGTTTGCGTTCATTTTTTCGGGTATAAATATTTATTCATCGGGTTTCTTCACTGCGCTGAACAACGGACTCGTTTCCGCCGTCCTGTCGTTTTTAAGGGCGTGCGTATTCCAGATAACTTTCGTATTCATTCTGCCGCTCTTGTTCGACGTGGACGGCATATGGTGGGCGATTTTCGCTACCGAAACCGTGGCTTTCGTTTTAGCCGTAATCTTCTTTATCGCTATGCGTAAAAAATACCGTTATCTGTAAGCGCGGCACTCTTAAATTTTTTTTATAAAAGCAAAACGATTGACAAACAAGTTAAATTATTGTAAAATTTAATAACCTTGCATACCGTGGGTGGTATGCCGATTAAGTCCGGGAGGTGAAATTATGAAAACTTACGAAATGCTTTACGTTTTGGACAACGCGATTTCCGACGAAGAGAAGGAAGCGTTCGTCAAAAAGTTCGAAGGCGTAGTTACCGCGGCAAACGGTAACGTCGTTTCCACTGACAAGTGGGGCGCAAAGAAACTTGCGTATCCCATCAATTACAAGAACGACGGCTACTACGTGCTTATGACTTTCGAAGCGGAAGGTTCGGTAGTTAAAGAGCTTGACAGACAGGCAGGCCTTGCAACCGAAGTTTTAAGAATAGTCGTTACCGCAAAAGATTAAGGAACAGAATATGAACAAAGTATTTTTAATTGGTAATTTAACGCGCGACCCCGAGCTTTCCGAAACCACTTCGGGCGTGTCGCTCTGCCGTTTTTCTATTGCCGTAAACAGGAACTACGGTTCCTCCGACGGCGAGAGAAAGACAGATTTCTTCAATATAGTCGCTTGGCGCGGACTCGGCGAAAATGTTTCGCGTTACGCCAAAAAGGGCAATAAAGTTGCGGTAAGCGGTTCAATCGAACTTCGCAATTACGAAGACAGTCAGG
>CAMXOH010000047.1 GCA_947245485.1 uncultured Clostridia bacterium | reverse complement strand
TCGACAGCCGCTCCCCATACGTACGCGCCCGTATGCACGCCGACGGGAATTATGAGCCAAACAAAATTGAGCCATTGCGAAAGTTCGCCCGCAGCCTGTCCTATTAACCTGAAGGGAAATACCGCCCAACCGAAAGCGTACTGTAATAAAAATTCGCAGAACGTATTCGGCGCAAGGCAGTTTACAAACTGAAAGACAGCAAACGGAACTACGCTTATAAAGCCTATAACTATTCCTTTCCAAACGGCGTATTCGCCCGTTTTAAACCGTGCGGCGACGTCGTCGGGTTGCAGACTGCGCTTTTTTTCGCCCTGAACAGTATGCCTGTAAGCCGTTATGCCGTTCTGTCTGCCGAATACTGCGTACGCTCCGTTCAGCAGAAATTCGCCGAACAGAAGCGCGGCTACGGAAAGCGCGATTTCTTCCGTATAGTCGGCGAACAGAATAATCGACGCGCTGAGTATAAGCTGTAAAATTATAGGAAACGCAGTGCCCGTAAGTAAATCTTTAAATTCAAGCCATACGCGCTTTGCGTTCTGTTCACGCGTGAATTTCATAATTATAAATCCCCTTTTCGCATACGAACGTATCGATAGGCACGTCCCATTCGTCCTCTTTAAAGTCTTCGAGCTGAAACGAATATCCCAAACCCACTTTTATTGTTTTGGTATTTTTGAGATAAGCGTCGTAAAATCCTTTGCCGTAGCCTATTCTGAACCCCCGCCCGTTGACGGCAAGCAAGGGTATTACCGTGACTTCTATTTCCCCGTCGAAAGGTTGTCCCACGGGTTCTTCTATGCCGAACGCGCCCGTAAACGTTTTGCCGTACGGCACGGCGAACATTTTTCCGTTTTCAATACGCGGCAGATATACCCTCTTGCCCGCATTTAAAAGCTCTTTTATTATCTTCTTCGTATCGGCTTCGTCCGAGAACGAGTTGTAAATAAAAAAACTTCCGTAACCCGAATAGGCGTTCATAAAGTTAAAAAAATTCTCTTCGTCCGCGACTTTGCGCCTATATTCCGTAAAGTACCTGCGCTTGATTTTAAGTTTTTGCCTCACGCTTTTTTTATCGTTCATATACCCTTTCCGAACGGCGTGTAACGCACGTCAATGCTTCGTACGATATCGTACCGAGTTTTTTCGCGTATTTTTCGGCGTCGTCGAACACCAAGGCAAGTTCGCCCTTATCCTTTGCGACGAAAGAGTCCATACAAAGAGTTTTTTCGCCGAGCGGCACGCCCCTGAAAAATCCGTCCGCATAGCCGCAACGGTAAGTCGAAATGACGCCGTAATTTTCGTTTGCGAAGTTGTAACCCACTCCCCCGCCTATAAACCGCGTTTGCTGTGTGCGCCTTGCGTAAACTTTCATTGCGGGCAAAAAACCTTCCGCAGAGAATCCCGAAGGCGCATAGCCGTACAGAAGTATGCCGCAACGCACGCCGTCCGCCAAAAACTTACCGCCGCGCAAAAAACCTCCGCTTGCGGAAAGATGAGCCTTAGCTTTGGGACTGAAAGTTTTGACAATACGCGAAGCCTTTGAAAAAAGTTCGAGCTGGGCAAAACTTGCCCCGTCCGACTGCGGCGCGAACAGGTGCGAATATACCCCCTCTACGCTTTCGGAAGGTAAACTTTTCAAGACTGCGGGGAGTTCGTTTATGTTACAGCCGTGGCGGTTCATACCCGTGTTTACTTTAATATGGCAAGGCAATCCGCCGACAAGTTTAGCCGTTTCAACCGAGTTTACGGTTGCAGTCAAGCCATACGCCCTTGCGCGCTCAACGTCGTATCCGTCGAGCGGCGGCGTAAGAACGAGTATCGGTTTGGTTATTCCCGCCGTTCGAAGGCAAATCCCCTCTTCGACAATCGCCACGCAGAAACCGTCTGCTATATCCTCTATATACCTTGAAACTTCTTCCGCACCGTGACCGTAGGCGTCTGCCTTCACCACGGCAAAAAACGAAGATGACTTTAAACCGCTTTTGATTTTAAGCGCGTTTTTGCGGATTGAACCGAGATTTATTACGGACAGCGTTTTTTGCATACCGTAAATTATATGCCGCAATTAAAAGTGTTGTTAAGAACGGCTTAATTTGCTCTTGTTTTTGCGTATAACGGGCGCAACCGACTTTGCAAGAAACGCCGCAAGCACGCTCAGCGCCGCATCCTTGGGCATATATATGAGATTGCCCGTTATGAGAAGTTTTGTAAGATTTTCTACGCCGAGAAGTTTTGCGCAGATAATGCAGTACGGAATACCTATGACGTAATCCGCAATAAACGCCGCCAACGCGGCTCTTATGTAACGCTTTACTGACGCCTTTTCTCCGCCCGCTATTGCGCCGCCGACAGCCGCCGCGGCAATGAAACCGATAATATAGCCGAAAGAGGGTTTTAAAACGTAGGCTATGCCCCCGCCCGCGGTAAACACGGGCAAACCGACAAGTCCCATAAAGCAATATACCGCCATACTCGCCGCGCCTTTTTTCCAACCGAGCAGAAGTCCCGCAAGCACGGAAATTACCGTCTGGAACGTGAGCGGAACCAACGGAAAGGGAATCTGCACATACGTTGCGGCTACCATTAAAACGACGAAGAGCGCGCATTCGGCAATATCAGCCGCAAGAAATTTAACATTGTTTTTCATAATCTTACGTTTAATTATATTTTATATGCCGAACAAAGTCAAACCCTTTTTACTTGACAAAAAATATTTGAATTGCTATCATAACGAAAGTTTAAAGGAGCAACTTATGAAAAAATTATCGGCGGCGGTTGCGGCGTTAATTTGCGCCGCGGCGTTCACAGTCCTTGCAGGCTGCGTAAAGAGCGACAACCGCGGACAGAGCGGCGAAAACAACGGAATAGAACAAGGCTATTCGATTAGCTATGCTTTCACGGCTTCGGCGGAAGTTCTGGAAATCTCAGATACTTCCTCGATGAAAGATTATATGGACGCGCTCAAAGAAGACGGCGCGCTCGCGTTCGAAGGCAGCGACGACGACTACGGTTACTACATTACTTCCGTACTCGGCGTTTCGTCTAAAACTGTAAGCTCTACCGCAAACTCCTATTCGGGTTACGACTGGGCGGTTTACACAACGCTTACTTCCCTTGACGGCACAATCTATTCCACGGACGAATCTACTTTCAACTATAACGGCGTTACTCTTTACAAATCTTCGTACGGGGTTTCCGGTTTGCCCTGCGTTGAGGGACATACCTATGCGCTTGTATATGAATTTACAAGTATGAGCTGGTAATTTAAAGTGCGGGAGCTTGGACCCAAAAAAATACCGCCCGCGAAAGAGGCGGCTTATATAGCCGTAACCTGCGCGCTTTTGCTCGGCGGACAGTATGTTTTTTCGTTCGTCACGGGCGTTGAAATAGTCACGCTCGTTTTAATATGCTTCTCATACGTGTTCGGTATAAGAAACGGCGTGCTGTGCGCCGTGGCGTTTTCGCTTTTGCGGTGCTTTATTTACCCGTTCTCTCCCTCCGCGCTTGCGCTGTATCTCATCTACTACCCCGCGCTCGCCGCTGTTTTCGGCGGGTTGGGAAAAATAAAACAAAACGTCTACGACGGTTGTCCCGCAGGTTTTGCGGTAGCTGTAAACTTCATTCTCTTAGCGGCGGCTTCGCTTTGCGCTGTCTGTTTTGCTTTGGATTTAATTAAAATTTCGAAGTTATACAAATTAACCGTCAACGTGTTTTTAATTGTGCTTTGTATTATTTGCATCGTCGGAGATATTGCGTTCAACGCGCTGTTTTTTCTGAACAGGCGGGGCAGACGGTGCGGCGGATATTTGAAAATAATTATGCTTACGGGCGTCGCTTGCCTTTGCACGGTTTGTTTTACTCTTCTCGACGACGTCATAACCCCGCTGTTTTACGGTTTTTCAAAACTGTCCGCGCTTGCGTACTTTTACGCTTCGTTTACGGCAATGCTTCCGCAAACCGTGTGTACGGCTGTCACCGTGGGAACTTTGTTTATGCCCCTTACTTCAGTATTAAACAGAATGAAAAAATAGTCAGAATAAAAAATTTTCCGCCGAGGCGCGTTAAGCGCTCCTCGGCGGTTTTTTACCTTTTATATTAACTTTTAACGGTTTTATTCCCACTCTATGGTTGCGGGGGGTTTGGAAGTAATATCGTAAACTATTCTGTTAATACATTTGACTTCGTTGACAATTCTGTTGGAAATATTCTCCAATACGTCGTACGGAATTCTTGAAAAATCCGCCGTCATAAAATCCGAAGTCGAAACGCCGCGAAGTGCAAGCGTGTAGTCGTAAGTTCTTCCGTCGCCCATTACGCCCACTGAACGCATATCCGTAAGCACGGCAAAGTACTGGTTTATATCTCTGTCGAGATGAGCGTTTGCAATTTCCTCGCGGAATATCGCGTCCGCGTCTTGCAGAATAGCAACTTTTTCGGGCGTGATTTCGCCGATAATTCTTATTGCGAGTCCCGGTCCGGGGAAAGGCTGACGCCATACAAGTTTGTCGTCAAGTCCGATAGCCGTGCCGAGCGCGCGCACCTCGTCTTTGAAAAGCATTCTCAAAGGCTCGATAATTTCCTTGAAATCAACGTAGTCGGGCAATCCGCCTACGTTGTGGTGGGATTTGATTACCGCCGCGTCGCCGAGTCCCGATTCTATTACGTCGGGATAAATCGTACCCTGAACGAGATAATCTACCTTACCTATTTTCTTAGCTTCTTCTTCGAATACGCGGATAAATTCCTCGCCGATAATTTTGCGCTTGCGTTCGGGTTCGGTTACTCCCTTTAATTTCGAAAGAAAGCGTTCGCCCGCATTGACGCGCACGAAGTTGACTCCGCTTCCCGCAAACGCTTCTTCCACTTCGTCGCCCTCGTTCTTTCGCATAAGTCCGTGGTCTACGAAAATGCACGTAAGCTGGCTTCCTATCGCGTCTGCAAGCAGTTTGCATGCAACAGAACTGTCAACGCCGCCCGACAGAGCGAGCAGAGCTTTACCTTTGCCGACATTTTCGCGGATAGCGCGGACAGCCGTCTGCGCATATTCTTCCATAGTCCAGTCGCCGTTGCAGCCGCAAACGTTGTAGAGGAAGTTTCCGAGCATTTCAAAACCCTGTTCGGTATGATTGACTTCGGGATGGAATTGCGTTGCGTAAAATTTCTTTTGAGGGTTTTCGATAGCGCCGTAAGGACATTTAGCGCTGCGTCCTACCGCGCGGAAACCTTCGGGAAGAGTCGCTATATGGTCGTTATGGCTCATCCACACGACGGACTTTTCTTTTAAACCTTTAAAGAGAAGCGATTGCGTATCGAATTCGCAATCCGTTCTGCCGAACTCCGCGGCGGCTGTTTCGTTTGCTTTTTCTATTTTGCCGCCCAGTCCGTAAACCATAAACTGCGCGCCGTAACATATGCCGAGAATGGGTATGCCCAACTCGAAGATTTCCTTGTCCATTCTCGGCGAATCGTCGAGATAGACGGAATTGGGTCCGCCCGTGAATATAATTCCCTTGGGCGCAATTTTACGTATTTCTTCGATAGGCGTTTTATACGATTTGACTTCGCAGTAAACTCCCTGCTCTCTCACGCGTCTTGCAATAAGCTGATTGTACTGTCCGCCGAAGTCGAGAACCAAAACTTTCTGATGTTCCATATCTAATCCTTTATCCGTAGTTTTAAGTAAAATCAGTTTTTGGGCGAGTAGTTGGGCGCTTCCTTAGTTATCGAAATATCGTGGGGGTGCGATTCGATTAACGAAGCCGAAGTGATTTTAACGAATTTCGCGTCAGCGCGGAGCTTTTCTATCGTGCCGCAACCGGTGTAACCCATACCCGCGCGCAGTCCGCCCATAAGCTGGAAGATTATATCCGAAAGAACTCCGCGGTAGGGAACTCTGCCCTCCACGCCTTCGGGAACGAATTTCTTCGCGTCCGCCTGGAAATATCTGTCCTTACTGCCCTTCGCCATTGCGGGGAGCGAACCCATTCCGCGGTAGGATTTGAAACTTCTGCCCTGATAAATTTCAAGCTCGCCGGGCGACTCCGCCGTGCCTGCAAAGAGCGAACCTATCATAACCGCGCTTGCGCCCGCGCCGAGCGCCTTTACTATGTCGCCCGAATATTTGATGCCGCCGTCCGCTATAATGCGTTTACCGAGCTTGTCCGCCTGCTCCGCGCAGTCCATAACCGCCGTAAGCTGAGGCATACCTATGCCCGCGACAACGCGCGTCGTGCAAATAGAACCCGGTCCTATGCCAACTTTGACTACGTCCGCGCCCGCTTCGATTAAGTCGCGCGTGGCGTCCGCCGTAACTACGTTACCCGCAACGAGCGGAAGATTGGGATATGCTTTTTTAACTTTCGCAACCGCGTCCACAATTCCCTTTGAATGTCCGTGCGCCGAATCGAGCACTACCATATCGACTTTGGAATTTACGAGCGCGGCAACCCTTTCGAGCACGTCTGCCGAACCGCCGATTGCCGCCGCGGTAAGCAGTCTGCCCTTCGCGTCTCTTGCGCTGTTGGGATACTGTATGGATTTTTCAATATCCTTTATGGTGATGAGTCCTTTGAGTTTGCCGTTTTTATCGACTATGGGCAATTTTTCTATTCTGTGTTTGCCGAGTATTTTCTGCGCCTCTTCGAGCGAAGTGCCGACGGGCGCGGTTACGAGATTATCCTTTGTCATAACCGCGGCAATAGGCTGGTTGAAATCCGTTTCGAACCTTAAATCGCGGTTGGTGAGTATTCCTACGAGTTTTCCGCCCTCTGTAATGGGAACGCCGCTGATTTTGTACTTTGCCATAAGTTCGCACGCGGCGGAAACGGGTTGTTCGGGCGAAAGGTGAAACGGGTCGGTGATTACGCCGTGCTCGCTCCTCTTTACTTTATCGACTTGGGTTGCCTGTTCTTCGATAGACATATTCTTATGAATAACGCCTATACCGCCCTCTCTCGCCATTGCAATGGCAAGTTTGCTCTCGGTAACAGTATCCATCGCCGCGCTGATAAGGGGAATGTTTAAATTGATTCCCTCGCACAAAGTTGTTTGCAAATCAACGGTTGAAGGCAACACGTCGGACGCCGCAGGCACAAGCAGTACGTCGTCGAAAGTAAGCGCTTCTTTGACAATTTTACTCATAATACTCCTTTTTTTATATCCAAACTTAAAAATTTTTTTATGCTTTAAACTTTCGTAAAATATTCATAAGGCTTTCCGCCTCTTCGTTCTGGTATTTGCCGAGCGCGTCCAAAACGCTTTCCGCCGCAGGCGCGTCGCGCCGTTGCGCTATCTCTATGACGAGCTTATTGAAGCTGTGCACACCGCCGCTTTCCGCCGTTTGAACAGCCTTTTCGATAGCGCCCGAACGGTACTGCGCCGAAGCGAGCCAACCGCAAATATAAGTGTTATAACCGCGCGTATACTCCGCGTAAGGACTGTCCGCAAGCTGTTTGTCTTTCTGCGCGCACAGCTCTTCGTAACCGCTATGCGCAACGAGCTTTTCGCCGTACTTTACTATGTAACCGTCGTCGCCCGCAAGTATTCCGTCCTCCGCGCACCTTGCAAGGTCCGCCGCGTTTTTTGTGTATTTATAGCGTAAATCCGCGCAAGTTACAGCCAACCTGTAGTTGCCCGTTTTTTCGCACGCCGACGCCATTGTCTGCGGAGATGAAAGCATCCATAGAGAAAAAACAAGTAGAGCGGCAACTATAACGGCAACTAACGACAAAAGCGCGGTTTTTAAAACAAGTTTATCCATTCTTTATTTTTTGCTGAAAGTATATTTGTATTATTTTAACATAAGCAATTTTAAAATGCAAGTATTTAAAAAAACAAAAAAATTACCAATTAACTATTCTTAACGCAAGTTCGCCGAAATATATTGAAGTATGAAGAAAATTATCTGTACTTTGATTGCCGCCGCTCTTTTCATTTGCACGCTCGCCGCGCTTACCCTTACGGGTTGCCAAAAGAAAACCGTGAACTATGCGGATTATATTTCCGAAAAAAGAACGGGAATATACCTCTACTCCGCCGACGGACTCGAAATCAAAATCTATATATCCGAAAAAGAAACGCCCTATACCGCAGACGGAATCAAGGGCAACGTAAGTCCGCTTACCGAAATTTTCGTCACTCTTCCCGAAAACAAGGACGAAGTCAACGTTTCGGCGGGTTCACTGCACGGCGAAATGAACTACCGCGCGGTTGAAAACTGCTACTATCTGAGCAGTTCGGACAGCGCCATTACGGGCGACAGCGTTGAAGTAACTCTGTCTTACGGCGAGGACAGTCAGACTTATTCTGCGGGAAGCGTATTGCACAGCGGAATTATAAGTTGCGAGGAAGCGCTTAAATGCGCGGTTGAACACGACGGAACACTGTTTGACTCACTCACCGAAAACGGAATTTTCGGCGGCGAAATATTCGTAAGGCTTATTTACGACGACGGATGCTACTACTATGTCGGCGTATGCGACAGAAACAAAAAAATAAACGCCTATCTCGTGGACGGCGAACACGGCAAAATCATAGCGCAAAAAGAATTGAACGGTTAAACTCTCCTGATTTTATAAAACCCCGCCGTCGGAAATTTTTCCGACGGCGGGGTTAGTTTTATATAAAATTTTGAAAACCGATTATTTCGTATTCTTCATCAAATCGATAAAAGACTTCTTCCTTTCCGCAGGCAATTTATTAAGAATTTCAATAATCTCTTTATCTTGCCTATATTCGGCATAATTATCAGCAAAGAACTCTGCACAAGTAATGTCAAGGACTTCTATAATATCCAAAAGCACGGGAACGGATATATTGAAATTGCCGCATTCTATCTGATTAATATACGTTGGACTTTTGCCCAATCTCAAACTCAATTCTCTTGCGGAAAGATTTTTACGCGTTCTGAAATAACCTATTCGCAAAGTCAACTCTTTTAAATCCATAGCAAAACACCTCACAATATAAGTTTAGTGTCTGCAATGTTTTAATATTATTAGTAATAAAATGTAAAATTTATTAAAACTTGTCATTTTAATTATTATTACATAAATAATTGACTTAATACTAAATATTTTGTATACTGCTACTAACACAAAAAATTTTTTGAGGCAATATGAAAAATAAAATAATTTTAGTTCTTTTATCTATCCTATTAGTTTTTGCTTTCGGTTGCAGTTCTAAAAAGAATAAACCTCCTTATCCTTTAAAAGAAGGCTCTTACAATTTTCGAACCGCTAAAATAATAAATAAAATTTCAAAAGAAGAAAATACCAAATCATTTGACGAAATAATTGAAAATGAAGCAGATTTTCACGATTGGGGAAATTTGCTGAGTTTCAATATAATAATAAATGAGGATACTGAATACTTTTATAACAAAAATAAGAAATGTTATGTCCTAAACGAAGGCATTGCTTTTGAAGTGATTGCAGAAAATACACTTCAATTACATTTGCCGGATTGGACTGGATATGACTTTTATACTTATGATATTTTGATAACTTTAAGTTTTGAATTGTTATACTTTTGATATAATAAAAAACGCGATACGATTATCGCGTTTTTTTAATTGAAAAATTCGACTATTATGCTGTTTTGCACAAACAGAAATTCGTCCTTGATTTTTACCGCTTGTTCCGTACATTCGAGATACGGAGTAAGTTTTTTCAGTTGCGCGGAGTACTTTTCTTTAAAGTCCGCGCCGTAAAGACTTTTGAATTTTTCGGTATCGAGTCCCTTCGCCGTGCGCAGGCGGAGCATTATATACTCCTCTTCTTGCCCCTCGGCGTCGATTGCTTCGCTGTTTATTACGGCGAAATTATCAGAACAAATGCACTTGAAATATTCGTCCAAATCAAACGTATTTGTAAACCTTACGTTGTTTATGTGCGAGGACGCCGAAACGCCGAAACCGATATATTCCCCCCTCTCCCAATAGTTGAGGTTGTGACGGCTTTCCTTGCCCTTTTTACAGAAGTTCGAAACCTCGTATCTTTCAAAGCCGAGCGTTTTCAATGCTTCAACGCCCGCGTTGTACATTGCCGCGGCTTCGTCGCCGTCGGGAAGTTCGCCGTTTAAATAATCGGTATAAATGGGCGTGCCGTCCTCGGGCGTGAGCGCATAAGCGGATATATGGCTCGCGCCGAACGCGGCGGCGGTTTTTATAGTGTTAACAACGTCCTCCGCCGTCTGCCCTTTCAGTCCGAACATTACGTCCGCGCTGAAATTTTCGCCCTTCAATAATTTCGCGCAGTATACAAATTCGTTAAGCGTATGTATCCTGCCTATATCCGCAAGCTGTTTATCAACCGCGGTTTGAAGTCCTACCGAAAAGCGGTTTATGCCGCATTTTTTATACGTTGCTATTTTGCCCGCGCTGACTGTGCCGGGGTTCATTTCGATTGTAATTTCTGCGTCGTCCGCGAGTTTGAAATTCTTTTTCGCCGCCGCAACGAGCATTGCGATATACCGTTCGTCTATTACGGAAGGCGTGCCGCCGCCTATGTACAGCGTTTCGAACGTATAATCTTTTAACTCATCTTTGCGCTTCGCCATTTCGCGGTATACGCACGCCATATAACTTTCCGCATAGCACAGCTTATCGGGAAAGGACGCAAAGTCGCAGTACGAACATTTACTTTTGCAAAACGGTATGTGAACGTAAATTCCCGCCATTTAAAACTCCCAAAGACACTTTTTCATATCGACTTTATAGTCCTCTGCAAATATTACGCCCTCGCCGGTTAGCAGAGCTTTCTGCACGTCCCTGCCGCCGAAAGCAAACCCTTCCGTCAGGCTACCGTCGCGGAAGACCACTCTGTGGCAGGGAATTTCGCCCTGCTTGGGATTGACGTGCAACGCCCAACCCACTTGGCGCGAACAGCGCGGCGCGCCTGCCGCGCGCGCAACCCGCCGTAAGTTATCACCTTGCCCGCGGGGACTTGTTTTACTATATCGTAAATTCTTTCGAAAAAACCGCTCATTAATTTAATTATAAAATAACCCTGCGCATTTTGCAAGAAAATGCGCAGGGTTCATTATCATTCTTTTTAAATCTTAAAATTTCTTATATAAGTCACGTCATTCATCAACTGTTCGCTATTTTCGTTTGACTTTTTAATCAGCGCATTACGCATTTCGCCCTGACTTATCAAAACCCTGTTTTGGTCTAACTGAATTTTCTGCATCAGCATTACGTTATTGAGCTGTGAGGATATTGCCGACAGTTGCACAGAAATGCTTTCCGCCGCCTGTATGATTGCGCCCGCTATAAAACGCGCCGACTGCTCTACCGCTTTTATTATGCGTTGCGTCTGCGTTTCCCTTTCAACTAATTGAAGCGCCTCTTTAATAGTATCCGCCCTGCCCGTTTCAAAATAATAGGAAATTAAATCGAGGTATTTCCAATCTCGCTCGTCCAACAAGCCGCCGTAATTTTCCTTAATAGATTTATAAACCGCCGAAGATTTCGTTTTGGCTATTTTAAATTCCTCTTTTGCTCTTTTTTCTATATCTTCGTTTTGCTTTTTCGCTTGCGGCAACAGACTTATAGCTCGTTCGAGATAAGCGATATTTTGCTGTTTGATTTTTTTATTATAACCGTTTAAATAAACCTCAATATATTCACCGCGTTTTTCAATCCACATATAACCTGAAAATACTAAGGCAATAAAACAAACTATACCGCCGCCCAAACCTACAAAAAACTGAACGTTGACATCGTCTGCAATACAGGCTTGTAAATTCATTGCCGCGAAAATTATAAAACCAATACCAAAAAGCAACGTCAAAAAAATATACGGCACATATTTGGGTTTACGTATCTTTTTCTTGCGTTCTTCTTCCAAGACTTCACGTAAACATCTTTCGCTGTCTTCCGTACCCAACCATGCGCCGAACTTATCCGATTCACCATAAAAACCCGACTTTCTTTTCAATTCGTCAAACAATTTTTCGCTATAAGTTTTATTATCGGAATTATTTTTTGCGGCGCCTTTATCGCACTGCTCTTTATCCGTAAATAAAATTTCGTCCGCTATTTTCGCGTGTTCCGATTCTGCATTTTCTTTTGCCTTTTTAACGCAGTCAGTCTGCTGCGACACAAACGAAAGTCCCGCGCGTAAAACATACATATCTTGGAGTGTTTTTTGCACTTTTTCGTTTACCATATTTACCTCCGTATTAAATAAAATTCAGTTCGGCTATAAATTATTTGACATTTACTGAATGTCATTTATTGAAGATTAGCATATTATAATATATTTGTCAAGCACTAAATGTCAAAAATCAGGTAAATATGTTTAAAAACAAAGCAGAGAACGGCAAAAACAATATATGCGGGCAAAAGGTATACGAGCTCAGAAAGAGCTTTAAACCGAAAATGTCGCAAAGAATACTTGCCGAAAAATTACAGTTATTCGGCATAGACGTAGATAAAAACGCCGTACAGCGCATAGAGAGCGGACAGCGTTTTGTAACGGATATCGAGCTTGTGGCAATTTCAAAAATTTTCAACGTTGATTACAGCGAAATTTTAGATTAATAATAATCCACCCGCATAGCGGGTGGTATTTCATTTTCGGACAATTATCCTGAATCATTACCGGCTGCGCTCAAGTGCGCGTATTTTAGACCTGCCAGTCATGCGTCATCTTGCTACCCATCATCGGTACCGTCATTGCGAGCCAACTTGTTGGCGCGGCAATCCAGACTATTCCGCTCTTTCCGAACATTCACTTCTGGATTGCTTCGCCTACGGCTCGCAATGACGGCACCAAGTTAATACAAACGTTAAACTAAAATTTAGCTGGATACTCGTCATTGCGAGGGAGCAACGCGAACGCGGCAATCCAGACTATTCCGCTCTTTCCAAACATTCACTTCCGGATTGCTTCGCCTACGGCTCGCAATGACGGCACCAAGACAATACAAACGTTAATCTGTAATTTAGCTGAATACTCGTCATTGCGAGGGAGCAACGCGAACGCGGCAATCCAGACTATTCCGCTCTTTCCGAACATTCACTTCCGGATTGCTTCACTGCGTTCGCAATGACGTTCGTTAATTTACACGATTTATATTT
>CAMXOH010000046.1 GCA_947245485.1 uncultured Clostridia bacterium | reverse complement strand
TTTGCGGTAGCGGGGCGCTTGTTGCGGTTGACGGCTCTTCAACGCGCGAATAGCGATGCCGGTACCATGCCCTTTTAGGACGTGTGCAAACTACGTGTTGCACACGTAGTTATGATTTTAATTAAAAAAAACAACTTGCGCATATTGACGCTGAAAATATTTTATGATATTATATATACAGTTTTTTCGAAGGGAGAATACGTTATATGGATGACGGCCCAAGTAGTGTCGCCGCCAAAACATTAAAATTTAATTCAAATTCGGTTGAGCATAGTCTGTGCAGTAATTGCGCCGACTGTGTTCTTTTTGTTATTTTTCGGGAGGAAACTCCGATGTAAAACAATTAATTTTACAAAGTCAAAAAAAATAAAAATCCAAGGAGAATTGTTTTATGGAACCCGTAACGGCGGTTGTGCTTATTGCCGTTTTATTTGTATTATTAATTTTTTCAGCGTTCTTTTCGGCTTCGGAAACAGCTTTCACAAGCCTGTCGCAAGTCAGAATAAGAAACTTGGCAAAGACTAAAAAGTCCGCCGCGCTCGTTCTTAAAATGAGCGGGAACTACAACGGATTGCTTTCTACTTTGCTTATAGGCAATAATATTGTTAATATAGCTTCGGCTTCGTTGGCAACCATAATTTTCACGTTTTGGTTCGGTGATTTGGGCGTAACTATTTCAACGGTTGTTATGACGGTGCTTGTGCTTATTTTCGGCGAAATAACGCCCAAAAGCATTGCAAAAGAGCGTCCCGAAGAATTTGCTATGTTTTCTGTAAGGATACTTTACGTTTTCAAAATTATTTTTACGCCGCTTAATCTCATATTCGACGGTTGGAAACTGTTTATTAATAAAATTTTCCGTCTTAACCGAAAACGTCCGACTATGACGGAAGAAGAATTTTCAATTATCGTTGACGATATTGCCGACGAAGGCGTGCTGGCTGAAACGGAAGCCGAAATCATACAAAACACTATCAAGTTCAACGAAACGCAGGTTGAAAAAGTTATGACGGCGGTAGGAGATATAACTTCCGTTTGTATAACGGATAATATGAAGTCGATTAAAAAAACTTTCATAGAAACCAATTATTCGAGAGTACCCGTTTACGACGCCGAAAAAAGCGAGATAATAGGTATTTTGTACAGGGCGGATTTTTATGAAATGCTTTTAAGCGGCAAGTCGGACATAAAACCTATTTTAAAACCCGTTCTGTTTACTTCGCCCAATAAAGTTATATCGGATTTATTTGAAATTTTGCAGGAACAGCAAATTCCTCAGGCAATCGTAAAGGACGGCGACAAAATATCGGGACTCATTTCAATGGAAGATATTCTTGAAGAGTTAGTCGGCGAAATAGAGGACAAATACGATATTTAACCGTTTTTGTGATTAAGAGTAGCTATATAAAGATAAAACAAGCCGCTGACAGAGTTTATGCTCTGTCGGCGGCTTGTTAATATGAATTTTGCTAAATTATTTGTTTCTTTTTTTTTCTTCCCATTTTAACATTTTCAATTTTAAAAGATTTGTGTTCAAATCGTTTAAAAAATGAAAGCAGTAGAATAAATTAAATTTATAGTCGATAGAATTTATATCGTTGTTAATAAGAATGTGTTGCCCTTTATGCTTTTTTATAAGACGTATAAGAAAGGGTGTAATGAATGGTAAAGGTTTTATATAACGTTCGATGTTTTTTCCGATACTTAACTTTTTAATATGAATATTTACCAAAAGTTTTATTGTATTTTCGTTATAATCATTTTTAATGATTTTATCGTTAAATGTGGGAATAGGTGTAAAAAAATCTTGCTCAACTTCTGTTTTTATAATGTCCATAAATAAAGGAAAAATACTTTTTAAGTATTCATAAACACCGTATTTATAATGAGGAATATCGGTACCGTTATTTTTGTTTTCAAGAATTTTATATATTGGTACATCTTCTAAGGCGTAGTCAATCTTATCCCTAAATATTTCAAAGCACAAAGTTTCAAAATTTTTATTACGTTCAGGTTCAAGTTCATTTTTAGTAAACTCATCTAAATCTAAAAATCTGGTAAATCTTTGTAAATGTAATTCATCAATGTAACGGCGTATTGGAATTGGTTCGTTTTGTTTGATATGCCCGAATAGAAGATTTTCTTGTGTGTATTGCTTTAATTTGAAGCTCGCGTCAAGGCTTATTAGAACTTTTAATACTTCTTCGGTTGAGTATTCTTGTTCAAGGCATTTAATGTTCATAATTTTCTCCTTTGTTAATTTTGCGTTTTGTAAATATATGATTATTTTAATTGTTGATTAGCTTTACTACAAGTATAAAAATTAAATAATAACATAAAATCACCTTAGTGTTGCAGATTGGATTAAGTGCAACTGTTTAATAAGGGATTTTATGTCTATTTCAAATGCATTTCAAAGCAGAATAACAGATTTAGTTGAAGATAGCGGATTCAATAAAACTGATTTAGCAAAATTAATGGGCGTTGACTACCGTTCTTTGTCTAATGCTTTAAATTACGGAATTATTCCGACACCGAGAATATTAATGAGAATGGCTGACTATTTTAAAATTTCAATTAAATATTTGCTTGGCGTAACTGGTGATGAATATTTTAATCAATCGCAAACCAAAAGCGATTTTAATACTCGGTTTAATTTACTGTGTAAGAAAAAGAATTATACTTATTATAAAGTCAGTCAAGATTTGCATTTTGACCAAAGTTACATTACCCATTGGCTTCAAAATAATTATTTGCCGTCATTAGAATTTTTGGAATTGATTAGCGATTACTTTAAGGTTTCTATTGATTATTTACTCGGTAGAACGGATGACGAAACGCCAAACAAATAAAAAGATGCCGCCCTGCTTGCGCAAAACGACACCATAGAATACACCGTTCGTCGCAAGTCGCTAAACAAATCTAAAATATCCCAATGAGATTTTTAGTGCGATTAATGAGTATAGTTCTACCAAAGAACATACTCATTGGGTAAAATGCATATAGATTTGTTTAGCATTATCATTTTAACAAAAAAATTAATTTCTGTCAATAAAGGTTAGAGACGAATTTCAGAAATAAATTTTAGTAAAATGCAGTCAGATTAGTAAATATCCACTCGCTATGCGAGTGGATATTTATTTCGTTCAACGCCATAAAAAATTGGGAAACGAGCTGAAACGGTAGTCAGCCATATTTAAAGCAAATCTCAACGTCATTGCCAGCTTCAAGCACACCGTTGCTTCGTGAGAATGTTGTTGTGCGTTGACGAAATACGAATTAAAGATTATGTACGGAATATGTACTTGGATGCAGAACCGTAACAGGTAACTTTTTCGATAGGGCATATTTTACAGTGTTACCCGTGCCGCTATTTGCGCCATTCCATACAGCAATAACACAGTCGGAATTATCTACCATATACCGGTTGCGCTTTTGCATACAATCTGAGGTATATGTATTTTGCAATATTATTATTTTATCACATTGATTAAGGATTTAGTTGTAACGAGAAACTTGTTCATTGTCCCATTTGCACGATTGGTTGGCACAAGGAATAATGGAATTTAAAGATATGTTCGGGGATTCTTTTTTCAACGATAAAACAATTTCGGCAGAAAAACTATCAATGCCTATCGCCATACCTGATAAAAAACATGTAATACCGTTTTCTATCTTTTTACGGATAAAATAGGCTAATCTTTTTTTTAATTCTCGACACCTATCATCAGTTTCGTTAAATTTGAATGGAAGGCTTTGCGGACGATGCCCTGTAAACATACGGGTATTCATAATTATCCTTGAAAGAAGAAAACTATAAATAGTTTACAACGGGAAACCAATATAGTCAAGCGTTTCTACGGGGAAACTAAATAATTATAGCAAACCTTTATACTTTTGGTAAAGCGTTTACCGTGGGAAACGGAGTGGTGTTATGAGACTGATTGAAGCCATAGGTATAAGATTGGAAAGGTTAATTAAAGCAAGAGAAGATTTTACCGAATACGAATTGGCAAAACGAGCAGGGATGCCGCGTTCGACAGTTTGGAAAATAATTCATCCTGACTTGACGCGAGTTAAGACAGTTAAAATGGATACCTTGTATCAACTGATTGATACTCTTGGGATGAAGTTAAAAGAATTTTTTGACGACCCTTTATTTGACGAAATAACTGACTGAGCAAAAACAGTCTGATTTTCGGACTGTTTAATTTATGAGGTTCAGTCCGATTAAATATATAAATTAATAATTAAAAGCCGAGAGGTAAGCTCGGCTTAAATGCGGTGCGCAATCCGTCGCTGCGCTCGGGCGAACTCGTAGGAGTTCTCGCTCTAAGGAAACGCAAAACCGCCAAGGCGAAAATGCCTTGGCGGTATTTGGCGCACCCTAAGAGGCTCGAACTCCTAACCTTTGGTTCCGTAGACCAACGCTCTATCCAATTGAGCTAAGGGTGCAATGCTTTGTTTTTGCCGTCAAAAGTTTTCTCAAACTCGCTTTGCCGACTTCTGAACAGCCTAATTATTATAGTAAATATATTTTGCTTTGTCAAACAATTTTTAAAAGTATTTTATATGTCTTTGCCGCGGAAAGGGTTGGCTTTGTTCGTTTTAAAACGTTGTTCGCGCGGCGCCGCTGTATTGGCGGCGCCGCGCGTTATAGTTCGGTTTATTTCCAAAGTCTGTCGGGGTCAAGTCCGAAAACCTGCACGAGTTCTACGTCGGGCGAGTTGGCTAAATTCCTCGGCGTAACCACAAGTCCGCCGTCGCAGTCCAAATCTATTCCGAACTTGTTATAGGCGTACCATACAATGTGCGCGCACTGCGTTCTTTCGACTGTGTTTTTATTGCTGAACACGCCCGCAGTGGGGTCGTAAATTTTGCCCGTTAAATTCTCTTCCGCATACTTTACTACTTGCGCTTTTGTGTCTTTGTCCGCTTTGGGCGAAAATATCATAAAGTTAACTCTGTCGGTAAAGTCGCGCATACTGCCGAGTTCGCTCGAAGTGCCGATTGCGCTTGCTTGAAGCACGTTTTTGTTGCTCTTTGACGCGTTTGTAACAAGTCCCGCATGTCCCATACGCCAACTCGAAAGGTGGGTAGAGGTAGTAATTACAATATCGCCGTCCTCTAAATAAATATGGCGCATATGCTTGTCTAAAAAGTCCGTGCATACAAGCGGTGCGAATAAATCGTTTTTAACTTCGTGTTCCGTAAAAAAATCTTCCTGAATTTCGAGTATCAGACTCTTACCTAAAATCCCGCGTTTAAGCGCGCGTTCTATTCCCGTCTTGGCGACGCCCGTCTGCTTGTACAGCGTAAGATAGTCCTCGTCCGTAAGTTCGTCTTTATCGAGAATGGGCGAGATGTCAACCTTTTCGTAAGAGGGGTGCCAGCACTCGATTTTATCGGCTACCATAAACGCAATTTGCAGTCCAGTGAACGTTATCAGCACGGAACCGATAATTGCGGCGCAGACTATCGCTATAATTATTTTTTTAGAAAGTTTTTTACCTTTTTCTTTCATATTTAAGTTTGTTTCCGTAAGAAAAGCTCCGTTTAATTGCGCGTCAGTCTTTCGAGCGCAAGTTTATATATCTTTAAACATTTTTCTATTTTTTCAAACGAAATATACTCGTTTGCCTGATGAACGGTGTTTTCTTCGCCGCATTCTTCCGGACCGAACGCCGCGCCGCATTTGAGCGCGCGCGCATAAGTGCCGCCGCCGATTGCTACGGGTTGCATATGCTTTCCCGTAACTTCGTTATAAACTCCGCAGAGAGTCGTAACAAGTTCGCACTGCGCGTCATTGTAGAGGGGCGCTTGGAAATGTAAAACTTCGTAAGGCACGGTTTTTGCGGCAACCGCGTCAAGCACGCACTGCTGAGCGAGCGTCGCGGGATAGCGGACGTCGCACGTAACGTAAATCGCGTCGGCTTTCTGTTCTATTACGTTGGGCGAGAACGTAAGGCTGCCCGTCGCGTCCTGTAAAGTTTCAAGTCCGAATCCGTCGCCGAACAAAAGATTGGACATATTGTCGAGTCCGAGGTATTCGAGAACGGGTTTTATGGCGTTGACGCCGAGTTCGGGCGTGGAGCCGTGCGCGGACTTTCCGCGGGAAATTACTTTGCCGTTCTCGTAGCAAAGGTTAAGTTTGCGCAGTTTTTCGCCGTCCTGCGGCGCGGTTACTTCGCAGTAATCGCACACCATATTCGCGCGTTCCCCGCCCCATAGTCCTTTGAATGAAGAACTTGCGGGGAATTTGAGCCTAAGCTGTAAAATTCCCTTTTCTGCGTAGATGACGGGGAAATCCGCGTCGGGCGAAAATCCCGTTTCGGGCATCTTTGCGTGTTCGTTATAATATTTAATACATTCCCAACCGTTTTCCTCGTTACAGCCGACGATTAACTTAATTTTCTTTGCGGGTTTGAACCCTTCGTCTTTTAACGCTTTCATACTGTACAGCGCGATAACGGCGGGACCTTTGTCGTCCATCGCGCCCCTGCCCCAGATTCTTTTGTTAGCATAATCTATTTCGCCGCCAAACGGTTCGTGCGTCCATCCGCTGCCCGCGGGAACGACGTCGAGATGGGCGAGTACGGCGAAATCTTCTTTGCCGTCGCCGAAAATTACTTCGCCCGCATAGTTGTCGTAATTTTTTGTTTCGAATCCCATTGAGCGCGCAAGGCTTAAAAAACTTTCAAGGCACTGCGCAGCGCCCTCGCCGAAAGGCATTCCGTCTTTCGCAGGCTTTTGGGAAGAGTCGAACTTAATGAGTCCGGAAATGCTTCTTACAATTTCATCGAACAAATTTAACATAATATTTTCACCTTTTAAAATTCGTGTCTAAAAACATTATACACTTTTTATTTTTTATGGTAAAATAAAATCGGCTTAAAATTTAAAAAGAGGGAAAAAACTTGCACGAAGGACACAGAAGCCGTATGCGCGCCAAACTCGAAGAGGGCGCAATGCTTTACGACCACGAAATTTTGGAAATACTTTTATACAACGCGTGTCCGCGCGTGAACACCAATCCGCTTGCGCACGCGCTTTTGGACAGGTTCTGTTCCATTTCGGAAATTCTCAAAGCGGACGTGAACGAACTTATTTCCGTCGACGGAGTGGGCAAGAACATTGCCGAGTATTTAAGGACGGTAGGACTTTGCGCCGAACAGGCGGGCAACGTAGAGGGCGCCGCCGTGCTTAAAACTTTCGGTGACTGCAAGCATTTCGTGTCTTTAAGACTCCGCGGCAAGACGGAAGAGCACCTCGAATTATATTTTATGGAAAAGAGCGGCAAGGTAAAGCGCATTTATTCATACACTTCTTCGGACAGGAACATGGCGGAAGCGCGCGCGGAAGAAATAATCCGCAATATCTCGCTTGCAAAACCCGACGGCATACTTGCCGCGCACAATCACCTTAACGGTTCGGCGCAACCCTCTGCCAACGACGAGACTTTCACGAGCCAATTTCAACTAATCTGCAATATGAACGGCGTTACGTTGTACGACCACATAATCTACGCCGACGATAATTATTACAGTTTCGGCGAATGCGGCGCTCTGGAAAAAATACGCGCAAAACTATCTTTAAAGAACGTGTTTAAATGGATAAGCAATTCGGACTGAACTTAAACGATAAAAAACTCGGTAAATATATCAAGCTAATCGCCTTCGTGTTTCTGCTCGTCGTGGAATCTCTCGTCTGCGCGCAGTATATCAACCTGTATATGCAGAAGGGTGGGGAGATTCAGCTTGCCACGCTCATCGTTTCCTGCATAGCTCTTGCGGTACTCGTCGCGTCGGACTCGTTTTTTATTTCCAATACCATTGTCAAAATGGTGACGTACGGCGTCGATTCCGCGCTTATGCTCGCTATGTGCGTAATAACGGGCAACACTTATCTTTCTACGCTATACTGTCTTGTGCTTACGCAGTTCTATATATCGATAGACGACTTAAAGACGAACTTCATTCTCTTTGCGGTAAGTTGCGGACTGTTTATTGCGTCTTTCGTATGGGGTTGGGTAGTAATAAACCGCGGCGTGTCGCTTTACGAAAGTATAGTCTTTATACTCGGCGAAGTAATTTTCGGCGTATTCATTATTGCCGTACACTGCGTCGTTACAAACTTTATTTTAAAGTTTTATTCGAACAATATGCATTTGAGAAAAGCGTTGCAGGAAGCGGACGAAAGCCGCGCGCAGTTGAAAGAGGCTTACGAACAACTTTCCGAGACGATGGTTTTTGAGGAGCGCAACCGCATAGCGAAAGACATTCACGACAATGCGGGACATTCTATAACCACCGTAATAATGCAGACGGAAGCGGCAAAACTTCTCATCGATTCGGACCCGCGCGAGGCGAAAGCGAGAATAATTTCCGCAAATATTCAGGCTAAAAACGCATTGGACCAAATGCGCGAAAGCGTTCACCTTCTGGCGGGCAGAAACAGCGCAAGCTCGCTTGCCGAAGATATAAAAGAGATTATCGCCCAGACTATCGACGGGACGGAACTGAAAATACGTTGCGACCTTCAAGAAGTTACGCTCGAAGCGGAAAAGTCAAGGTTTATTTTAAACAGCGTAAAGGAATGTCTGGCAAACGGAATAAGGCACGGTAACGCTACCGCATTTTATATAGAGATGAAAAAGTCCGAAACGGAAGTGAGCTTGTTAATATCGGACAACGGCACGGGCACGGACGGCGAACCCAAGGAAGGGTTCGGACTGAAAGGCATGCGTGAAAAAGCTGTTTCGTTCGGAGGAAGATGCTCGTTTTCGGGCGAGACGGGCGAGGGGTTCGAAGCGGAAATAATTCTGCCGCTTAATTAGGAGCGCGACGAAATACGGAGGTATTTATGATAAAAATTTTACTTGTAGACGACCAGATGATTTTGGCTGAGGGGATTAAGAGCGTGCTTGAAACGTGCAACGATTTCAAAGTATGCGGAATTGCCTGCAACGGAGCGGAAGCGATTAAACTTGTGGAAAAGTACCGCCCCGACGTCGTGCTGATGGATATACGTATGCCAGAGATGAACGGCGTAGTGGCAACCAAGCGCATTAAGGAAATCGAACCCGATATTAAAATTATTATACTGACTACGTTCGACGACAGCGACTATATACTAAGCGCGATAAATAACGGCGCAAGCGGATACCTTCTTAAAGATATAGGTTCTACCGCGCTCATCGACGCGATTAAAAACGCCTATTCGGGCGACACCATTCTGCCCTCCAAAATCGCAAAGAAAATTACGGACGCGGCTATGATGGTTTCTTCCGATAAGGAAATAAAATTAAAAAAGACCTACAACCTGTCCGACAGGGAAATAGAAATCGCTCTCATGCTCAACGACGGTTTCACAAACAGGCAAATCGCTTCCGCAATGAAACTTTCGGACGGAACGGCGCGCAACTATATAAGTTCCATATATTCCAAACTCGGCGTGGAAGGGCGTTCTGCGGCTATGCTTAAAATAAAGGAAATAATTTAATTATGTCTTTTCCCGAAAACAGTATCATTTACGCAGTCAAGGGCGAAAAGGAACTTGAACGTGCCCTCGGATACGGCGGTTCGTACGTGTTCTTTCTCAAAGCCGATATAAACACCGTCGCGGACGAAGTAGCGCGTTGCCGCAAGGCGGGCAAAAAGTCGTTTATCCATATAGACCTTGCCGACGGTATGGGCAAGGACGAGGCGGCTATCCGTTTTATCGCGCAGACAATCAGACCCGACGGAATACTCACAACGAAAATCAACGTGGTTAAACTTGCGAAAGATTACGGTATGGAAGTTGTTTACCGCGTGTTTATGATTGACTCGCAGTCGATGGTGACGGCGGTAAACAATATAAAGAAATACAGTCCCGACGCAGTGGAGATAATGCCGGGCGTAGCGTATGACGCGATACGGGAGTTGAAGAACGCGCTCTCGGTTGACGTAATTGCGGGCGGACTCATACAGACGGCGGAAAACGTGAACAACGCGTTCGGTGCGGGCGCGGTTGCAGTGTCCACAAGTTGCGAAAAACTGTGGTAATAACCTAAAAAGCGCATTTAATCGCTATATTTTTATCGATTTTAACAAAATCTTTAAAAAATTTAAAAAAAAAGAACAAAAAATTAAAAAAAAGAACAAAAAACCATTGAATTTGTAAAAACAATGTGATATAATCGCCTTAACAGAGACAAGTAAGGTGTTTATGTCTAAGAGAATCAGAGCGTCACGACATAGATGCGAAAAATGGGTGCGGTAAATTTTCTGTATGCCGTATTAATTTTATGCATCTTCGCGGCGCTTTTTTCGTGTCTTTTTTTGGAGGTCAGATGTACGATATTATCATCATCGGCGGCGGAATAACGGGTTGCGCGGTTGCGCGCGAACTGTCCCGCAGCAAGGCAAAGATTGTTGTGCTTGAAAAAGGCAACGACGTGTCTGTCGGAACTACCAAAGCAAACAGCGGCATAGTTCACGGCGGGTTCGACGCAATGCCCGGTACCAACAAGGCAAAGTACAACGTGCTCGGCAACGCAATGTTCGACAAACTCGCAGAAGAGCTGGATTTCCCTTTTAAAAGGAACGGTTCGCTCGTGCTTTGTTTCGACGAAACCCAACGCGGCGGACTTGACGAACTTTACGAAAGAGGGGTTAAAAACGGCGTTCCCGATATGGAGATTATAAGCGGGGACGAGGCAAGAAAACTCGAACCGTTTATCAGCGAAAAGGTGACGGCGGCGCTCTATGCGAGAACGGGCGGCATAGCTTCGCCCTATGAAATGGCGATTGCTTACGCCGAAAACGCAAACGTTAACGGCGTTGAATTCAAGTTCTCCCAAGAGGTGAACGGCGTTAAAAAGAAAGGCGAAATTTTCGAAGTCGCGTGCGCGGACGGCACTGTTTACGAAGCAAAAGTTATAGTCAACTGCGCGGGTATGTTCTCGGACGACATTAATAATATGCTCTGCGAGAAAAAACTTTACATAAGGGCGCGCAAGGGCGATTATATGCTTTTAGATAAGGCGTGCGGATATATGTGTAGCCGCACCGTCTTTCAGCTTCCCACAAAAATGGGCAAGGGCGTGCTTGTTACCCCTACGACTCACGGCAATATTCTGATAGGACCTACTTCCAACGACGTTGAGAGCAAGGAAGAAGTAAACACAACCGCCGCGGAACTTGCGGACGCTTTCGAAAAGGCGCTCATTACAATGCCTTCGCTCTCGCGCAGAAATATCATTACTCAGTTTTCGGGACTGCGCGCGCACGAGGACGGCGACGATTTCGTAGTCGGCGAAAGCAACGTAAAAGGTTTCTATAACGTTTGCGGAATAGAATCCCCCGGACTCACCGCCGCGCCCGCTATTGCGGTTGAACTAGCGGAACAGGTTGCAAAGGCGCTTTCTCTCCAACCCAACGAAAATTTCGAACCCGTAAGAAAGGGCATTCCGCAGTTCTCCAAACTTTCCGACGAGGAAAGGCGCAAACTCATAGAAAAAAATCCGCTCTACGGCAAAGTCGTTTGCCGTTGCGAAGCCGTTACCGAGGGGGAAATTGTGGACTCGATTAACCGTCCCGTCGGCGCAAAGGATTTGGACGGAGTAAAACGCCGCACCCGCGCGGGAATGGGTAGGTGTCAGGCTGGTTTCTGTACTCCCCGTATAATGGAAATAATTGCGCGCGAACTCGGCATAGAGCTTTCGGAAGTGACCAAATGCGGCGGAAATTCGCAAGTTGTTGTGGGGAGGACGAAGTAATGGCTGTTAAAAATCTTGTTATAGTCGGCGGAGGACCCGCGGGACTTGCCGCCGCAAAAGCCGCATACGATTGCGGAGAGCGCGATATATTAATTCTGGAAAGAGAAAACGAACTCGGCGGAATACTCGAACAGTGCATACATAACGGTTTCGGACTGCATACGTTCAAAGAAGAACTTACGGGACCCGAATACGCGCAGAGATATATAGATGAAGTAGCCAAACGCGGAATAGAGTATAAACTCGCTTCCACTGTACTCGAAGTCACGGACGAGAAAAAAGTGACTTACGTAAACGCTACTGACGGCGTTGTTACGGTACAGGCAAAAGCGGTGATACTCGCCTGCGGTTGCCGCGAGCGTCCGAGGGGCGCGATTAATATCGCGGGTATGCGCGGCGCGGGCGTTTTCTCCGCGGGTACGGCGCAAAGGCTTGTAAATATAGAGGGGTATTTGCCCGGACGCGAAGTAGTAATTCTCGGAAGCGGCGATATAGGACTTATAATGGCGCGCCGTATGACTTTCGAGGGCGCAAAGGTAAAAGCCGTGGTAGAGCTTATGCCCTATTCGTCGGGACTTAACAGAAACATAGTGCAGTGCCTTAACGACTTCGGCATTCCCTTGAAATTCAGCCATACCGTAGTGGAAATAAGGGGCAAAGACAGGGTTGAAGGCGTTGTAATCGCCGCTGTCGATAAAAATGTAAATCCCGTTATGGAAACTGCCGAACTCATTCCTTGCGATACGCTCTTGCTCTCCGTCGGGTTGCTTCCCGAAAACGAGCTTGCAAAGAACGCGGGCGTTGCGCTTTCTCCCGTTACGGGCGGCGCGGTTGTAGACGACAATATGATGACGAACGTAGAGGGCATTTTCCAGTGCGGCAACGTTCTTCACGTTCACGACCTCGTTGACTTCGTTTCGTCCGAGAGCGAAAACGCAGGCAAGTGCGCCGCCGAATATATAAACGGTAAGCGCGGCGCGGACGAAAAAGTGACGGTTAAAACGGTAAAGGGAGTGCGCTACTGCGTTCCCCAACAACTTTCAAGGGACGGCAACTTCGAGCCGTTGAACCTTAAAATGCGCGTATCCAACGTGTTCAAAAAAGTCGAGCTTACGGTGACTTGCGACGGCGAGAAAGTTTATTCGAGAAAACGTCCCGTAGTCGCTCCCGGAGAAATGGAGAATATAACTCTCAACTCGGAGCAGGTGAGAAAACTTAAAACGGCGAAAGAAATAGTAATTTCACTCGAAGGGGGAGATGCAAAATGATTAAAGAAATGATTTGTATTAACTGCCCTATGGGTTGCCGGCTTACGGTAGACGATACCGACAGGGCGGATATAAAGGTTACGGGCAACACCTGTCCGCGCGGCGTAACTTACGCCGTAAACGAAGTGACCGCGCCCA
>CAMXOH010000045.1 GCA_947245485.1 uncultured Clostridia bacterium | reverse complement strand
GAAAAGTGTTTGTTACGTAAAAATAATGCTTAACGTCTGGATTGCCGCGCCAACAAGTTGGCTCGCAATGACGGTACCCGTAGACGGGTAGCAAGATGACGCATGACTGGCAGGTCTAAAATACGCGCACTTGTGCGCAGCCGGTAATGATTAGGGCTTATTGCCCGAAAATGAAATACCACCCGCTAAGCGGGTGGTATTTCATTTAAGCGTTTCTATAAATCTTTTCATACATACGCAAGGCGTGCCGTTTTCGTTATAACCGCTGTCGTTACATAATTTGCATTGGTAGCGGGGGGTGAAATCGTCTTTGCTTATGCCAAGCTCGCTAAGTCTTCTGTCGCCTTGTTTTTCAAGCTCGTCTATTTCGGCAGAAAGTTTTTTAGCCGCGGCTTCGTTGTCAAGTTCCGCAAAAGCAAGCTCGATAGAAAGTTCGTTCAGTTTTTTATGTATTTTTCCGTATTCGCTGTCGGAAGTCGCCCGCGTAAGCGCTGCTTCGGCGTAGTCTTCCGCACGGTGTTTCAAGTCGTAGAAGTGCTTTTCAATAACAGCGCGACCCGAACGCGCATTGTTCTCCGAATGTACCGCCTGCGACGGAGCGCGGCTTTGAATTTGAGCGACAGAGAATATTCCTTCTGTTTTCCAGGACGAAAGAATGCTGTTGAGGTATGCCGTTGGGTTTGATTTACCCGCCGAAAGTTGAGCCGCCTGCATTATCATATCGTCGGAAAAATTCCAACTGCGCCAGCGCGCAAGGCTTTCCCTGTCCCAGTCTATAATCTTTCTAGTGAGACCGCAAGCCGTTAAAAGGTTTTTGATAAAAGCGTCCTGCGCATTTAAAGCGGTTATATATTCTTCAACGCCGGAGTCGTTGACAATTCCTTCTTTATACAGTTTACGCATAAAATCGTTCATATCTTCAAACGATTTCATATTATGCTTAAAGCAGTAATTTGCTATGGTTTTCATGCAGTCGAAAGTATAACCGTAATCGCACCAAAGGTTTACGTAGTTATCTACGTACGGCGCCGAATTTTGCATATAGACGCCTAAAAGTTTTGCAAGTTCGTTCGTTGCCGTATACACCGAGTTTTTAGTTTTGCAATAACCTTCGATTTCATTCGCATCGAACTTTTTGTTCTTGTATAATTCCATAAGAGCGGCGTCGAGTTTTTCTACGGTTTTTGCCTTGAAGTTTTTCGCCGCGGAAATAATAGCTTCTTCTTCGAAACCAAGCTCGGCAGTCCACTTTTTATAGAGTTTGTCGTCGTCAATATCGGGTTGCCTGTTTATGCCCGCCGCGCCGAAAATTCTGATGAGCGCTGGAGTTGAAGAAGTGTAAGCGGAAAGTTTTTCGTCAACTTTTTTAGCGGTTGTCGCGCCTTCGTCCGCAAAACTTTTCGCTACTTTTTTTATGTATTGGAAACGGATATTGTCGCCTTTTAAGTTTACGCAATAGGCTATTATCATTATGAGCGCGTTCTGCTCGAATGCGTATTCTTCGAGGAGCAGAAAATATTCTCTGAATTCGTTCGTGGAAATCATTCTGCCTTTTATAATTTGCTGAACGTTTTTCGTGAAGTCCGAATATTTTTCGGGTTTGAATTTTTTCGGGGAACCGTATACGTTATCCGCGTCGAGAATTTTTACTTCGAACGGCGAAAGCGAAATAATGTTAATAAGCTCGAATTCTTCAAGATATTCAAAATAGTTCTTAGCTTCGGTTTCCGATAAATTGAGTCTTGCCGCAAAATCTTCAAGAGTATAGGAAGAAAGTCCGCTTTGGTAAACGTAAAGCGCAAAAAGATATACCTTAACCGCAAGCGGTTCAAGTACGGGCATATATTTAATTATGAACTTGTTTTCGACGGACGTGAATGATTTTTTTGCAAGCTCGTCTGAAACCGAAATCAAAGGCATTTTGGCAAACTCCGTTTTAACGCTTGATTTATTATCCGAAAAGGACTATAATAACCAAGTAAAATATATTATAAGTGTAAGTACAAAAAAAATCAATAACATTTGTCGTAATTTGCCGCAAATTTTTTTTAGGACTTCGGATGAAAATTCTGCATACTTCCGATTGGCATATCGGAAAAAAACTAATGGGAAGAGATAGGTATGAAGAGTACCGCGCCGTTCTTTATGAGATTGGCGAAATCTGCAAGACGGAGCGCGTGGAACTCGTGCTTGTCGCGGGCGACGTATACGATACCTATACGCCTTCCGCAGAGGCGGAGCAGATTTTTTACGAGGGTATCAAGAAAATCGCCGAGTATTCGGTCGTGCTCGTTATAAGCGGCAATCACGACGATTACGTACGCCTTACCGCCGCGGCGGTATTTGCAAAAGAGCAGAACGTATATATAATAGGAAACAATTTACAAAAAATCGAAGCGGATAATGCTTATCCATTAAAGCCGGTATCGTCGGACAGCGGTTACGTGGTTTTTGAGAACGGCGCAGGCGAAAGAATTTATATAAACATATTGCCGTATCCGAATGAAGCGAGATTCAGGGAAAATAACAGCGGAGAAAGTTTCGAGGAGAAAATGTCGCGCTGGATAGAGTACGGCGAACGCGGAAAAATCCAAAATATTCCGTCGATTTTTCTTTCCCATATTTTTGTCGCGGGAGGAAGCGTCAGCGACAGCGAGAGGGAAATCGATTTGGGCGGCGCGAGAGTGGTGAGTACTGCTATGTTGCCCGAATGCGACTATTGCGCGCTCGGGCATCTGCACAGAAGACAGAAATTAGGTAAAAACGCTTATTACAGCGGCGCAATAATGCAGTTCTCTTTTGACGAGGCTGGCGCGGAAAAATCCGTAAACGTGTTTGAAATGGACGGAAACGGATTAAAAGATTTTAAGACGGTTGCATTGCGTTCTTCTAAAAATCTTGTAAGATTGCAAGCGTGCGGTGCGAACGACGGAATAGAACTTCTTAAACTAAACAGACAAAATTACGTAGAACTAACTTTAAATTTAAGCGAACCGCTTACTCGCGCGGATACCGTTGCTTTGCACGAGTTCGAAAATCTGGTGTCATTAAAAGCAAACGTAGCGTTTCAGGACAGTACCGAAATTCGTGTTTCGAATAAAGAAAAAAGTTCCTCCCAACTCTTTTCGGATTATTACAGCTCTAAATTTTCATGCGCTCCGTCCGAAGAGTTGCTGTCGTTATTCCTTTCGCTTACGGAGGAAGAATGAAACCCGTAAATTTAAAATTCAAAGGTATAAACAGTTTTTCCGAACAGACGGAAATCGATTTCGAAAGTCTTACAAAGAACGGTATCTTCGGGATATTCGGGGATACGGGCAGCGGAAAAAGTACTATTCTCGACTGTATCAATTTTGCCCTCTACGGCAAAGTCGAACGCAGTAAGGAAAAACTCGATATAATAAACTATCGAAGCGAGTCCGCGGAAGTGGCGTTTGAATTTTATGTTCTTAGCGACGGCAAACGCAGGAAATATAACGTAGAACGGAGCATAAAGAAAAAGAGCGGTACACATAAAGCTATGCTTTATGAGGACGGCGCGTGCATTGCGGATAACGCTTCTACCGTAACTAAAAAAATTACGGAGATTTTAGGAGTAGACGCGGAGGATTTCCGCAAGTGTATCGCGTTGCCGCAAGGCGAGTTTGCTCAGTTTGTCAAGTCGCAACCTTCCGAAAGAATTAAATTAATCGAAAGATTATTTTCGCTTTACAAGTACGGCGACAGACTGAATGCGAGAATTAAAGAACGTGAAAACAATGCCGAACTCGAATATAATACTGTTTTTGCTAAACTTGAAAATTTTAACGACGTAACGCCCGAACTCATTAAAGAATTCGAAACGCGAATCATTGAGGGAAAAAGCAAAAGGCAGGAGCTTGAAAGAAGCGTAAAAGCCGCCGAAAAGAAATTTGACGAACTAAAAGCGCTTGGCGAAAAGAAAAATGCTTTAAATGCGGTAGAGGAAAATCTTTCAAAGCTCGAAAGCGAAAAGCAAAAAATGAACGAGTTGCGCAACGGTTTAAAAATTGCGCCTTTGTGTAAAACGGCGGTGGAAACATACGCTGAGATTTCTAAAAAGAAAGAGAAATTGGTAAAACTCGGTAAAGAGCTTGCCGAAATCGTTGTTTCTGCGGAAGCGGCAAATAAAAAAGTTACGCTTCTTCATTCACGATTAAAACAGGAAAACTTAGACGAAAAAATTGCCGAACGCATTGCGTTTGACGGAAAATATCAGGCGTGCGCAAATATTACCGACAAACTCGGAAAAATAAAAAGGGAACTCGAAGTCAAAAGGGACGAATACCGAAATAAAAGCAAAGAATTGGAACGACTCGAAAAGCGCTCGGCTAATTGCGAAGCAGAAGTCGAAAAAGCCGAGAAACAGTTGTCGCAGTCGGACAGTAAAGATTTTGCCCAGCTTATCAATATAGATTTTAAAGGCGCTCTGTTAAAAAACGAATACGTGTATTCGCTCGACTATTTTGTAGAGCTTAACGGACAGGTCAATCTTCAAAAAGATAGTTCTCCGTTGTTTGAATTTTTAAGCGAAGAGCTGAAAAATAAAATTGCGGAATATAAAGATAAAGTTTGTCAGGTTAAAGATTTCAGTATTGAAAACGCGCAGAAACAGCTTAAAAATTATTTGGCTGACGGCGAAGAAAGAGAAAAGCTCATAACTAATTTAAACACGAAAATAGTCGCCCTTAAAGACGCGCAGTCGGCAGTTAAGGAATGTCTGCGTGAAATGCAGATAATAAAGCGGGACGGAGAAAATCTTAGTGCGGAGTTAAACGAACTTCGTACGAATTTGAAAAACGTTTTCGGCGAAACGCCCGATTACGCTTCCGTTATTAAGACTAACAGCGTTGAAATAGAAAATTTAAAAAGACAAAAAGAAAAATTACAATCCGATATAGAAAGTTTAAATAAGCAAATTGCCGATTTATCGTCCGAACGCGCGGCAAAATTTACGGAGCGAAAAGCCGTAGAAGAGGACGTGGAAAGGCTTAACGGTGAACTTGACGAAGCGTTGCGTCAGACGGGATTTAAAGTTATTGAAGACTGTAAAACGCTTGCCGAAGAGTTTTCCAAATTCAAGGATGCCGAAAAGGCGCTTGAAGAGTACGATTCTAAATTAATTTCATATACGGCGCGGAAAAAAGAGCTTGAATGCGTCGATGGAATAAAAAGTTTTACAGACGCGGCGCTAAATGCCGCAGAGATTGAAAAACGAAGTTTTGAAAACGAGATTAACGCCGTGCGCGAAAATCTTGCGGTCTGCGAATCCGAGATAGTAAAATCGAAATTGCGATTAGAGCAAAAGAAGTCGTTGCAAAAAGAATTGTCCGCGGCAGAAAAGACGAGAAATCTAATCTCACAGCTTAAAGAACTGACGAAAGGCAATAAATTTATGGAATATCTTGCAAACGAATATTTGTATGATATTTCGTCGCTTGCTTCGGCAATGCTTTTGAATTTGACGGACGGCAGATATTTTCTCACTTATACCGATAATTTTTACGCGGGCGATAACTTCAACTGCGGAAATTTAAGGGGAGTAAACACTCTTTCGGGCGGAGAAACGTTCCTTGTTTCGTTGTCGCTTGCGCTTGCGCTTTCGCAGACGATATGCTCGTCTTTGAAGTCGATAGAGTTTTTCTTCCTTGACGAAGGTTTCGGCACGCTTGACAGCTCGCTTGTCGATACCGTAATGAACGCGCTTGAAAAACTCAAAAGTTCAAACTTTACAATCGGGGTAATAAGCCACGTTGAAGAGCTGAAACACAGAATAGTTAATAAAATAACCGTAAATAAAGCGACTGAAAGCCGCGGTTCCGCCGTGTGCGTAAGTTGTTGAGGAGTAAATCTTGTCTAGTATCTTAACACCGCCTATTCTCTGGAATGATTTTGACGATTCGCTTGACGTTGACGCTGAAATATTGCAAACAAAAAACGTAAACGGCGTAGTTTACGAAAGCGTCAGTTTTTTCGGACGCGATACGGGAGAGGGAAGAGTAAAAATTTACGGCGTCTATGCGTATGATGAAAAATCGCCGTCGAAAGAAACAGTTCTTATTTTTCCCGACAGCACGGACGGAATAGACGAAGATATTTTGAATTTATTCGTAAACCGCGGATTTTCCGCGCTTATGGTAGATTATCGCGGCGAATGGGAAGGCGCGGAGTTTACAACGCGCTATCCTAAAAATATCGAATACGCAAATATTGTAAAGTGCGGAAGATATAAAGATTTCGTAGACGAGTCGGCTGATAAAACAAGTTGGTACGAATGGGTAGCGGTTGGAATTTTCGCAAGAAAATATGCAGCTCTCCGCGCGGGCAACGAAAATATAGGCGTGGTAGGCATCAGAGACGGCGGCGAAATTGCTTGGAAACTTGCGGTTGCAAAGAAATGCGCCTGCGTGGTTTCGGCTTGCGCCGCGGGTTGGCAGGCTTATGCGGGTATAAGCAAATTCAAGTCAGACGAGCAGAAACTTGACGGAGAAAGATACCGCTTTATAGCGGGTATCGATTCGCAGGCTTACGCGCCGTACGTTAAATGTCCTGTTATGCTTCTTTGTCCTACGAACGACGCGCGGTTTGACTGCGACAGGGCGTACGACACTTTTTCGCGTATAAACCCCGATTTCATTGGCGAAAGCGTGATAACGTATTCTATCCAGTGCGATTCCTGTATCGGAATGAACAGCACGGACGATATGTTTTTATTCCTTGGTAAATATCTCAAAAACCGTCAGATTTTAATACCCCAGCCTGTGGAGCTTTCAGTATCGGTAGATTCCGAACAAAATCTCGTTGCTAACGCTAAATTCGACGGCAGGGGCGTCGTTGAGCAGTTCGGGGCATATTTGGCGGAGGACTGTTTAGACCCGTCCATACGCGATTGGACGCTCTGTGAGAAAACCGAAAAAATATCCGACTACGAACAAAAGATTTATCTTGACGTTTACGAGGCTACAAGTACGCTTTTCATTCTTTGTTATGCCAAATATTCCAACGGCTTTACAATATGGTCTAAAATGGCTGTAAAAAAGATAAGCGGAACGTTCAAAAACTCGAAGAGCAAGTGCAGAGTGGTATATTGCGGTAAAAACGGTATGGATGGCTTTTACATAGCCGAACCGACGTTGCTCGCGGTAGGCGGCATATTCTTTTGCGATAACGTAATGGGACCTCAGGTTGTAAAAAAAGCTAAGGGGATTAGCGGTATTTATTCGGAGCTTGGTTTAACGACTTACAGAATGAACAGTCCGCGGTACGCGCCTTCGCACGACAGCGTGCTTAAAGTAGATGTATTCTGCGATACTACTGCGGAAATCACGTTCACTATCGAGGATTTAAGCGAAAAAGAAACATATAAATACAGTCAAAGTATTTTGGGCGGCGTTTGGCAGAGTTTGATTCTCGAAAAGAAGTTGTTTAAAACCGTTAACGGCGTACCGCTTACGAATATCGCTCAAAATATAAGATTTTGTATTTCGTGCGACGGAAATTATGCGATTAATAATATAATGTGGCTTTAAGGAAAGATGTTCTCAAAAGTAAACGAAAGTCTTTATAACAGAAGCGATAAATCAAAATTAAATATTTTTTTGAACGTACTCATCGGACTGATTTTGGTTCTGCTTGTATTTGAAATTGCGTTCGGAGCTACTTTTTCTGGAATTTACGTAGTCAAAAGTTCAATGCGCCCGACTTTGATAGGCGCGGAAGAGGAATATCTTCCGGGCGGAGATTACGTATACGTAAACCGACACGCCGAACCTACTTACGGAGATATAGTAGTAGTTTATAACGGTAGAAATTCAACCATAATCAAAAGAGCGATAGCTTTCGGCGGAGACTACGTAAAACTTGACAGGGGCAAACTGTTTATTAAGTACAAGGGAACGAACGTATTCGTTGAAGTCGAAGAAAGTTACGTTGCGGCTGAAAATAACGTTCCTACCGAGAAAAACAGCTTTCCTCTCGTAAACGGCGCGTTGGACGAAGACGGGTACCGCGTTGCAGAAGGATGTTTCTTTCTGCTTGGCGATAACCGCAACGTTAGCGTAGACAGCCGTAACAGCGGCGCGTATGCTCTGTCAGATTTGTTCGGGGTAGTAACCGAATGGTCTTTAAAGCATAAGAGCTTTTTCACGGCGTTGCATCAGTATTTTACTTTTGATTTGCCTGAAAGTTTAGGTATTAAAAGATAATTTAATAAAAACGGGGTTATGCGGCAATAAGTCCCGCAATTTACATACAAATAATTTTAAGGAGCTTTAACTTGAAAAGAGAACAGGTAAAAGAACAATATAAATGGAAAACCGAAGATATTTTCGCCACTGACGAAGAGTGGGAAAACAGCTTCAAAACGGCGGAAAGCACGCTTGATTTTTCAAAATTTGCAGGCAAACTCGATAAAAAGGAAATTCTTCTCGAATTTTTCAGACAGGACGATAAGTACAGCGCCTTACTCGACAGGCTCGGCACGTACGCTCACCTGCGCTACGACGAGGACGCTTCCGTTTCCAAATACGGCGCATATTATTCCAAAATCGGCGCGCTGTTTGCAAAGTATTCAACCGAGCTTGCTTTTTTCGAACCCGAAATGGCAAAACTTGACGAGAATTACCTTAAATCTCTTTTAGAAGACAAAAGATTTTCGGATTATGATTACGTTATCAAAAAGATTATCAAACGTAAGCCGCATACTATTTCAGAACAGGAAGAAAGGCTCATAGGTATGGCGGGCGAAATTTTCGAAACTTTTATAGAAACATTCGGAAAAATCGACAATCTCGAACTTCCTTTATCCGAAATAGAATGGGAGGGCGAGAAGGTAAAATTAAGTCACGGTATGTACGGAATTATTCTTCATTCCGATAACAGGGAGAAGAGAAAAGAGGCATACGAAAAATACTATAACGCTTATACTTCGCTTATCAATACCATAACTTCCATATATTACGGAAACGTAAAAAAGGACGTCTTTATAAGCAAAGTATATAAATACGGTTCGTGCCTTGAACGCGCACTCTTCGAAGAGGACGTGGATAAAAAAGTCTATGAAAATCTGTTGCAGGCAGTAAGCGGCAGTTTGCCTTCTATGCACAGATATATAAAGGACAGAAAGAAACTTTTAGGTTACGATAAATTATATTTTTACGATATTTACGCTCCGCTTGTGAAAGGCGCCGATTTAAAACTTCCCTATGACGAAGCATACGAATATGTAATCAAGGGACTCGCGCCGCTTGGTAAAGAGTATCAGGAGCTTCTCCGTAAAGGACACGACGAGCGTTGGCTCGACGTGGAAGAGACGGACGGCAAAAGAAACGGCGCGTACAGCACTTGTTGTCCCGGTTTGCATCCTTTTGTGCTTTTAAACTACAAGCCTACGATTTCGGATATTTTTACAATCGCGCATGAAATGGGGCATTCGTTGCACAGCCATTTTTCAAACGAAAATCAGCCGTTTGCAAAATCTTTCTACACTATTTTTGTCGCCGAAGTTGCAAGCACCGTAAACGAAGTTCTGCTTTTGAAATATATGCTGAACAATGCAAAGGACGACAACTTTAAAAAGTATTTGCTCAATTATTACCTTGACACCATACGCGCAACTCTGCACAGACAGACTATGTTTGCGGAATTCGAGTATGGCGCGCACAGTATGGCGGAAAAGGGAGAACCTCTTACAAAAGATAATTTGTGCGAACTGTATGCGGGTATAGGTAAAAAGTATTACGGCGAAGATATTGAACACGACTTTAATATTTCGTGCGAGTGGGCGAGGATTCCTCATTTTTACCGTTCATTTTACGTCTATAAATATGCTACGGGAATAATAACTGCAATCAATATTGCAAACAGAATTTTGACGGAGGGCGTTCAAGCCGTAAAGGATTACTTCAAATTTCTCTGCGGCGGTTCCTCGACGGACCCCGTATCGCTTTTAAAACTCGCAGGAGTGGATTTAACAACTAAACAGCCTTTTGACTTTGCAATGGGCGAATTTGATAAAACTCTCACGGAATTTGAAAAATTAATGGGAATATAGAGTACTATGTCAGACAAAAATAACGTTATGCCCAATAATTTGGACGCAGAACAGGCGCTTTTGGGTTGTATGCTTATCGACAACGAAATTCTTGCCGAAGTTCTGGAACAGCTTGACGCGGGCGATTTTTATCAGGAATCGCACAAATATATCCTATCGGCTATGAAAATGGTTTTTTCTGAACGCAAGCCTGTGGATATAGTCACGCTGTGCGACAGAATGGACAGCGACGGAAATCTTGAAAAAGCGGGCGGGGTTTCGTATGTTTCAGAGCTTACGCAAATTACGCCGTCTGCGGCAAATTATAAGTATTATCTCGATATTGTAAAGCGCGACAGCACGAACAGGGGACTTATCCGCGCCGCAAGAGAAATTGCCGATTTTGCGAAATCGAGCGACGATTCTATAAAAAGCGTTCAGTTTGCGGAAGAGAGAATTTATAACATTTCTACAACGAACGATACATCTACTGTTAAGGACATTCGTGAAGGGAGCGGACTTAACGCGGTTATGGAGAGGTTTGAAAAAATTGCAAAAGACAAGGATGCGTTCAGAGGTTTGCCCACGGGATTTACAAGGTTGGACAAGCTCACAAACGGTTTGCAAAGGTCCGATTTAATCGTCATTGCCGCCCGTCCAGGTATGGGTAAAACCTCGCTTGCTATGAATATTATCGAAAGTGCGGCGCTCGGCAGCGACGCCGTGTGCGTTGTGTTTTCGCTTGAAATGCCCGAAGTTCAGATTTTGCAAAGGCTTTTATGCGGCGCGGCAAACGTTAGTATGTCCGCGGCGCTTTCGGGTAAACTCACGCCGAACGATTGGAAAAAAATCGTTAAAACGCGTGAAAAATTAAAGCAGAGCCATATTAATATTGACGACTCTTCGAGAGTAACGCCCGCGGAAATACTTTCCAAGTGCCGCAGAATAAAATCTAAGAATAACGGCAGGCTCGACCTTGTTATGATTGACTACATACAGCTAATGTCAAGCGGTAAAAAGGGCGGGGAAGAGAACAGAACGCAGGAAGTCGCAAGTATTACGCGCGAACTTAAAATAATGGCGAAAGAGTTGGATGTTCCCGTTATTGCGTTGTCGCAGTTAAGGCGAATACAATCGGGTGAACCTCAGCTTTCCGACTTGCGAGAATCGGGCGCGATTGAGCAGGACGCAGACATCGTTATGTTTATAAACCGTCCCGACGTAAACGCTACCGACGAGGAAATGGAAAAGAAACATATCGTCAAGGGAATGGCTGAATTAATTGTTGCGAAACACAGAAACGGCGGACTTGACAGGATTAAACTTCGTTTCAAAGGCGAACTCACTAAATTCGTCAATCCCGAACCCGACGGCGGGTATGAGCCACCTCCCGACGAATATGCTCCTCCGGTACCCGATGAAGCTCCGCCCGTAGAGGAAGAAATACCGACAGACGAGGAAATGCCTTTTTAATATGCAGACAAGCATTTTACCGATAGACGAAAATTCTTTAAAAATATCAAAACAGTTGATTTTAAGCGGTAAAGCCGTTGCAATACCAACCGAAACGGTATACGGATTGGGGGCGAACGCATTCGATACCCGTGCGGTAGAACGAATATTTGAAATCAAAGGGCGTCCAAACGACAATCCGCTCATTGTTCATGTGCACAGGGATTACGATATACAAGAACTTGTTTCATTCGTTCCCGAATACGCAAAGATACTTGCCGAAAAGTTTTTGCCCGGTCCTTTGACTATGGTTTATAAGAGTAAAGGGAAAGTCAGTCCTGCCGTTTCCTGCGGTCTCGATACTCTTGCAATTCGCGTCCCTGCGCACGAAGGCGCGCAAAAATTTTTAAAGTACGTAAATTTACCAATAGCCGCGCCTTCTGCAAATATTTCAAAACACGTAAGTCCCGTTACGGCGGAACACGTTTTTGCTGATTTGAACGGGAAAGTCGATGTCATTCTCGACGGCGGCAAATCGGTTGGAGGAATTGAGAGCACTGTTCTTGACTGTACGGGCGAAATACCCGTTGTATTGCGTAGCGGATTGATAACGCGTGAATTAATCGAAGAAACGATAGGACGCTGCGACGAGTACGTTTTAAAAGACGGCGAAAAGGCGCGTTCTCCCGGAATGAAATATAAACATTATTCGCCGAACTGTTCTACCGAACTTTTCGATTGCAATGAAATTGAAAAGGCTTTGGAATTATATGCTAACTGTATTTCGGTTGGCATCAAAGCATATATTCTTTGCGACGACGAAACGGCGAGAGCGGTTAGGGTTAAGAATGTGCTGAACCTCGGTTCGGACGAAAATGAAATAGCGTCTAATCTCTATTTGAAACTGCGTGAAGGCGAGGAGGTTGCGCAAATGATAATTGCAGTTTCTCCGCGTAAACAAAGCGGAATTATGAAAGGGGTTATGAACAGACTCACTAAGGCTTGTAAAAAATGAAAAGAAAAAAGATATTGTTCGTTTGTACGGGTAACACTTGCCGCAGTCCTATGGCGGAAGCGATTTTACGCGACAAAATCAAAAAGAATAAAATCAAATGGTGGGACGTTGCTTCTTGCGGTATTCAGGCGGAAGAAGGCGGAACTATTAGTCCGAACAGTAAAACGGTTTTGAAGGAAATCGGCGTTTCGGTAGAAAAATTTGCGTCTAAACAGCTTACGCAAAAACGTATTTCGGCGAGCGTTCTCGTAGTGTGTATGACTGCGAACCAAAAGCAGTTGCTTGAAGATTGCGGAAATATAATATGTATAAGAGATATATGCGGATATGACGTGCCCGACCCGTACGGCGGCGATTTGGACGCTTACCGTTGCGCGCGTGAAGCGATTGTCAGGGCATGTGATTTAATAATTAAAAATTTCATAAAACAGTACAAAGATTAAAGGAGAAAACAAATGAAAATTGCTGTTGCTTGCGACCACGGCGGACTTAACTTAAAAAAAGCGGTAATAAAATATCTTACCGCTAACGGCTACGAGTATGCCGATTACGGTACGAATACTAACGATAGTTGCGATTATCCTGATTTTGCTTTGCCTGCGGCGGAAGCCGTTGCTAACGGCGAATGCGATAAAGGTATCATAATTTGTTCCACGGGTAT
>CAMXOH010000044.1 GCA_947245485.1 uncultured Clostridia bacterium | reverse complement strand
GCCCGCCTTGCTTCCGCTCACACTATGGTTGCCCCACGCGTCGTATTCATATTCTACCACTTATACTCTGATAAAGTCAAGGGCGGACTTGAAACAAGTCCGCCCTATCAATTTTAATTCTATTTGTTAAAAATATAAATTTTACTTTATTACTTGCGGTATTATATTTAAAAATTTACAAATCCTTTTTACTTCTAATTTGGAAAAATTATCGGCAATTTCATACAATCCTGAATTTACTTCATTCTCGTTTAATGTTCTCAATTTTTCACCAAAAAAATCTTTATAATTTTCTTGAAAAATTTCATACTCTTTAAATCTTATTGAAAGTATTTCACATATACCTTCCATCTGTGTTCCAAATGTAAGTAAACCCACGAAAGCTATAATTCCCCACAAATACCAAGGTGTTTTATAATATTTAACTTCTGTAATTTGTTCGCGCTTTATTTTACATAACAATTTTCCTTTTAAGTACATTTCAATATAAGATTCGGTAATTATATATTTTCTTTTTGAAAATACACATGGAATTAATTCAATTAAAACCCCTATCAATATCCATCCGCTTAAACTGCAAACGCAAATTATAAAATCTTTATATGATATTCCAAATGCAAAATATACTATTGTTACAATAATTGCAAAAATAAACCCTGTCACAAGGAACATACTTAATGCATAATTTAGATATGTTTTTAAAGCACGAATTTTCATTTTAACACTCTTAAAATTTTTAAATATTAAAAATTTGATTTATGATTAATTTAATAGGCAATGCTGCTCCATAATGAATATATAATCGTTCAAATAACAAATTTTTTTTATTTACAAAACTAACAGTAGCTACTTTTAATTTTTGTAATATACTTAAACCATTTGTATTTTCCCGTATTCCATATAATCCTTTACATCCAAACAAAAGTCCTAAGCCAAAATTAATACTTGCATTTAATACTAATCCAAATCCCCTTTTTAACATTTCAGTTGTATTAAATGAAGTACCTTTTAATTCTGTCTCTAACGCATAAATACCCATTCCCGCACCAAATGAAGATGCCGCTACGCCAGCAAAAGCGGCAATACCTGTCGTTAGCGAAACTGTCGTTCCTGCGGCAAATGCCGCAGCTCCAATTCCAGCACCTACACCCAACGCTATTCCTAAAACTAATCCTTCTAATCCACCAATTAATGCCCCTATCCAAACATTTTCGCCTTTTTCCGAGGCTTTTACTGCCCCCATAATAGCACCTCCAATAGTTCCCAAAACTATTGAAGCTATAAATATTGACACAACGAAGTTTCCGTCGGGGTCTACGTTCATTACGGGGTTATTGCCGCAGTAAGCGTAGAGGTTTAGTCCGTTTATTACTCCCGGTTCAGCGTAGTCTACGCTGTCCATATTAAGGAATCTGCCGATATACGGGTCATAGTAACGGGATTTAAGAAAGTATAAGCCTGTTTCCGTATCGTAGAAGTAACTGCGGTATCTGAACGGATTTATTGCGCCGAGCGTGCCCGCCTTGCTTCCGCTTACACTATGGTTGCCCCACGCGTCGTATTCATATTCTACCACTTCCGTACCGTTGCTGTCAATATGGCAAAATGTTAAAAAGGCGGACAATCGTCCGCCTTTTTCTTTTTAGTCAAGCCATTTATAATCTGTTTCATCAAAAAAATTGAATCTTTCTCCATCATAGCCTACTACAACGCTATATGCACCTTTCTCATACGGATTATCTTCCTTGTGCTGTTCATATAACTTATATAATTTTGGTAAAGCCTCTTTTATGAATTTATTATAAGCATTCTCATTATATTCTTTCTTTTCCAGTATAAAAAAATGCATTATCCAATACATTTCATTATAAAATGTGCTGTTAAACAAAGACATTGATGCCACTAATATTTCATCAAACTTTTTGTTTGACTGATAATATTTTCTGTTATCTTTTTCTTTTCTGCATATGTTATATCCGAAATAAACTTGTATATCGGCTTTTCCAAATACTTGCTTTACATCTCTTATCGTACAGCAGTATGTTTCATTTGGATTTAGTCCTCTTCTTTTAATAATCATAATTCTCATCCTTTATTTCGCAAATTTTAGTTCTGCGAATATTCCTTCGGGTTTTGTGAAACTGCCGTGGAGAATTGTATATTCTCCACGGCAGTACATTCATAATGGTTTATTTTACTTCTCCGAAATATTTCTCGATTAATTCCGAATAACGTTCGGTTTCTCCGTCTAATCTGCCTAAATAATATTTTAATGCTCCGTCAGGATAATAAATCGCAGTAAATCCACACCGTACTTTCTCCATTTCAATTAAACAGCAGATGATAAATTCTCCCTCTTGCAACGTTATTTTTATTGCTTTTCCAAGCGCTCTATCATGAACAATTAATTGTAGAAAACTTAAATATGTAAAATCTTCCAAAAACTCATCGATTTTTGAATTATCCAAAGTTTCAAGTACTTCCGCTTTTTCAAATGCAAACGGTAAAATTTCTTCATTCTTTTTTATCCTTTGAGGCGTACCGTTCTGATAATCGATTAGTTCTACCTTTTCCACTATCGGTTGTAAATCTTCTTGCTTTAAATGATTAACTCTCGGGTCGCACGAAGTCAAGAAAATTGTACATAACACTGTCAACATTAACAAATAAACCGATTTCTTTATGAACGTTTTCATTTTATCTCCTTTATTTTTTACGCCCACAGCAAAAATAAATATGACGCCGCAGGACTGATACAACTTGTAAATGTATATAAGTATGCTCTGAGTTTCTCTTCATTGCTATGCGCGCGATTATTAACACCGCCAAGCATATCAGCAAACGTTTCCCAAGGAGCAGCATAATAATCCCCATTTCCATTTTGATACCAAGGTCCTAATGACGGTGGTGAAGATATGCCAACCGTTATTCCGTAGATTAACGGACCTTCGCCCATAGCTTGCCAACCATGCCCGCGTTCATGCCTTAAATCATTCTCATTTGATGTATTATCAAGGAATATCGCATAAAAAGAACCAGAGCGGGACATATTGGTACGGAATACAGGAGCACCTTTATAAAACGATACTTTGCTTGAATTTAAAACTGTCTGTTCATCTGTATTAAACGGATTCCAATTTATACTTTCCATATCGGCTTTTATGTCACTGTCAAACAGTGAAGCAACCGCTAATCCCACATATGATGCCGCGGATACTAAAAATTGTACAATCAACCCGAAGAAATGCCCGTCTGGGTCAACGTTCATTACGGGGTTATTGCCGCAGTATGCGTAAAGATTGAGTCCGCCTACGGTTTCGGGGTCGGCATAGGACGCGTCGTCCATACTTATGAATCTGCCGATATACGGGTCATAGTAGCGGGATTTAAGATAATATAACTGCGTTTCCGTATCGTAGAAATAACTGCGGTATCTGAACGGGTTTAATTTTCCAAGGTCTGTATAGATTCCGCTTACGGTATGGTTGCCCCATGCGTCGTATTCATATTCTACCATGCGGGTACCATTACTGTCAATAAGCACTACAAATTTTAATATGCTCATCTACAAGAATAAGCCTTGCAATAGCAAGGCTTATTCTTAATTTACAATAGAAGATAATATTATTACTTGTTCGAATTTTGGTGAATAAATGATTTCAACTTCTTTATTAACGTATTTTCTAAATTGCTTATAATATTTTTTCCCGATTACAGTTATTAAAGTTTTATCGTATATAAATTTAACCCCTAATTTTATAACTTTATAAACGCCTATCCCTGAACTATTTACACAAAAAGGTACAGTTTTTATTCTAAGTGCTTTCTCATCATTTAAATATTCAGGAATTTTATTTTTAAAAAATAATTTTTCTTTATAAATAAACATCAATATAACGCAAATTGATATTAAAGATATTAGCGCAATTATTAAAACTATAATGCAATCAGTTGAAATTTCTTTTTCTATTGCTGAAAATATGATAAAAATAGCAATGCAACACGTAAACTCCGTTAAAGCGCAAGATAGAAGAACTATATAAAACCATTTTGGTTTCCTGATACCGTAATCAAGAGTTCCAATAGCGATTTTATCTTTTTCAATTACCATATAAACCTCAAAAAATCTAATACTAACGAAAAGCCACTTCCAGTCAAATTATTACTGATTCTGCTTTGCAAGCTACTGGTATTAAAAACTCCATTTACACTTTTATCAATAAACAATCCGCTAAAAAAAGCACCCAAAATTTTACCAGTTCCTTTACCTATTTCAGGTATAATATTACCCGTAAAAACTTTACCAACTTGTAAACCTTTTATTGACATTTGTTCTATTCCCGCACCGATAAATTTACCGACTTCCGATGCTACTTGCCCAACGCCATAGCCAATAAAACCGCTTGCAGCACCTACCGTTGTATCTATTATAAATTGACCTAAATCTATTTCTTCTGTTTCTTTTTGTTGTGCTAAGGATAAAGTTGCATTAACTGCGGCACCTGTAACTATTGCGGCTACTACGCCACCAGTTGTAACAGTTAACGCAACCGCAGCAACAACTAATGCAACCGTTGCCACCGATGCTATTAACCACTTTGCCCAATTAGGTAAGGTGCCATTTTCGTCCACATACATTACTGGATTATTATAACAATAAGCGTAAAGATTGAGTCCGCCTACGGTTTCGGGGTCGGCGTAGTCTACGCTGTCCATACTTATGAATCTGCCGATATACGGGTCATAGTAACGGGATTTGAGGTAATATAACTGTGTTTCCGTATCGTAGAAGTAACTGCGGTATCTGAACGGGTTTATTTTTCCAAGGTCTGTATAGATTCCGCTTACGGTATGGTTGCCCCACGCGTCGTATTCATATTCTACCACGCGGATACCGTTACTGTCAATAATGCCCGTGATATTATTTAGCATATCGCGCAAATAAAAGTAAGTTTTATTATTGTACCTGAACCCTGCAACGCCGATATGGTCGTAGAAGTATTCCATTCCGTCGCTGCTTGCTACCAATCTGTCCTCGCTATCGTAGTAATATTCGGTATCGTTTTTCTTTATTCTCCTGCCGCGTCCGTCATATTCAAAAATATAGTTGCCGAACGATTTTAAGAGTTTACCTTTCCACGTAAGCCGTTTTTTTCTGTATTGCCAAGGATTTCCCGCCGCGTCATAGAATATAAAGTAATTTTCCGTTTTACCTACATTGAATAAAGCTAATTTTCCGTTATCATACTGTAATTTCATAGTATCAAGCGGCATTGTTTGTTCTATCTCGCCCGAATTGAGCAAACGGGATATAACTCTCTTTATCATATTTCCGCTTGCATCATAAGTAAACTGATAAGCCAAACTTTTTTTCCAATTTTTTTCCAGTACAAGTCTGCCGAACATATCGTAAACGTACTCAGACTGACGGGAACCCGATTTGGAAACAGAAGTTATATTACCGTTTTTATCGTAACTATAAGAATAGTAATACATTGTATTGCCGTTAACTTTTAAATTTACGCTTGAAGGAACCGTCCTTGTGCGTCCGTCTAAATTTGAATATCCTATACTTTCATTCAATAAGTCTTTGTCTCCTTTTTTTATCGTTCTGCCTATGTTTCTGCCGAGCGCGTCCTTATGCGGACTTATTTTGCAAATGTTTGTGCCGCCCGCCGAGTTAATCTCGGTTGTCAGCAATTCGTTCAGTGCGTCGAAAGAATAGTCGTACTTATAACAAATATCGGTAGTTCCCTTCTGATTTAACTGACTGAGGTTGCCGTAACCGTTGTAACCCATTCTTTCGGCGTAAACATTTACGCCGTCTTTCTTTACGGTGTACCCCTTTAACTGTCCCGAATTGTTGTACGCAAAAGTTGCTGTTTCGCCCGTTACCCCGTCTGCTATTTGTTTAATGCTTCCGTCTGCATTATAGACTAATTCCGCACTTGAACTGTCAAAACTTGTTTTTACCGTATGCGTCGAATAGGTTTTTTCGGTTTTATAAACGCTTCCATTCCCGCCTGTCATTTTTACGGAAATTTTATCAAGACGGTTGCCGCTCTCATCGCGGGTTTCATATTCATAACTTTCGTAAACCGAAGAACCGACGATTGTGTTTTTCAGGCGGCGTTCACCGTCGTACAAAAAGGAAAGTTTTTCGCTTCCGCCCGTTAACTCGGTTACTTCGTCGCAATTATAAGTTATTGTGTTTTCCGCCGTTTGGTTCGAATCGCTTACAGATACTTTCGTAACTCTGTCGGCGTTGTCATAAGAATATTCTATTAAGTTACCCTCGGGCAGTTGTACAAACGATAAATTTTTTGTAGAATTGTTGTAAACATAAACCGTTTTATTTAAACCGAGCTCATCGTAAACGTACTCTATTTTGCCGAGTGAGTTATAAGTTGTTTGCTCGACGATTTTTTCGTCGGGGTTAAGCGTATTATAGGTTGTTTTTTTAGTAACGTTGCCGAAGGTATCGTATTCGAACTCCGTTACCGTATCGCCCCTTTCGTCCATTTCATAAATATGACTGCATTTGGAAATAAGAAGGTCTTGCTCGTCATATGTATAAGTTTCGGTTATTAAATTTTCTTTTCCGTCGTGACTGAAAATTATGTGGTTATCTTTTTCCATAAGTCTGCCGCGTTCGTCATAGAAATACTCCGTCCAACTTGTTGCGGTTTTGTTATCCGTTACGGGTATATTTGTGCGCTCCTCGCGCGTAACTCTGTTCCTCTCGTCAAGAAAAACTTCTTCTTTTTCTCCGCCCTCGAATATAAACTCGCTGAACGGCTCGGTAAACAGCGCGCTACGCTTTGCGTAATTGGTTATTTTCCTCAAATGCGGGATATAGTCATATTCTTCTGCGGAAACAACTACATCGCCCTGTTCGGTATAATACCCCGAAACATATCCGTCGGAATGAATTTTATAGTATTCCTTATCTCTGCTGTCGTAAGTTATGCAGGTTACACCGTCGGAACTGATTATTTGCCATTCTTTTATGATAGGTAAATTATAATCCGTCTCGCCGTCGGGTATTTTATTCAAGGTTGACTTCAACGTTATTTTTACGTCTGCGCCACGGTAACTTATTTCAACGAGATAACCGTCGGAAGACTCGATTTGATAGATATTGCCGTTTAAATAGGATAATACGAGGCTCTCTCCTGATGGATACGTTATGGTCTTTAAATTACCCTCTTCATAAGTATAGTTAACGGCAAGTCTGTCCGTTAAAGTGCTTTTATTGTACGTTATACTTGAAAGTCTGTCTTCTTTATAATTGAAATTATAATTTCTGAAAGCCAACTTATATCGGCAATCGTTGACTACCGATATTCTACCGGAATTGTCATAGAGAATTTCGTAATAATTTCCGCATGTATCGCTGAGCATTACAAGCTCGCCTGCTTTGTTAAAACCTCTTATAACCGTTCCGTCGATTATCCATTTTACGGGCATACACTTTTCTTTTTCGGTTTCGCTATTGCAATCTTCCTTGTAATATTTATAGACAGGTAAATTCTCCACCGCAGGCGGCGCAGTTTGCGTAAAAATCAAATCCTTAGCGCTGCTGTCTTTAATTTGGTAAACGTTTAAAAGATAATCGTTATAGTAGTTACCCGAAATAGATTCGTTTATATTAATTGAAAAATGGTTTCCGTTTACAGTCAAGGGCATTCCCTTACGGAAAACGTGCGCCAAGTTTAATTTCAATAACGAACTGTCCGCCGAAACGTCGTTGAAAATAAGCGTTGAATTTTTACTGATTAGTTCGTATTGAAAAGTTACGTTTTTAAGAAGTGAAAAACTTTTAACTTCTTTGACTTCTTCATATATGTTTTCACTATGCGCCGTAACCGTTATAGGCTGTTTGACTTGAAAATTTTCGTACTTTACTGTTATACGGCTGTCCGACAACGTAAGGTTTTTTACGGGACTGACTGTATAATCGGTTATCTGTTTTGTTAACCCCGTTGAATAAACCAAATTAACCTTCATACCGTTCGTATTGAAAAAACTGCCTTCCGTATAGCTAGTTTTTTTAGGCGGTTCGGATATTTCCAATCTGACGGGATAGGGGTCTATTACTTTTATTACGTCCAATGATAATATTTCGCTGTCTTCGGGGTGCCATTTTGCCACAAACTTAAAACTTGCGTCGCCGTATTTTTTATAAATGGAAGTCAAATCTATCGAATAAATATTGTTTATTCCTATAAAGGAACCTATAAACTCGTCGGTATCGGGACGGTATAAATCATAATTAAAATGAATCATACGCTTTCTTCCCCATATTTCGAGTATTATTTTATCAACTTCGTTCTGCTGTTTGCCATAAGATTCGAGCAATCCGAAATAATCCACTTCGACTGTAAAACTTTCCTCATTCAACAACACAAATCTATCTCCGTAAGCTACTTCTTTACCACGGAATATTGTTTTAAAATATTGCCCTTTGCTCTCGTCTAACTCAGAACGGTAAGGAACAATTTTTTCTTCCGTCGGGTTGGTTGCCGCAAATGTTGATATATTTTCATCCGTTTGCGCCGCTACGTTTACTTTTTCGGTTTCCTGCGGGTTTGAGGAAACTTCTGCAACCTCCGCACAAACTTCCGCCGCTTCGATAACGGCTTTCTTTTCTTCCTCTTTCTCTTCCGCGCCGTGCGTTTCCGCGTTCCTCAGCTCTTCCGTGACTTCTTTTAACTGTTCGATTAAATCTTTTAATTTCTTGTTGTTCATTTTTTTACTCTCCTTTTTTGTTTTTGAAATTAATTTTTTTCTCTGTTCGATTACTTCTTCGATACGTTCAGCCGCTTCGTTCATAATTCTGCATTTTCATTTCGATTTCTTCCCCCTTTCTTAAACGTATGTTTATTATACCCCTTAAACCTGACAGAAACCGTCCACTTTAATTAATTAATTTTAAGTTTTTTATTAATTTTTTTGTAACCGTTTCGATTTTCCGTTTTTTTTTGCGCTTAAAAAAATGCGGAGGCGGCAAAATGAATTTTGCCGCCTCCGTTTTAACTTTATAAACTTTTCGTTTATTAAGCCGCCGACTTATAAAAATTTTTTAAGTTTCTTTTCAAAACGCTCTTCAATGGAAATAAGTTCGGTTAAGAGTTTTTTCACTTCCGTATCCATTACCTTTTCGCCGTCGGAGAGCGAAGTTTTTAAAGAAGTTATTCCGTTGACAGTTCCCCTTATCATCATTTGCGCAATGTTCTGCGACGAATTGTCGTTTGCGGTACCCATTTTAATCGCGCTCCACATCATAGCTTTTTTAATGGGATTGGGTTCCTTCAAATCGAGGTCGTATTTCATAGCAAGATGCGCCGCCTCGCTGCAAATTCTTTCGTATTCCTCGTGTTCGCGCATAATTTCTTCGCGGATATCCCCGTCCTCTACCGCGGGCATAATATCCGAAATAGAAGTGAGCGCAAGCTGTGCGTTGCGGTAAATTTCCGCTACTACTTCGCTGTTTGACTTGACTTGTTCCATAATTCTCCTTTCAGGCATATAAATTTTTAGTTGGTATTAGAATGTGTCTTTGCCCAAAAAATATTCGCGCCGCCTTTTAAATCGCTTGACTTAGCCGCGGCATTGTGCTAAAGTTATTAACGAGCCGCTCGGAACGGGCTTTTTAAACGCGCTTTGCGCTGCCTGAACCTTTTTGGGTAGAACGTCCGGCGAGACTGGTTAGAGGAGGTAAAAATATGTACGCGATTTTTGAAAACGGAAGCAAGCAGTACAAAGTTTCCGTAGGCGACCTTTTGAAAGTTGAAAAACTCAACGCCGAAATCGGTTCTACCGTACAGTTCCCCGTCGTGCTTACGGCTGACGAAAAGGGCATTCAGGTAGGCAAAGAGGTTGAAAAGGTCAAGGTTACTTGCGAAGTAGTTTCTCACGGCAAAGAAAAGAAGATTATCGTCTTCAAGTACAAAGCTAAGAAAAACGAGAGAAAGAAGCAGGGTCACAGACAACCCTACACTCAGATTAAAGTAACCGAAATCGGCGCGCCTGCCGCAAAGAAGGCGAGCAAAAAAGCCGTAGCCGAAGAAGCTAAGGCAGAGTAATTTTCAGGAGGATAAATTTATGTTATTTTTACGTTTATTCGCCCATAAGAAAGGTACCGGCTCCTCGCACAACGGCAGAGACAGCAATCCCAAAATGTTGGGAGTTAAGCGTGCGGACGGACAGTTCGTGCTTGCGGGAAACATTCTCGTAAGACAGCGCGGTTCCAAATTCAAGGCTGGTTCGGGCGTCGGCATGGGCAAAGACGATACGCTTTTTGCACTCGTTGACGGCACTGTCAGATTTGAAAGAGTGGGCAAAGACGGTAAGCAGGTTTGCGTATACCCCGTCGCAGAATAATTAAAAAATTTGAGCGAGGACGAATTACGCCCTCGCTTTTAATTTAAAAAACTTCCGCCGCGCGCGGACAGTTTTAAAGGAGTTTATATGTTGCACGTTTACCCCTTGCAGGACAGCGGACGCGAAATTTTCATAAAACTTTTCAATGACTATTATGCCGAACTCGGCTGTGCCGACGACGCGGAACACCTCGCGGAAGAATACGTTCTCCCCGACCTTTTGGCGGGACTGATTAAAATTGAACTTATTAAGGAAGACGAAGCCGTTGCGGGGTTCGCGATTTATCAGCTCGACGATATTAACAACGAATGGAATTATAAAGAAGGCTGGGGCGACGTACGCGAAATTTATATTTCCCCCTCCTTCCGCCGCAAAGGTTTGGGCAAATTCCTGCTTTACACCGCCGAAATGAAACTCAGAGAAAGCGGCGCAAAAAAAGCGTACTGTCTGCCCTACGAAGATTCCGTAGGTTTTTTCACCGCCTGCGGCTATAAAAAGAGCGACGACTACTGCGAAGAGTTCGACTGCTACGTATATGAAAAAAGCAGTCTTGACAACTGCTGTAAACGGGATTGATTATGGAATATTTTTTATTATGCTCTGTACTTCCTCTTACCTTGCTCTTCGCCGCGATTTTAACCGAACAGTACGGCAAAAAGAGCAAACGGAAGTTAAGACGGCTTAAAAGAAAACTCAAAATGCAAGAAAAAGGAGACTGCGGAATGTCTAAAATAATCGACGGACTCGTCGGCAAAAAATGCAAAATGCCCATCTACGGCATAGTTACAATTCTCGAAGCGGACGACGAATGGCTCAAATTCGAATACGAAGTGAAAAAGGGCGTCAAAGCCGTAAAAGTTAAGCGCATAGACGAACTTAACGAATTTGAAATAAAGGAAGATTAATCACCCGACAAGCGCGCCCCAGCACGCCATTATCGCCATTATTACGAGCGGGATTACTATGACGCTGATAACCGTATTTGCGACGAACGCAGCGGTAGCCTCTTCCTTGTCGCCGTTGAAGCGTTCCGCCATAGCGACTACGGAAGCCGCGGGCGACATTACCATTGCTATTACGGGGGCGAGGAAAATATAATCGTCCGCGCCGCCGATTGTACCGCGCATGTGCAATAAAAGAAAATAGAACGGAATTGCCGCGGCGAGCGTGACGAACGGCGCAACCAAAAGACGGAGCGCGCCCGCAGCGTATGCTCCTTTTTTGCAGAAAATTTGTTTTAGCGGCGTTTCCGCAATGCGTATACCGACTATGAGCATCGAAAGCGGCGCCGTCATATAGGAAAGATACTGCGGCAATATTTTAATTACGTCGATTTGCTTTATGGCAAAAATATTGATTTGCGGCACGAAAAACAGCAAAATAGCCACAGCGCAAGCAATAATCGCAGGGTTGAGCACGAGTTTTTTGAGGCGGATTTCCTTAAAACTTCCCGTAATCAGCACCACGCCGAGAGTCCAGCTTAAAAAACTGAACACAATATTGAACACCATTATGTACATAACGGCAAGCGGATTTCCGTCCGTAAACATTTCGATGAACGGAACGCCGAGGAACCCGCAATTAGAGAACACCGCCACGAACGAGTAAACGTTTGCGGCGTTTTTATTTTTCATTTTAATGAATACAAGTTTGCTTATGCCGAACACAAGAAATATAGCGGCAACGGAAATCGCCGCGGCTATACCGAAGTTTGCGGCAAGCCTGCCCATACCTATACCGTAAATTGTTTCCGCGTCGCTCTCCGAAAAAACGCAGAACGCCTTAATGGCAAGCGCAGGCTGACATACGTAAAGCAAAATATTGCTGAGCGCGAGGGTAGAACCTTCGCCGAGCATTTTAAGTTTTTTAAGCGCGTACCCGGGAACGGTGAACGCAAACAGCACCGCCATTATCAGCAGAACTTTTAAAAATATCTCTCCCATGCCCTGTATTATATCACCCCTCGCCGCAAAAGCAAATTATTTTGCCGAACTAATTTTATATATAGACAAATCGGCGCAAATATGTTAAAATACGGATATGAACGCCATTATATTTGCAGGAAGAATTTCCGAACCGAACGCAGTGCGGATAAATAAATGTTACGAACTTATCGTTCCCGAAAGCGGAAGCGAAGTAATGCTTTATGCGGACGGCGGAACGGTGCGGTTTGTTGGCGGTGAAATAGCCGTTATCCCCCCGCTGTGCAAATACACGCCCGAAGCGGAAAACGGCGGAGTTCTGCACGTGTTAATCGAGCGCGCTCTGCTTTCGGTTAAACAGCCGAAAATTTTCACGGACGCTCCGAACGGCGGAATACTGCACGCAGCGGTTCAGGCGGAAACGTACTTCCGCGGCGGCAGAAAAAACGACTGCATAATCGCCGCTTTGGGAAACCTGCTTGTAAGCTATACCGTGCAGGGCGCGGAACGCGAAAGAAAACTTTCCCCCGTAACCGAACAAATCCGCGCCGAACTTGACAGGCACGTTTCCGAACCGCTGTTTTCGGTAGAAAACTGTCTTAAATCTCTGCCGCTGAATTACGATTATTTGCGTAAACTTTTCAAAAAGGAAACGGGCGAAACGCCGCACGGCTATCTTTTAAACGCAAGAATGGAGCTCGCCCGCGGACTTCTTTTAAGCGGAATTTCCAACACTTATTCGAGTTATTCCGTTTCGCAAATAGCCGAAGCGTGCGGCTTTTCCGACCCCCTCTACTTTTCGCGCGTATTCAAAAACAACTTCGGCGTTTCGCCGAGCGAGTATAAAAAGCAATAATTTTAATTTATAAATAATAATCCACCCGCATAGCGGGTGGTATTTCATTTTCGGGCAATTAGTCTTAATCATTACAGACTGCGCACAAGTGCGCGTATTTTTACCTGCCAGTCATACACCATCTTGCTACCAGTCTACGGGTTCCGTCATTGCGAACCAACTTGTCGGCGCGGCAATCCGGACGTTATGCATTATTTTTACGTAACAAACACTTTTCTCGTCATTGCGAGGGAGCATCGCG
>CAMXOH010000043.1 GCA_947245485.1 uncultured Clostridia bacterium | reverse complement strand
AATTAATTCCTTCCAAATATGACGGCGAAGTAATAGATAAAGAAGTTAATTTCGGCGGTAAAGAGTACAAAGTTACTCTTGTCAACGTAGGAAACCCGCATTGCGTAGTTTTCTGCGATAAAGTTGACGACGTGGATATAGAGGCTTTGGGACAGGCTGTAATCAGTTCGGGGTTGTTCCCGCAAGGCGTATACGTAGAGTGCGTCCGCATAGTCAACAATGTTACCGTAAGAACGAGAGTATGGGAGAAATGCAACGGCGAAACGCTTTCTTGCGGAACGGCAGCCGCGGCGGCCGCGGTAGCCGCTATTGTCGGCGGACACTGTTTGCGCGGTGAAATTATTACTGTAAAGTTAAAGGGCGGAGATTTATTCGTCAAATATAACGAAAATGGCGACGTTGAAATCGACGGTACTGTAAGACAGTCGTTTGAAGGTTTGATTGAAATATAATGATTTATCTCGACAATGCGGCGACGGCTAAACCCGATGAATCGTGCGTTAAAGCCGCAGAAAAATATTTGTTTACAGAGTATTATAATCCTTCCGCGCTCTACGCGGAAGGTTATAATTTGCAACTTGAATTAAAAGAAGCAAGGCGAAACATTATTTCTTTGTTCGCGGACGAAAACAATTATTCTTTGATATTTACGGCGTCGGGAACGGAAGCCGATAATCAAGCGATTTTCGGCGGCGGCAAACGCGGAAACGTTGTTACTACTTCGGGTGAACATTCCGCAATTTATTCTGCCGTAAATGAACTTAAACAACGCGGAATAGAGGTAAGATTTGCGGATTTGAATGCGGATGGAAGCGTGAACGTAAACCATTTGCTTGGTTTAATCGATGAAAAAACTTCGCTTGTTTCGGTAATTCACGTAAATAACGAGAGCGGCGCGATAAACGATATTAATTCGATAGCGGATAAAGTAAAATCAAAAAATAAACTAACGCTTTTCCATTCGGACGGCGTGCAGGCATTTGGAAAAATTGCTTTCAGACTGAATAAAAGCGTGGATATGTATTCGGTAAGCGCGCATAAAATCGGCGGAATAAAAGGGTGCGGAGCGCTCGTCAAGAGAAAAAATCTTGTAATTAAACCTTACATTTTCGGCGGAGGACAGGAACAGGGGTTAAGAAGCGGCACGGAAAATGTTTTCGGGATAAAGTGTTTCGAATATGCGGCGTTAACGAGATATAAGAAAATTAGCTCTTGTTTTGAAAAAGTTAAAACGCTGAATTCGGCAATGCGCCTCGGACTTGACAAGGAATTTTTCAGGATAATTTCGGGTGAAAATGCTTCGCCCTATATTCTCAGCGTTACGGCGCGCGGAGTGCGCGGCGAGACGATTATGCACGAAGTTGACGATAAAGGACTTATAATAGCGACGGGTTCTGCGTGTTCTTCCAATGAAAAAAAACGTTATTCGCGCATTATGCTTGCCTGCGGACTTGACGAAAATGACGCAGACGGAGTTCTTCGAATAAGTTTTTCGCCGGAAAATACATTGCAAGAAGTTGAAGAAGCCGTTAAAATTTTAAATGAAACGGTAAAAAACAGAAAATTGAAGATGGCTTAAAAATGGAAAAAGTAATAATTATCAGATATGCCGAGATACATTTAAAGGGAAAAAACCGCGGTTGGTTCGAGCGTGTGTTTGCCGTAAATATGGAGCGGAGTCTTAAAGGACTAAAACACGAAATACGCAGGCATAGCGGAAGATATTTGGTTGAGAATTTTGACGAAAACAGAACGGAAGAAATTCTTGACAGACTGCAAAAAGTTTTCGGAATACATTCATACAGCGTTGCATTGAAAGTCAATGCCGATATGGACGAAATTTTTTCGGCGGCAAAAAGCGTGTGCAGTGAAATCGGTACGTTTAAAATAGAAACGCACAGGGCGGACAAAACTTTCAAGATGAATTCAATGCAAATAAGCGCCGAAATAGGCGGCAGATTGCTTGACGTAAATAAAAATTTGAAAGTTGACGTCCATAATCCCGATTTTATCGTCAATATAGATTTGAGGGAAAACGGTACGGCGCTTGTTTTTAATAAATTTTATAAAGGCGCGGGCGGAATGCCTGTCGGAACTTCCGGAAAAGGATTGCTGTTGATTTCGGGCGGTATTGACAGTCCGGTTGCAGGGCATATGATTGCCAAGCGCGGAATGAGTATCGATTGCATTCATTTTCACAGTTACCCGTACACTAATATGCAGGCGCGGGAAAAAGTTATCGAACTTACAAAAGTTTTATCGGCTTACACCTGCGGTACCAAACTTAATATAATTTCCGTAACTCATATTCAGGAAGAAATTCATAAAAATTGCAACGGAGATTATATGGTGACGCTTTTAAGGCGTTTTATGATGAGGATAGCAGAAAGAATAGCCGAAAAATGCGGGGCGCAGTGTCTTATCACGGGCGAAAGTCTTGCTCAGGTTGCGAGCCAGACGGTAGAGGGAATGACTTCATCGAATAGCGTAATAGAAAATTTACCCGTTTTACGCCCGCTTTGCGGATTCGATAAAGACGAAATAATCGAGAGAAGCAGGGCAATAGGTTCTTACGAAATATCAATCGAACCTTATGAAGATTGCTGTACTGTGTTTTTGCCTAAACATCCCGTTACCCGTCCGAAACTTTCGGATATTTTGGCGGAAGAAGCTAAGCTGAACGTGGATAAATTAGTAAGCGAAGCATTGGACAGTTTGGAAACAGTTTTACTTTAATTTTAAATACAGCGCCGCAAACTTGCGGCGCTGTATTTTATAAATCAAACCAGTCTTTTTGCGTAATATCGGGAATTTTAATCGAGTCGTTATTGTTTTTATTTGAAATTTTAATGGGCGGAAAAATGATTTCTTTACCGTAATATTTATTTATGTCGTTGTCGAAATACGGAATTATTGAGTAGGTGTAAACGCCTTCTTCGGGAGTATCGGTAATTAATTCTTTCCATTTTCCGTCATAAATTTTTTCAATTTGTCCATTTTTTGTCCTATTTACAATATATGAATAGTACTTTGTCTGACATAATTTAATTTTTATGCTGTTATTTTCCACTTTTACGACGGGTATGGTAATGGTCGGATTGGAAAATTTGTCGGATTGCTGTTGCGGCTCGTTCCCTGATAAAACTTTTATTTGCATTATATTGAGTTTGGGGCAAAGAGGGTCTGCCAATATTGTTTTATTATTCTGTTCATATTCTTCGCGGTCAATATTAACGTTTACTGTTCCGCTTTGCGTGTCGAGAGGTTCGGGGGAGTGTGTATCGTAAAATTTTTCAAGGAAATTTTTCAATACGTTACAACTGTCGGTTCCGCCTGTAATGTTCAATCTTTTGTTTTCACTGTCGCCAAGCCAAACGGCAAAGCAGTTTTCGCTTGTGTAGCTTACAGTATAGGCGTCGGTATTGCCCTCGGCATTTCCGCAGGTACCCGTTTTTGATGCTAAATCGAATTGAAAATTTTTAAGTTTTTTTGCCGTACCGCTTTTTGTGGTTTGGTTAAGCATATCGTTTATAAGCGCGCAAGTGCCTTTGCTGAAAACGTTGTTTTCCGAAGTTTGGTTCTTATAAATCGTTTTTCCGTCTTTTGTAATTATTTCTTTGATAAACCGTGAAGGACGGTAGTTTCCGCCTTTGGGAAAAATCGAATATCTGTCTGCAAGTTCTTTAATGCTTAAACCGTATTTCATACCGCCGAGGGCGAGCGAAAAATTTTTTTCGTCGTCGTCAAGATTAATGTTCATAGCGGTGAGGTATTTTTCGCATTTTTTAACAGTCAGCGCGTTAAGCGTTTTTACGGCGGGTACGTTATAACTTTGTTTTATGCTGTCCGTGACGGTAACGTAACCGTGATAACTTTTATCGAAGTTTTCGGGGGAATATCCGTTATAATCTATTTTTTCATCTAAAATTTTAGTTGAGGGATTTATTAATTTTTCTTCTATTGCAGGCGCGTATACAAATATGGGTTTTACCGTGGAACCGGGTTGACGCTTTGCTCCGTTAATCGAAGATTTATAGGCTTTAACGCCGCCCGTAATATTGTCTGTCGCAATAACGGCATAGTCGCAAGGATACGGATAAGTTTCTACGTTGTTTTGTAAATTTTTGTCCATATAGGTTTTGATTATGCACCCGTCGCTCAAAGCGTAATAATCGAAATTTTGCTCGTCGAGTTCGTCAAAAACGGCGTTCAAATAGCTTTCGTATTTTTCTTTCGTTTCGGTTTTAACTGCGTTAATTGGTTCGCTCTGCGTTTTTATATTTGTTTTTTCGTCAATGTAACCACATTCTTGCATACTGTTAAGAACAATGTTTCTTCTCTTCAAACTCTTTTCGGGATTTTTAAACGGCGAGTAATTATTGGGGGATGAGAGGAGTCCGACTATTGTAGCGCTTTCGTTTAAAGTCAGATTTTCCGCCTTTTTCCCGAAATAAAATTCGGCGGCGCTCTGTAAACCGTAACAGTTATGACCGAAATAAATAGTATTAAGGTACATTTCGAGTATTTCATCTTTTGAATATTTCTTTTCGAGTTTTAATGTAAGTTTTATTTCGTTGAGTTTTCTCTTTATAGTTTTGTCGCTTGTTAAATGCGTATTTTTTATGAGCTGTTGGCTGATTGTCGAAGCTCCTTCTTTAAACGAACGCGAAACTGCGTTTTTATAAAACGCTTTTAGCATACGTTTATAATTCAGACCGTTATGCTTATAGAACGTTCTGTCTTCGGAAGCTATAAAGGCGTTGACGGTAAGGCTGTCGAGGTTTTTAACCTGAACGCTCTTTTTTTGCGCTTCGAGCGAGGCGCTTGTAATTTCGTTTCCGCTATCGTCGTAAATAATTACGTTTTGTCCCGTTTTTATTAGTTTATTGCTGTCTAGAACCGCATCCTTAGTTATGATAACAAACGTAAAGAACAGAACCGAAAAAACAATAAAGATACTTAAAATAACAATCGTGGAAATTTTCAAAAATTTAGTCATTAAAATTAGTATTTATAAAATTAAATAATTGTTGCAAAACGTTTGAAAAAAAACCTAAAAAAATATATAATCTTTATGTATATGCAAAAGTTTTATCACATAGTAACGTACGGTTGTCAGATGAACGTACACGAATCGGAAAAAATAGCGGGTAATCTTGTCGAGCTCGGATATGAGAATACCGACGATATGTACGGCGCGGATATTGTAGTTTTTAATACGTGCTGTATCAGGGAGAACGCGGAAAATCACGCTTTCGGAAATATCGGAATGCTGAAAAAGTTGAAATCGCAGAAAAAAGATATGCTGATAGCTGTCGGCGGCTGTCTTACCCAGCAACTCGGTAAGGCTGAAAATTTACATGAAAAGTTTCCTTTTGTGGACATAATTTTCGGTACTCATAATTTGTATAAATTCAAGGAACTTGTTCTCTTAAAAGAAAAGCAGAAAAAAGCCGTAATGGAGATAGTTGACGGCGATATGCAAATAAGGGAAGGCGACAAACCTTTCAGGACAAGTTATCCCAACGCTTGGGTAAATATTACGTACGGGTGTAATAATTTTTGCAGTTACTGTATAGTTCCTTATGTGCGGGGACGGGAACGCAGTCGTAAATCGGAAGATATTATGGCGGAAGTGAGGGAACTTATAAGCCAAGGCTATAAAGAAATAACTTTACTCGGGCAGAACGTAAATTCATACGGAAACGGCAGCGATGCTCTTTCTTTTCCGCAACTTTTAAAGGCAATAGCGGAAATCGACGGTAAGTTCCGTCTGCGGTTTATGACTAGCCATCCGAAAGATTTTTCCGAAGAGCTTGCAAAAGTTATTTCTGAAAACCCTAAAATATGCAAATGCGTTCATTTGCCCGTGCAAAGCGGTTCTAATGCGGTTTTAAAAGCAATGAACAGAAAGTACACGCGTGAAGATTATATCGACAAGGTTAAAACTCTGAAAAAATATGCGCCCGACTGCGCTTTGACAACGGATTTAATTGTCGGCTTTCCGGGTGAGACGGAAAATGACTTTAATGCAACGCTCGAACTTGTGAAAACCGTCGGATATTCTTCTGCATTTACGTTTGTCTATTCCAAGCGCGAAGGCACGGTAGCGGCAAAAATGGAGAATCAGATTCCCGAAGATGTTTCAAAACGCCGCATAATGGAGCTTGTGGAACTTGTAAATTCGCTTACGCGCGAACATTCCGCCAAGTATATAGGGAAAACCGTCGAAATACTTTGCGAGGATTTTGATAAAAAGAAAAATATGTATCTTGGCAGGGACGAATATGGCAGAATGGGGTATTTTGAAAGCAATACCGACGTAATAGGCGAGTTTGTAAATATAAAAATTACAAAGGCGAACGGAGTATCGCTGATAGGCGAAAGGATATAAGATATGGGACTTTCAAAGATGATGGAACATTATTTAACGGTAAAAGAGAAGTACAAAGATTGCGTTGTGTTTTACCGTTTGGGTGATTTTTATGAAATGTTCTATGACGACGCAATAAGGGTTTCACAGCTTTTGGACCTTACGCTTACAGGCAGGGATTGCGGAATTAAAGGAAAACGTGCGCCTATGTGCGGCGTTCCGTTTCATGCGGCGGATACGTATATTGCAAAGCTCGTTGCTTTGGGCGAAAAAGTTGCGATATGCGAACAGCTTGAAGACGCTTCCGCGTCAAAAGGCATAGTTCAGCGCGGAGTCGTTCGCGTAGTGACGGCAGGAACGATAACCGACGAGGAACAGCTTGACGAAAAATTCAGTAATTATATCTGTTGCGCTTATAAAAACGCAGACGGCACGGCGCTTGCCTGGGCGGATATAACTACGGGCGAGTTTTCGGTTGCGGAATTTTCGGGCACGGAATGCGTAAGACAGATTATATTGCATATGTCCAAGCTCGGCGTAAAAGAGATTATTTGCAACGATGAAATGCTTCTGTCGTCCAAAGACGAATTGGAAGTACAAAGAGGAATATTGCCTCACTTCTCTAATTATCCAGCGTGGGCGTTCGGCTACTCTGCGGCAGAAAGAACTCTTCTTGAACAGTTCAACGCAAAAACGCTTAACGCATTTGCTGTTGCGGGTAAAGAACGCGCGGTTTGCGCCGCAGGCGCGCTCGTGCTGTATCTCAAAGAAACGCAGATGCATGCGCTGAAAAATATCAACGGAATAAAGTATTTCAAAAATGAAAATTATGTAATGCTTGACGTTGCCGCAATCAAAAACCTTGAATTAAATAAGACGCTCGGCTTCGGTAAGAAGTACGGCTCGCTTTTGTGGTTACTCGATAAGACAAGCACTGCAATGGGAGCAAGATTGTTAAATAGCAGTATTCTCGAACCTTTTACAGATAAAGAAGAAATCAACTATCGGCTTGACGGCGTTGAAGAGCTTTTTAACTCAACCGTCGTAAGGCTTGGACTAACCGATTTGTTGAAGAGTATTAAGGATATAGAAAGACTTTCGGGTAAAATCAGCAATAACAATATTATGCCAAAGGACTGTCTTGCGCTTGCGCAATCTATTTCCGCCGTGCCAAACATAAAGTTTCAGCTTTCCGGATTTAAGTCAAAAATTATAAACGATATTTCGGCTAATTTATTGGATTTGTCCGACGTTTCCGAACTAATCGATAAAGCAATAAACCCCGAAGCGCCCGTACAGATGAAGGAAGGGGGATATATTAAAGACGGTTACAGCGCTCAGCTTGACGAACTCAGAGAAATAAAAAAGAACGGCAAAAAGCTAATTATCGAAATGGAAGCGCGAGAGCGGGATGCAACGGGTATAAGAACGCTTAAAATTCATTATAACAGGGTTTTCGGCTACTATATTGAAGTTTCCAAATCGTTTAAGGATAAAGTTCCTTTAAACTATCAGCGTAGACAGACTCTTGCAAATTCGGAGAGATATACAACCGAAGAATTGCAGGAGTTGGAAGTAAAAATTCTCGGTAGCGATGAGCTTTCGTTGAAACTCGAAGCGCAGTTGTACGATTACGTTAAGTCAGTTCTCGCCGAAAATATTAATAACTTTAAAATTATTTCTTCTGCCGTTGCGCTTCTCGATATGATTGTAAGTTTTGCGGAAGTGTCTAAAACAAACCGTTACGTACGCCCCCAAATAGTGGAAAGCGCTCAGCCTTTGATAATAAAAGACGGGCGTCATCCCGTTGTTGAAGTTATTTCCAAAGACAGATTTATACCTAACGATACTTTACTTGACGAAAAAGAAAACAGGACAATGATTTTAACGGGGCCTAATATGGCGGGTAAAAGTACGTATATGCGTCAGACGGCTATCATTACGATTATGGCGCATTTAGGTTGTTTTGTTCCTGCAAAATCCGCGCAAATTCCGCTTATCGACAGGATATTTACGAGAGTGGGCGCGAGCGATAATCTCATATCGGACCAAAGTACTTTTATGGTTGAGATGATTGAAGTAGCTTCGATTTTACAAAATGCAACAAAAAACAGTTTATTGATTCTCGACGAGGTTGGAAGAGGAACAAGTACATATGACGGATTGAGTATCGCTTGGGCGGTAATAGAGCATTTAAACGGCGCAATCGGTGCAAAAACTATGTTCGCAACGCATTACCATGAGCTTACGGAACTCGAAACAAAGCTCGAAGGCGTAAAAAATTATAAAATTTCGGTAAAAGAAATAAACGGCGGCGTCGTATTTTTAAGAAAAATTATGCGCGGGGGAGCGAACAGGAGTTTCGGTATCGAAGTCGCTTCTCTTGCTGGAGTTCCCGATTGCGTAACCGAAAGAGCGAAAAGCATATTAAAGAGTATTGAAAAGGGCGACAGAACTTTCGAGAGCGACAATGCGGAAGAGGAAGAAAGCAGACAACTTTCCGAAGTTGAAACAGTTTTAAGCGAAATAGATATGAATACTTTGTCACCTATGCAAGCGTTTTTAATTCTCGGCGATTTAGTTGAAAAGGTTAAATTATGAAGAAAATTAATATTTTAACAAAGAGCGTGTATAACAGAATTGCGGCGGGAGAAGTTATCGAGCGTCCGTATTCCGCGGTAAAAGAACTCATTGAAAACAGTATAGATTCGGGCGCCGACGATATCGAGGTGTATATCGAGCTGGGCGGTAAGCAGTTAATAAAGGTAGTCGATAACGGTTGCGGTATTGAACGCGACGATATGCGCGCGGCGTTCTTTCCGCATGCTACAAGTAAAATTTCCTGCGCCGAGGATTTAAATAAAATAACGACGCTCGGGTTCAGAGGGGAAGCTCTTGCGAGCATTTCGGTAATTTCACGCGTTGAGCTGACTTCGGTAACGGAAGGCAACGCGGCATATAAGGTTTTGTGTGAGGACGGAAACGTCGGAATGGTTGAACCCGCCGCATTGCAGAGGGGGACCGAAATTTGCGTGAGAGATTTATTCTATAATACTCCCGTAAGAGCGAAATTCCTTAAACCCGATAAAAAAGAAGAAACGGACATAACTAACTTTATAGTGCGTTATATACTTGGCAATCCGCATATTTCATTCAGATATGTTGTAGACGGCAAACTGACGTTACAGTCATACGGCGGAGGTTTTGACGAGGCTGTTGCGCAGGTTTACGGGGCAAAAGTTATTCCGCAGTGTTTTAAAATAAACGCCGAGAAAGACGGCGTAAAAATAAACGGATATATAGGTAACCAAAATTTTTTCAAACCGAATAAAACCTATCAAAGTCTGTTCCTTAACGGAAGATATATAATAAATAACACAATCAATACTGCCATAACCAATGCGTATGCGAGTTATGCGATGAAAAGACAGTATCCTTTCTATGTATTGAACGTGGAAGTTCCTGCCGATTTCGTTGACGTTAACGTTCATCCCAATAAAGCCGACGTGCGCTTTGTCGATAACCGTTTAATATTCGGCGCGGTTTATTCTGTGATTTCCGCCGTTCTTGACGGAAGGGCGTCTGCCGCACAGTTTGTAATCGACAGTGTGAGAATACCAGAAATCAAGTCAACTATGGACGAAAATCCGAATAAAATTTTCACGGAAACAAAAAAGGCGGAAGATGTTGCGGAAAAAGGATTATCATTCAATTTCGGTGCAAGCGAACAAATTTCAGTCGTTTCCGATATTAAAAAAGAAGAAAAGCCTTTAAAATATTACGACCCTATGCGCGACGAAAGGCTTGAAACCCGCACTCAAAAACCCGAACCGTTCATTTTGAAAGTTTCTAACGATACGATGTCGGGCGGTTTTGGTAGCGACAGCAGAATAGACGAGAGCTATGAGCGCCGAAAGCACGAGCAGCAGAAAATCGAATTTGAAAGGTGCAAATATAAAGGCAATCTTTTTAATACTTATCTTATTTATGAAATATGCGATACGGTTTATATAATAGACCAGCACGCGGCGCACGAAAGGCTTATATACGACCGTTTACGCGAGAAAATCGCGAATAGGAAAATCGACAGGCAGGGACTGATAATTCCTTACTTGTTCGGAACAAACGCAGAGGAAACGCTCTTTATAGAGAATAATATAAATGTAATCAGGGAGCTTGGTTTTGATATTAAACCATTCGGAACGTATTCTTTCAGGGTTGACGAAATTCCCGCTGACTTACAGAATATAAATCTCGAAAACTTTTTTGCGGAAATTTTATCCGATTTAAAAGGTTATAAAGAGATTAAACTCGAAGAAATGTTAAAGGAAAAAATAGCTTCAACGGCTTGCAAGCATGCAATTAAAGGCGGTATGGAACTTACCGAAGACGAAACAGACTTGCTCTTTAAAATGTTGAAAGGCAATATGGGGTTAAAATGTCCGCACGGAAGACCCGTTTGCGTAACGTTGGAAAAGAAAGACGTAGAGAAAATGTTCAAGAGGCTCGTCTGAATTGGATAAGATTCTCGTTATTTGCGGAGCTACTGCTTCGGGCAAAACAAAACTTGCCGTTGATTGCGCTTTAAAACTGAATACGGAAGTAATTTCCGCCGATTCGCAGCTCGTCTACAAGGAACTAAATATCGGCACGGCAAAACCTACTGCGGAGGAGATGCGGGGAGTTAAACACCATATGCTCGACGTTGTAGAACCTTCCTGTAATTACAGTGTTTCCGATTATGAAGCTGCCGCCCGTAAAATTGCGGATAACCTTACCGAACAGGGAAAAGTTCCGATTATTTGCGGCGGAACTGGGTTTTATATAAACTCGGTGCTGTTTGATTTACAATACGGAAACGCCGCCGCAGACTATAAAATAAGAGAACAATACGAAAAAATTCTCAATGAAAATGGTAAGGAAGAACTGCATTCTTATTTGAAGAAAGTTGACCCCGAAACTGCGGAAAAACTTCATCCCAACGACGTCAAGCGGGTTATCCGCGCTTTGGAAATTTATGAAGTGAGCGGAAGCAAAAAGTCCGATATTAAGGACGGTTTTAATCCGCGGTACGATTATACTGCTGTTGCCATAGATTACCCGAGAGAAGAGTTATATGAAAGGATTAATAACCGCGTTGACGAAATGTTCGAGCGCGGACTTGTGGACGAGGTTGCTCTGTTAATCAAAAAAGGGATTAACGAAGATTGTCAATGTATGCAGGCGATTGGGTATAAAGAAGTGATTTTAGGCTTAAAAAATGGATATAACGATAGTACTATGCGTGACATAATAAAGCAAAATACTCGCCATTATGCTAAAAGACAGATAACTTTCTTTAAAAAATTGAAAAATATAATTTGGTTAAAGCCGAATGAAGCGACGGCTGAAAATGTAGCGAGGCTTTTAAATGAATAACAGAGAATTTATTTCGGAGTGTGAAAATAAACTTAAAGACAAGTTTTCCTATGTAGATGATATAGCCTATTTTAATCAGCAAAAGGTGTTGAATGCATTCTCGGAACAACGTATAGCGTTAAGGCATTTTGGTTCGACTACCGGTTACGGTTACGACGACGAGGGCAGGGATTGCCTCGGTAAACTTTATGCACAAGTTTTCGGCGCGGAAAGCGGAATAGTTTCTCCACATATCGTGTCGGGTACACATGCTTTGACTGTCGCGCTTTTCGGACTTTTGCGTCCTAACGATACTTTGCTTTGTATAAGCGGAATGCCTTACGATACTTTGAGGGGAGTTATATTCGGTGAAAATAACGGCTCTTTAAAGGATTTCGGCATCGATTTTGATTACTGCGACTTATCGGACGGCGAATTTGATTGTGAGAGTATAAATTCCAAGCTCGACGACAAAGTAAAAGTTGTATATATTCAACGCTCGCGCGGTTATGAACTCCGCGACGCTCTCTCCTGTAAACAGATTGGCGATATATGCAAATTCATACGTTCGCGCGGCTTTAACGGTTGCATTTTCGTGGATAACTGTTACGGCGAATTTGTTGAAAAATACGAACCTACCGATTTCGGTGCAGATATTATTGTCGGCTCATTAATTAAAAACGCTGGCGGAGGACTTGCCCCGAACGGTGGTTATATTTGCGGAAAAAGCGAATATATAGATTTAATCGGGCGCAGACTCACGGCGCCGTCGATAGGTTTGGAAGTCGGTTCTTATTCTGGCGGTTATCAAAGTTTTTATCAGGGACTTTTTATGGCTCCGCATACCGTTGCGCAAGCTGTTAAAAGCAGTCTGCTTATAGGGCAGGCGATGTCGGAACTCGGATTCAAAAATTACCCGTCGATTGAGAAAACGCCTTATGACATAACTCGGGCAATCGAATTCGGAAATAAGGATAAAATGCTCGACTTTATCAGAGAAGTGCAGTATGCGTCTCCAATCGACAGTTACGTTACTTGCGAACCGTGGGATATGCCGGGATACGACGATAAAATTATTATGGCGGCTGGAACGTTTGTGTCGGGTTCCTCAATCGAACTTTCTGCCGACGGTCCCGTTAAACCGCCTTATATTGCATATTTTCAGGGCGGGTTGACTTACGAACACGGGAAATATGCCCTTGAACGAATTTTAAATAAATTAATAAAATAATATGAGCTGTAAAATTCGTAAATGGAGCGTTGAGGATGCCGAAAGTTTGGCTGAAATTCTTAACAACAAGAAAATTTTGGATAATCTGCGTGACGGAATACCGTTTCCTTATACGGTGCAGGATGCGCTTGAATATATAAATTCAACGCTAAAAGCGGATGGTAATTGCGTATTTTCATTTGCGGTAAGCGCAGAAGATAAGGTTGTCGGAAGTATAGGCATATTCAGAAAAGATAATATACATTCGAGAACAGCTGAACTCGGTTATTATATAGGCGAACAATTTTGGAATAAAGGCTACGCGACTTCGGCAGTTAATGCCGCCTGCGAATATGTTTTTAACAATACGGATATAATCAGAATTTTCGCCGAACCGTTTGCAAGAAACAATGCGTCGTGCAGAGTTTTGGAAAAGGCGGGTTTCAGATTCGAAGGAACATTAGCTGCAAATGCGGTAAAGAACGGAATAATTGAAGATATGAAATTATATTCAAAATGCAAAAGATAATAAATCTCCGCCGCCTTAAAAGGCGGCGGATAAGTTATTTTAAAATAAAAGAAGAATTCTTTATTCTTTCTCAATAAAAAAAGCAACGGATATGTTTACCGTTGCTTTATTATTATTTTAAATTAATACATTCCGCCCATATCGGGGTTGCCGGGCATAGGGGGCGCGGGAGGAGTGGGAATATCCGTTACGATGCTTTCGGTCGTAAGAAGAGTCGCCGCAACCGAAGCCGCATTTTGAAGTACCGAACGCGATACTTTCGTAGGGTCGATTATACCGCTTGCAACCATATCCGTATATTCGTTTTTCAACGCGTTGAAGCCGTAGTTTTTCTTTTTCGAAGTCAAAATTGTATTTACGACTACCGAACCGTCGAAAC
>CAMXOH010000042.1 GCA_947245485.1 uncultured Clostridia bacterium | reverse complement strand
AAACCATTTTGTAATCCGCGCTCGGAAGAAGCGGAAAACTTTTACCGTACTGGGAAAGACTGATTTCCCGCGCTAAATGCTCTATTCTTACGCCGAGAGCAAAATCGCGCGCCTGCATTTCTATTCCGCTTTCATACAGCATTTGAAAAGTATCCCTTGCGGAATGCCCCAATGCAATAACCGCGCAATCGACTTCAAGCTCGGATTCGCAACCGTTAACCGTATCTTTGAGTATAATCGAACGGAGTTCGCCGTCCTTTTTGCCGAAGCCTATGAACTGCGAGTTAAAGAGATACCTTCCCCCTTGCCCGCAAATATATGAACGCATATTTGTTAGAACGCCGTATAAAATATCGCTGCCGATATGCGGTTTGTTTAAATATAATATTTCGTCGGGCGCGCCGAATTTATTGAATAGTTTCAAAACTTCGCGGTTGTAACCGTCGTGCGTCTGGGTATTTAATTTACCGTCGGAAAATGTCCCCGCGCCGCCCTCGCCGAACTGAACGTTGGAATTGACGTTAAGAACTTTTTCCCTGAAAAATTTTTCTGTGGTTTCGCGCCTGTGTTCAACGCTTTCTCCGCGTTCTACGATTACGGGAGTAAAACCGCGCTCCGTCAATCTCAGCGCGCAAAAAAGTCCTGCGGGTCCCGAACCGATTACCGCAACGCGAGGTGAATTTTTTATTTTAGACAGCGGCGGCTCGGCTTTTTGCTTTTCGGAAGAAAATTCGAGCGAGTAAACCCAGACTATATTGCCTTTGTCGCGCGCGTCGAGAGATTTTTTAAGTATCCTGAAATAACCCGCTTTTCCGCCGAGTTTCCTTTTTGCCAATTCAAAAAGTTTACTCTCGCTTTCGGTTATTTTGAGTTTTATATTATCGAGCCTTATCATAATCTTTTCAATACCGATTCGGCGGCGGCAACGCCGCTTGTAAACGCCCATTGCAGATTATATCCGCCGCAGTCGCCGTCTACGTCCAATACTTCGCCCGCGAAGAACAGATTTTTAACGTATTTACTTTCAAGCTCTTCGGTAATGCCGTTAAAATCCACGCCCCCTCTCGTAACCTGCGCATAATCGAAGCCGAGCGTTCCGAATACGGGCAACGAGAAATTCTTTAAAACGGATACGATTTCCCCGCCTTCCGCCTTAGCGCGCGCAATTACCGCCCTGCCGAGCTTATTATGCAACGTTCCAGATAACAGCTCGTCCGCGCTGCAACCCGCCTGTTTTCTTTCGTCTATGTTTTTCTTTATAACCGATTTTGAAATATCGGGAAGAAATTCTATTATTACGGAAGAATTGCGCTTGTCCGTTATAAGAGGCGATACGGCAAACACCGCATTGCCCGACACTCCGTATTCCGTGAATATGACGTCGCCGCGCACTGTTTTTAAAATCTTTCCGTCAACCGCCGCGCTTAAAGCGCAATCGGCGCGTATTCCCTTTAAAGGTTTTATGTACTTCGTTTCCGTCTTTAACTGAACGAGCGACGGATAAAGCGAAGTTATTTTATGCCCGAACGGCGTTATCAACGCATAGGAACTTCCATCCGTTTTAAACTGTTTTTGAACCTTTCCGCCGACGCAAAATACAACAAACCGCGCATTGATTTCGCGTCCGTCCGAAAGCCGCAACGAAAAACCTTTTTTTATTTCCGTCACTTTTACCGATAAAAATATATCGGCGGCGGAAGAAATTTTTCTCATAAAGCAGTCGCTCAACGACGAAGCCTGTCTGCCCGACGGATAAATTCTTCCCTTTTCGTCAGCGGTAAAGAGAAAATCGAAAAGGCGCGAGCCTTGATACGGGTCGGCGCACGCTATTTTTGCGGCAAAAGCCGCGCCGCCGCCGTAATAATGCGACGGCGACATATTGGTATTCGAAATATTGCCCTGTCCGTTGCCGGTTGCGGCAAGTTTTTTACCAAGCCGTTCTCCCGCATCGATAATAGCTATTTTAATCTTTTTTCCGCTTTGAACAAGGCGCAAGGCGCACGCAAGTCCAGAAGCTCCGCCGCCTATTACAACTACGTCGTAAATCATACCGACATTGTAATATAAACGGTTAAAAGTGTCAACATTTAAATACTTGCAATATTTCTTCGAGTTTCGCCAAATGCAACTTTTCGTCTTCGAGAATACGCGAAATTATTTTTTTAACCTGTTCGTTTTTTAGTCTGCACAGCATTTTCGTATACTGCGCAACGGCGCGTTTTTCGCCCAAAATATCGTCTTCGAGCATATTGACGAGATTGCGGGAATACGAAACATATTTCGCAGAATAGAAATTGAACGCCGTAGGGGGATTCTGACAGTAAATTGGTTGCGCGCCGAGCGCGAGAATGGTTTTGCCGAGCATTTCTATATGCAGCATTTCCGCTATTGCAATACTTTCCAAATCGGCGGCAATTTCTTTATATCCTTGTTTGTCGAAATTGAAAAAATGATAGAAATACTGTAAAACGGCGTTCAGCTCCCCCGTCGAGGAAGCGTATGCGGGTGAAATAACCGCCAGACTGTAAGCATCGGGACAAATCCCTTCGGTAGTAGGAAACTCAGCTTGCAAAGTCAAAGGTTTAGGCATATTTTTATAATATGTCAAAATGCCTTTGATTGGTGAAACTTAAAAGCGGGCGGTTTAAAACCGCCCGCCGAATTATTTGAGAATTTCTTTTAAAAAGTGTCCCGTATAACTGTTTTCGCATTCGGATACCTGTTCGGGCGTACCGAAAGTCACGATAGTTCCGCCCTTATCCCCGCCCTCGGGTCCGAGGTCGATTATCCAGTCGGAAGTTTTAATTACGTCAAGGTTATGTTCTATGACAAGAACGGTATTTCCGCCGCTTCTCAGTCTTGCAAGAATTTTAACGAGCTTATCCACGTCGTAACTGTGCAAACCCGTCGTCGGCTCGTCGAGAATATAAAAGGTTTTTCCAGTACCGCGTTTTGAAAGTTCTGTTGCGAGTTTGACACGCTGTGCTTCGCCGCCCGAAAGCGTGGTAGCGCTCTGCCCCAACTTTATATAACCGAGTCCGACATCGCATAGAGTCGACATTTTATTGTAGATACTCGAAACCGGTTTGAAGAATTCCGCCGCTTCTTCAACCGTCATTTCCAAAACGTCGGAAATGCTTTTACCTTTATACTTTACTTCGAGCGTTTCGCGGTTGTAACGCTTGCCCCCGCACACCTCGCAAGGAACGTAAATATCTGGAAGAAAGTGCATTGCGATTTGTATTATTCCGTCGCCCTGACAGTGCTCGCAACGCCCGCCCGCAACGTTGAAAGAAAAGCGTCCGCTCTTGTATCCCCTTTCCTTCGCGTCTGGCGTCGCGGCGAAAAGTTCCCTTATCATAGTGAATACGCCCGTGTACGTTGCGGGATTGCTCCTCGGCGTTCTTCCTATGGGTTGTTGGTCTATGGCGATTATCTTATCGAAATATTCGAGTCCTTCGAAACTTTCCGCATTGCCCAAAGGCTGTCTTGCGCCGTTTAAATTGTTAGCAAGATAAGGATAAATTATTTCGTTTACAAGACTCGATTTTCCGCTTCCCGAAACACCCGTTACCGCCGTTATTAATCCAGCGGGAATTTCCACGGAAATGTTTTTAAGGTTGTTCTGCTTACAACCTTTCACTTTTAAATACCTGCCGTCGGGCGCAACTCGCATTTCGGGTACTTCTATCTTTCTTCTGCCCGACAGATAATCGCCCGTAATGGAACGCGGTTCGGATATAATATCGTTCAAATCTCCGCAGGCAACCACTTCTCCGCCGTGAACTCCCGCCCTCGGACCTATATCTACGATATAATCCGCCGCGCGCATCGTATCCTCGTCATGTTCGACTACAATGAGCGTATTGCCCAAATCTCTCAGTCCCAAAAGGGAATTCAAAAGTTTCTGATTGTCGCGCTGGTGAAGTCCTATGCTCGGTTCGTCCAGAATATACAGTACGCCCGTAAGCGCGCTGCCTATTTGCGTTGCAAGACGGATGCGCTGACTCTCTCCGCCCGAAAGCGTAGCCGCTCCGCGCGAAAGCGTCAAATAGCCGAGTCCCACGTTTCTTAAAAAACTCAGTCTGCTGTTGATTTCTTTTATTATGCTGTCGGCAATCATATGTTCGGTTTTGCCGAAGAAGCCGAAATCGGTGAAAGCGTTTAAATCGTCTACCGACATATCGCAGACTTCCATTATATTTTTGCCGCCGAGAGTTACGGCAAGCGCTTCTTTTTTCAGCCTTTTGCCTTTACACGCAGGGCAATCCATAGTGCGCATATAGCGCTCTATATCCCATTTTACGCCGTCAGAAGAGGTTTGGCTGTATCTGCGCTGTAAGTTTACGGCAAAGCCTTCCCATGCCGTTTTGTACGTGCCCGAAATTTTATATGCGTTATAGGCAAGTTCGATTTTTTCCCCGCCGTTGCCGAACATTAGCATATCGTAAATTTCTTTCGGCAAATCCTTAACGGGTACGTCCAAAGAGAAATTATAGACTTTGGAAAGCGAGTTGAGATACATCTGAGTCATTGACGAAGATTCGAGGTTCCAACCGCTTATTTTAATTGCGCCGTCGCGCAGGGAAATGTTCTTATCGGGACAAATCAAATCGGGGTCTACAATTTGTTTGAAACCGAGTCCCGAACATTCGGGACAGGCGCCCCAAGGCGTATTGAACGAGAACAGACGCGGCTCGATTTCCTCAATAGAAATTCCGCAGTCGGGACACGCATAGTTTGAAGAATACAGCTCTTCCTTTCCGTCCGAATCTATAATAACCAACCCGTCGGCAAGCCTTAACGCGTTTTCAAGGCTGTCCGTAAGTCTCTTCAAAATTCCTTCTTTAATAACCAACCTGTCGATAATTACCGATAAATTGTGTCGGATATTCTTTTCAAGATGAATATCTTCCTGCAAATCATAGATAATTCCGTCTATTTTGACTCTGCCGTAACCGCTCTTTTTGTAGCCTGCAAGCTCTTTTACGAACTCGCCCTTCTTGCCGCGAACGACGGGAGCTTCAACCATAATTTTCGCGCCCTCGGGCATAAGCATTACCCTGTCGGCGATTTCGTCGACTGATTGTCGGCGTATTTCCCTGCCGCAGTTGGGGCAGTGCGGAACGCCTACTCGGGCAAAAAGCAGACGGAAATAGTCGTAAATTTCCGTTACCGTACCAACCGTAGAGCGAGGGTTATGCGAGGTAGTCTTCTGGTCGATTGAAATTGCGGGAGATAGTCCGTCGATAAGTTCCACGTCGGGTTTGTCCATCTGCCCTAAGAACTGTCTTGCATAGGAAGAAAGGCTCTCTATATATCTTCTTTGCCCCTCCGCAAAAATCGTGTCGAAGGCAAGCGTCGATTTGCCGCTTCCCGAAAGTCCCGTAAACACTGTAAGCGTGTTTCGGGGTATAGTGACGTCTATGTTTTTTAAATTATTTTCTTTTGCGCCTTTAATGAATATTTCTTCTTTCATTGCTTTTTACTTTTCAATAATTTTTTCTTTAATTCCGATATTGTTTCGCGGATTTCTATTGCGCGTTCGAAGTCGAGCTGTGAAGACGCAATTTTCATAAGCGCCTTTAACTTTTCGATTTCGTTTGGAATATCTTTGACTTTTATGTCATCGGCAGACGATTTTTTGCCTGTGATACCGATTGTATTTTTTATGTCTTTAATTATCGTTTTGGGAATAATACCGTGTTCTCTGTTGTATTCGGACTGAATTTTGCGGCGGCGTTCGGTTTCGTCGAGCGCGCGCCTCATACTGCCCGTGATAACGTCAGCGTACATTATTACTCTTCCTTCCGCGTTTCTCGCCGCTCTGCCTATCGTCTGCACGAGCGAAGTTTCGCTTCTTAAAAACCCTTCCTTGTCTGCGTCGAGAATGGCGACGAGCTTGACTTCCGGCAAGTCCAATCCCTCTCTCAAAAGGTTTATTCCGCAAAGCACGTCGAATTCGCCGCTACGGAGTCCGTTTATTATTTCTATACGCTCCAACGCGTCTATGTCGCTGTGCATATACCTGACTTTAAGACTGTGTTCTTTTAAATAGTCCGTAAGGCTTTCCGCCATTCGCTTAGTCATTGTCGTGACAAGCACTCTGCCCCCGTCCGCTATGACTGTATTGATTTCGCCGAGCAAATCGTCTATTTGCCCTTTTGTGGGACGAATGGAAACTTCGGGGTCTACAAGTCCCGTAGGGCGAATGAGTTGTTCTACTACGTTGCCCGCCTGTTCCATTTCGTAAGGCGCGGGAGTTGCAGAAACGCAAATCAACTGCGGAACGCGCGAGTCAAACTCTTCAAAAGTCAAAGGACGGTTATCGTAAGCAGATTTGAGACGGAAGCCGTAATTGACAAGATTTTGCTTTCTTGACTTGTCGCCGTGATACATTGCGCGTATTTGCGGAATAGTCATATGACTTTCGTCTATAAATACGATAAATTTGCCTGCGGGGAAATAATCCAAAAGCGTAAACGACGGTTCGCCCGGAACGCGCCCGTCGAAATAACGGCTGTAATTCTCTACTCCCGTGCAATAGCCTATTTCCTTCATCATTTCTATATCGTAAGTAGTTCGCTGTTCGAGACGCTGTGCTTCGAGAATTTTCCCCTCGTCTTTAAACGCTTTTACCTCGTCGTTCATATCTCTTTCAATCATAGAAAGCGCGCTCTGCATTTTATCGGAGCCGACGGCATACTGGCTTGCGGGGAATATCAGAACGTGTTTAAGTTCGGAAATAATGTTTCCCGTCAAAGCGTCCTCTTCGCAAATTCTGTCTATTTCGTCGCCGAAAAATTCAACCCTGATTGCCACTTCCGAGTTGCTTGCGGGGAATATCTCAACGGTATCGCCCCGCACGCGGAAAGACGAGCGTCTGAAATCTATATCGCGCCTCGTATATTGGATTTCCACGAGTTTGCGCAACAGCGCGTCGCGTTCGAGCTGCATACCCGGACGAAGCGAAACGGAAAGACGGAAATATTCTTCGGGCGCGCCCAAACCGTAAATACAGCTTACAGATGCGACTACGATTACGTCCTCCCTTTCTCCGAGCGAACTTGTCGCGGAATTTCGGAGCTTGTCTATTTCGTCGTTAAGACTCATATCCTTTTCAATATAAGTATCCGTTGACGGGATATAACTTTCGGGTTGGTAATAGTCGTAGTACGAAACAAAGTATTCTACGCGGTTATTGGGAAAGAACTCCTTAAACTCGTTGCAGAGCTGTGCGGCAAGCGTCTTGTTATGCGCTATGACGAGCGCGGGACGGTTTATGTTTTTTATAACGTTTGCCATGGTAAACGTCTTACCGCTGCCCGTAACGCCGACAAGAACCTGCGTCCTTATACCGTCCAGCACGCCCTCCGTCAGACTTGCTATTGCCTGAGGCTGGTCGCCGGTAGGATTAAATTTTGAGTGCAATTCAAACTTCATTCTTGAAAATTATATCCTGTTTTAAAGATTTTTACAACCTAAATAAAAGACGAAACAAACAAAACATATGTTCATACAGTATTATAGTTACACTTTGAAAAATTGTCAAACGAATGACGGTTAAAAATTAAATCCGACGCTAAGGTCGGATTTTGTTTAAGCGTTTATTTCTTCGGGTACGGACGGGAAGTCTACCCAGAACGTTGAACCCTTGCCCTTTTCGGAATCTACGCCGAAATCGAACGAGTGGTTTTCGAGAATTATTTTAACTATATTGAGTCCGAGTCCCGTTCCTTTTACGGGGCGGGAATGACTGTCCTTGGAACGGTAATACCTGTTCCAAATATCGGCAAGCTCCTCTTTGTCTATCCCCTTGCCCGTATCTCTTACGGAAAGTTTTATTCTGTCCTCGGTAAGACTCTTTTTAAGGCTTATATAAACAGTTTTATCTTCGCCCGTATAGTTTACGGCATTGCCCAAAAGATTGTAGATTACCTGTCCTATTTTTTCTTCGTCGGCGCGGGTATAGAGATTTGCATCTACGTCAACCATTAGCGAATAACCCTGCGTTTCCTGCAAGTATTCGAACTTATTGATTATACCGTAAAGAAATTCGGTCAGATTGAAAACTTTGAAATTAATTTCGTCAAGATTCGAGGTAAGTTTTGAAACGTTTAAAACGTCGTTAACAAGTCCCGCAAGCCTGTCAGCTTCGTCTATTATAACCTGCAAATGCTTGTCGCGCTTTTCAGGATTATCACCCGAAATTTCGCGTACCATAGACGCGTACGCCTTTATCATTGTAAGCGGCGTCTTTAAGTCGTGCGATACATTTGCGAGAATTTCGCGTTGGAAATCACCGCTCTTTTTAACCTCGTCGCGGACTGAGTTAAGCGTATCCGATAAGTCGGCAAGCTCTTTATATTCCGCGTGGGTAAAGTTGACGTCCAATTCGCCTTTTGAAAACCTTACGGCGGTAGCGGATAAATTCCTTATGCCGCTTGACAGCTTTTGGGATACGCTGTATGAAATAAGCGCCGTTACAAGCAGAACTATCACACCGACTAAAATAAAGTATACGAGCAACTTGTTCATAGAATCATTAAAGATTACCATTGAACAGTTTACCACAAGATACGAACCGCCGTTGTAATCTACGGTAGTCGCGTAATTCATATGGTTGTTTTCCGAATAAACTACGGAATTGCGCGGTCTGTTGGCAAGGCGTTTTTTTATTCCGTCCAAATCGAACGTTACGTCCGCTTCGTCTATATTGAGCGGCTGAATTACTTTGCCGTCGGAGGACAGTATATAGACGTTTACGCCTTCGAGCCTGAAACTTCTTAAATAGTCGGAAAGCGCCGCTCCGTCGCTAGTGCGGGAAACAGCTGCTACTTCCATACCTATATGGGTCAGGCGCTCGCGCGTTCGCGCTTCCGAAGTATTGCTGACTATTATGAAACAGGAAACTTCCACAAGCAAGATAAGTATAGCCGCGAGAATAAGAAAATACTTTAACAGCACTAAGTTAATACTTTTAAGCGGTTTTATTTTTTTTTGCCAATTATTTTCAGACTTCAAATTTATATCCCAGTCCTCTTAAAGTAACGATAAATTTTCTGTACTGTTTTAAATTCGAACGCAACATTTTGATATGCGTGTCAACCGTTCTGTCGTCGCCGTAAAAATCAAATCCCCAAACGTCCATAAGCAGTTTTTCGCGCGTAAGCGCTATGCCTTTGTTCTTTACGAAATAAAACAGTATTTCATATTCTTTGGGCGTAAGTTCGGCTTTTTCTCCGTCAACGTAAACGTTGCGCCCTACCATATCGATGGTAAGTCCTTCAAAAGTCACAACGTCCTTATTCATCTCTTCGCCGTGCTTGCGTTTTAATACCGCGTTAATGCGCGCCATTACTTCTTTGGGAGAAAAAGGTTTGGTAACGTAGTCGTCCGCGCCTATTTCAAAACCGAACAGTTTGTCGTATTCTTCACTGCGCGCGGAAAGCATAATTACGGGAACGTCCTTGAATTTTTTAATTTCCTTTACCGCCGAAAAACCGTCGAGCCGCGGCATCATTACGTCCATTAAAATTATATCGTAATCCTCGTCCCTGCACATTTTAACCGCCTGCATACCGTCGGCGGCTTCATAAGCGGTACCGCCTTCGAACTCAACGTATTCGCGCAGAACGCCTCTTATCATCTCTTCATCGTCAACTATAAGAACTTTCATATTTATTCCTCCTGCGCGTATTATAATCTGCGCATATAAAATCAAATTTATATAATAATGAAAAGTTTGTGAAATCAGCTTGATTTTACCATAAAAAACCAGTCAAGTCAATATCAAAAAAACATTGACATAAATTAAACGCATTGATATAATACTTATATAAACATATGTTTGTGTTCGGTGAAACGTTATGATTGAAGAAGAAAAACTCGAAATTTTAACCGAAAGCGCGAAATACGACGTTTCGTGTTCGTCCTCGGGTTCTAAAAGAAAGAATAAACAAGGCGGCATAGGCAACGCCGCCGCAAGCGGAATATGCCACTCTTTTACGCCCGACGGCAGGTGCATTTCGCTTTTGAAAATTCTTATGAGCAACGAATGTATTTACGATTGCGAATACTGCCCCAACAGGCGCAGTGCTGACGTCAGGCGCGCGAGACTGACGCCCGACGAAATTTGCGAGCTTGTAATAGCTTTCTATAAACGTAATTATATCGAAGGACTTTTTCTCTCCTCCGCCGTTTTCGAAAGTCCCGACAAAACGATGGAATTGCTTTGCGAAACTATTTTCAAACTGCGCAAAGTTTACAATTTTAACGGATATATTCATTTAAAGGGCATACCGCATGCGGACGGCGCGCTTGTTATGAAAGCGGCTAAAATAGCGGACAGAATGAGTTTTAACGTTGAACTGCCGAGTGAAAAATCGCTTAAACTGCTTGCGCCGCAAAAGACAAAAAACAGTCTTTTACTGCCTATGAAGAGCCTTAACAACGCGATAGAATACGATAAACAAAATAAAGTCAGGCGCGGAAAAGTTTTGCCTGCGGGACAGACGACGCAAATGATAATAGGCGCGTCGCCCGAAAGCGACGGACAGATACTTAAACTTACCGAAGCGCTTTATACCAATATGAATTTAAAGCGCGTATACTACTCATCCTACGTGCCCGTCGTACAGAGCAGTAAACTGCCGAGCGTCGGCGCGGGACTTTTAAGGGAACACAGACTTTATCAGGCTGACTGGCTGATACGTTTTTACGGGTTCGGCGTAAACGAAATTTGCGCCGAGGACGAAAACCTTTCGCCCGAATACGACCCGAAATGCGCTTGGGCGTTACGCAATATGCATTTATTTCCCGTCGAAATAAACACCGCCCCGCTCGAAGTACTGCTGCGCGTGCCGGGCATTGGCGCAAAAAGCGCGTACAGAATTACGGAAGCAAGAAAATTTTGCAAACTCGACTTTGATAATCTTGCAAAAATGCGCATAGTATTAAAGAGAGCAAAGCACTTTATAACGTGCAAAGGCAGGTTTTACGGTTCGGACAACTTCAATCAGGTTAAGACTTCGCTTCAACTTGCGGACTCGTCCGAGATTAGCGAACAGCTTTCAATGTTTTCCGATACCGCTACCGCGCTTTCCGCTCTTACCGGTAACATTTAGGATATGAAAATTTTTATAACCGACGGCTCCCCCGCCGCATTCTTTACAGCCGTGTTCGACGCTTACAGCGAAGAATGCGTAATTACGTCCGACAGTAGCATTCAGCTGTCGCTTGACAGTGAAATCGTGCGGGTGCAGTACGACGACGAAAAATGCAGAAGGGTGCGCAACGGAATATCTAAATACGACGAACTTGCGGAGGACGAAATTTTGCTTGCGCTGAGGAGTTGCGACAGACTGAAAGAACAGATTGCTTTCGGATATATAAAGAAGATTATGCAGTTCAAAGCGCCCGTAAGAAAAAGGCTCAGTTTGCCCGAAACCATAGAACTTAACGACTTGCTCTACAAAGTAAACGGCGAAACTCACAGACTTAAAGGCTTACTGCGGTTTATGGAGAGCCGCGACGGCGCGCTTTACGCCCCCTATTCTCCCGACAACGATATTACCGACTTGCTTATGCGGCATTTTGCCGAGCGGCTTAAATCGGAAAAGTTCGTCATACACGACGTCAAACGCAAAATTGCAGGTATGTACGACGGAAACGAATGTATAATGGGTTACGCGGGCGAAGCCGAAGTATATCTTTCCGAATATGAAAAAGCCTTTGAAAACCTTTGGAAAAAGTATTATCAGGCGGTAAACATAAAGGAACGCCCGCACGAAAAGCAAATGAAAGGCTCGATGCCCGTGCGGTATTGGAAATTTTTACCAGAAAAAAATTAAACCAAACCGGGGATTCAAACAACCCGAGGTTTGGTTTTTTCAATAATATAATTTCTAAATTACTTCCTGTGCGTTAATATTTCTATAAGCATAGACACAAAAGCGCATAAAAACGCGCCTGCAATAAGAATTATCCACATTGGATGCCATAAATCCAAAAACGCGCCGAGCAGAAAGAAAGTAATAAGACACGTAAGCATTATAATGCCGCAAACGGCGCCCGTATATGGATTTTCCCCGCGGCTTGATTTAACCTTGCGCTTTTTGGGATTGCACAGTTCGAATATAATTCCCGCTATGCCGCATAAAAACGCGCTCGCGGGAATCAGCACCCAATACGGGTGCCACGTTCCCTGAAAAATTCCTATTAAAAAATAAACCAAAATGCCCGCAAAAATAATAGCGGCGCATACCGCCCCTCCGATTTTTTCAGCCAACGAATTTGCGGGTTCTTCCTTTCCCCTCGTAAAAAGATGCTCCTTCACGGTCGGATTTTCTTCTCGCGGTTCACCGCGTTTCCCGTCGAGCAATTCGTCAACCGTAACGCCGAAAATGCGTGAAAGGGGTAAAAGCAAACCCGTTTCGGGCATCGCCTCTCCCGTTTCCCATTTAGATACCGCTTTATTGGTAACGCCCAAAAGCTCGGCAAGTTCCGCTTGGGTAATGCCTTTTTCTTTTCTCAGACCGTAAAGAAAATCGCCGAAATTACTCATTTAATTCACTCCTTTTTTTAATTATTCTAATTAATAAATGCAATATTTTCAATAGAATAATATCGAATTTAAGTAGAATTTGCTTATACAGAGTAGAAATAATGCAAAATGAACGCCGATTTTCAATAAAATTATTGACACAATATTTTGCTCTGCATATAATAGTGTCAGTAGTCGGGATTTAAGGTTGTCGGAGAATCGGACTCCGGGGGTCTTTAACGTTTCCCGACTATTTTTTTATTCGCAAATATTTCAAGATTGAAAAGCGGCGGAAAACCCGATTCCGCCGCTTTTATTTATTTCAATTTACCGATTATCTTATTGTAAAATTCCGAAAGATAGTTTTCTTTGTACTCTTCGATTTTACCGCAGTCTGCGGCTTTCGTCAGTTCGGGGTCAATGGGAAGTTTTGCAACGGCGGGTATTCCGTATTCAAGCGCCAAGGCGTCCACTCCGCTTTCGCCGAATACCGAAATTTTCCTGCCGCAGTCGGGACATTTAATATAGCTCATATTTTCGACTATTCCGAGAATGGGAACGTTCATCATCTGCGCCATATTAACCGCTTTCTGAACTATCATTCCGACTAAATCCTGCGGCGTGGTAACTATTATTACGCCGTCCAGAGGTATGCTCTGGAATACGGTAAGCGGCACGTCGCCCGTTCCGGGAGGCATATCGATAAACATAATATCCACGCCCGTCCAGATAACGTCCGTCCAGAACTGCTGTACCGTGCCCGAAATAAGCGAACCGCGCCATACGACGGGTTCCGCCTCGTTTTCGAGCAGAACGTTCATAGACATAATCTGTATTCCGCTGTCCGATACCGTGGGAAGTATGCCGTTATCGCTACCCATAGCGCGCTCGGTTATGCCGAACATACGCGGTATGGAAGGTCCTGTAATATCTGCGTCCATAACTGCGGTAACTTTACCATTATTCTGCGCCGCCGCGGCAAGCAAAGCGCAAGTCATAGACTTGCCTACGCCGCCCTTTCCGCTGACTACCGCTATTACTTTTTTAATATCGCTGAGCTCATGCGGTTTTTTGAGCAAACTCTTCTTCTCGCGCGAAGAACAATCCGCACTGCACGACGAACAGTCGTGCGAACAGTTTTCTGCCATAAATTTCCTCCTTGGACTGTAACTACATTTTAGAATATTGCCTTAAATTTGTCAATTAAAACCTTGTAAAGTTGCTTGCCAAACGCAAATAATTCTGTTAAAATAATTCTACTGTGCTAAGTGGGGAGTTAGCGGTGCCCTGTACCTGCAATCCGCTACAGCAGGACTGAACGTCTTTCCCGACGGAATACGTGGAAGGCTGCGCCTTATAAGGGGTGTTGATACCAAGGTCTTATGCAACCGAGCGCTGCG
>CAMXOH010000041.1 GCA_947245485.1 uncultured Clostridia bacterium | reverse complement strand
AACCTACGAGAGCTTCTTTTATTGGTGCGAAAGTTTTATGGACTAAAATAGACGATTTACAAACTTTAATTGACCAAATCCCCATATTTGATGAAACGTGCAGGGAAAAGAAGTTACAGTCATTTTTTGCACAAGTTTTTACTTGGGGACAGTTTTTTTATGAAGAGGCCATTGCAAAAGATAACTTATATCTAAAACAAAAAAGCATCACAGAAACAGTATTCTTTGGTATGCGCTATGTTTTAGAATATAACAGAATACTATTTCCTTGCCATAAATCACTATTTAAGTACGTAGAAAAAGCTGAACATCAACCAACTAAGTTTATGGAGATTTCTCAAGAGTTGCTTTCATATGGTAAAAAAGAAACTATGAAAGCGTGGCTGAAAGCATTTTACGAATTTGCAGATATTAAATTGGATTATAGCAAATGTATTTCTCTTTTTATGGAAAACTCCGAAAAAGATTGGATAACAGGTTTTGTTCCAATTACAAATTGCTAATACCTATTTAATCTTTATTTGAAAGGGAATAGTATACTATTCCACGATATATAAAATAAATCCGAACCAATCACGATTTACGATTGAGTTCGGATTATTTTGATTTGGTGGAGCAGTAGAAACCTAAAACGAATTTTATTTTCCATAAAATTGAAAGAGCAATTCTACGACTTCAAACAGCTTTTGTGTTTGCGAAATATATCGAACGCCTTTTTTAATAACACATAATTCATTACCGCATTGTATTACTGTTGGTGGAGTAGCTCCCAATTCAGGAGCTTTACCAGAATGATTTAAGTCAATAGGCTCAATTATTATTGGTTTTCCTTGCTTACTAAATGGATATCTAAATGTTGTTGAATTAAAGTCCTTATCGTTAAAAAATTTTATAACTTTATCTATCATTACTTCTTGTTGTGAAGAATAGCAAGGGACTAAACGATTATTTTTATTGAGTTGCTTAAAATTTTCCCACAAATAAAATAACGAATGTACTGCATTTATATTTCTATTTGAATTGTTTTCCTGTATTGTTATAAGGCTTATATCGACAGTCGGTTTAATTTTTATTGTTTCGTTAATAATGAGTCCTTTTAGCAATAATTCGGTAGTATGGCGCAAAAGAAAAATTGTAGGGTTATAGATATATGGCGCATAAAATATATGTCCCCATAGGACAGTTGCCGACGCTTGATAATCATATGCCAAATCATAATATCGTTTCACTGTTTTGTTCATTATTTCATTACTAAACCAAATAATAAAGTTGCAAATGGTCTTAACTCAATAGGAATATCTTTTGCTGTTTCATAAAAATCATTAAATTTTATAGTTATCTCTTTAAGTTTTTCGGCATAAGGGTTATTTGTTCCTATATGTGTTACAATAAAGTTTTCTATTTCTTTTACTTGTTTTTCTGTCATTTTAGCACCTTAATTCCACTTGCAATCTATTGATATAATTGTAGTAGGCATACCGACAATTTGTATATCGAATTTAAGGCTCGTTTCAACTTTTGTAGAAGCGTTATGTATTCTAAAACTGAATTGCCAACCGCCGTCCATATACAATTCTACTGTGTTTGTACTGTTAGGCTTAAACTCTAAACTTACAATGCGAGTTGGCAAATATGCAATCGGAACTTCGATTTTAGGTTTCGCAATTCTACTCGTTTGATTTAATTTTCCGTGCAAGTTATAAGTTTGAATTTGCGTAACACGACGGCTATCAATACTAATAACCTTATAAAAATCAAATTCACCAAGTAAATATTCGACCATTCTTTTCGGAACTTCTGCATTTGACTCGTTACTGCGCATAATTTCGTCTATAAATGCTTGTAATAACGGAATATAAACGTCTTTGTCTTTATATGGCAATTCACTCCAATTTCTTTTACTGTCTTTTTGTGTTTTCAAATAATCAAAAATAGGCTTTATATCCGTCCAATATTTTTCTGAACAAGGAATACCAAACCACTTTTCGCCAAAGTCCAATGATTTTGCCAATCTACTATGTTTAACGGCAAAATGATTGTGTTTCAAACTTAAACCGATTTCCCACTGCACATCTTTTCGACTTATAACAATATCGCGAACATCGCCGTCTTTGCCTTTGTTATCGGTTTGTATTTTTAATTTTAATAAATCATCGCTAGGTTCTATAATCATAGGTTCCATATCGAAAATAGTTGCGACAGCAGATTTTGCACTTTCAGTCAGTATATTTTGAAACAATGGATTAACCAACGACCAAGCGTGAAAAGCGGCGTTATATGCACTATTTTGTTCGATTTCAACATTACGCAATTTGCCGATTTCATTATACAGTGTAGTTAAACAAATGTATTCGTATGCTCGACCTTGATTGTTACTTTGTTCGCTCATTTTGTTTCTCCTATGTTTTCCAAAGTGTTTTTGATTGCTATCGCGACTTGGTACGCTAAATTTACAGGCACTGCGTTACCAATCATTTTATAAGCGTCATCGGTATTTGAATAAATAAATTTGAAATAATCGGGGAAACCTTGTATTCTTGCTATTTCCCTAATAGTCATACGTCGATATAAACTTTCTTTACCTTTAACAAACTCGCGTTTATTTTGCTCTATAAAAACCATTTTAGGTGCCTGCGGGTGTAATTGACATTGCCGTCCCGATGCCTGAACCGTAAAAGCCTGCTCGTCCCACGATTTAACTCTGTTTCTACTCATAAAAATAGGCGAATACGCACCAACAAAATACTCATTGTTATTTATTGCTTTTTCATTATGGTAATTTTTATCGCTTGCAGGTACAGCGGAAAATTGCAAATCCCAAATAACATCACGCAACGTTAATTTTTTGCTATGTTTATCTTGTGTAGAGCCTGTTGGGAACACAAAATTGATATTCAAATCTTTTCTGAAACCTATATAAAAAACTCTTTTGCGCTCTTGTGCTACACCGTAATCTTTTGCATTTACTAATGTGATTGTAACATTATAGCCACAATCTTTGAATGTTTCAATTATATTTTCAACTGCTTTTTTATGGCGATTTGCAAGCATACCGCTTACGTTTTCTGCAAGAAAGAATTTCGGTTGTTTGTTTTTTAATATTCGTATGTATTCATAAAATAATTTTCCGCGCGCATCGTCAATACCACGTAAAGCACCTGCTTCTGACCAAGACTGACAAGGCGGACCGCCTATTATACCGTCAATATCATTAGGAAAGTCATTTTCGCTTATACGACGAATATCACCCTTAATCAATTTTGTTTTAGGGTGATTTACTATAAAAGTTTCCCATATAGTGGGGTCATATTCGTTTGCGATGGGTATTTCAAAGCCTGCTTTTTCAAAGCCTAAATCAAGACCGCCGCAACCGCTGAATAAACTAATAACTTTCACGTTTGCTCTCCATAGTATTTTGAACACTTGAATTATAGCATAAATAGAGAAATTTATCAAGTTTAAAGATATGCCATTTTAACGAATTCTTATGTCTGGCACTGTGGCGGGTGCTTGATAAAACAAGCGGCTCGCTGACGCTCGCCGTCAAGCACCCGCCACAAACCGACACAACCGAAAAAGAAAGCCGAAAGCAACCGCTAAAAGCAAGGACGGCAACTAAAATCGGGGCGCACGCGCAGGCTTATCGTGCGGCCCCGATTTTTTTACGTTGTCGCCGTTTACTTGCTTTTTCTTACCGTTTGTATTCCGCTTGCGTTCCCTAAAACGCCGCTATTTACCTATCGTTTGTAAACCTTTACCGCACCGCAATTTTTCTTGCGGTGTTTTATAATGTCAAGTGATGTCAAGCGACATCAAGTTTACGGCAAGTAAAGCAGTTAAGAGTACGGCAAAGCGGCAAGCGATGTCATTCACTTTTTCCGCAAACCTTTGTAAAATTTTCTTGTAAATAATTTTTCAAAGCGGCAAAAAACTTGCCACTTTGACGATTACAATACTCACGAAAAAAGTTTGAGAAACTTTTTCAAATAGGAAAAAACCTTTCCTATTTGAGCATTACAGTATAGGCACAGTTCGGGTAAAGTACGGGTTTGTGCGGAAACTGTCCGCCTATCGTAAGGGTGTAGTCAGTTACGGAAAACATATAGCCTTGCTACACTATATCCGAAACCAAACAGCGACAAGGAGCGAAACAAAAATGTTAAAAACGGAATTAGCGGTAAAGACAATCGGACAACCGAGTATTCAGGCGTTGAGCGAGAGCGAACAGCGCACGTTTTTTGAAACCTTGTTCGCAAGCATTTTGAAACTGTCAAATAACCAAGCAAAAGGAGCGTAACATTATGGAAAACGAAAACAAGAATTACCCTGACACAAAAGTATATTTCGACGGCAGTCATTATATAGGCATACCGAAAGAGAACTACCCACACGGCAAAGGTTGTAAAAGGCAGTCAAAGGCAATACCAACACCCGAACAAGCGGAGCGGAAAGCCAAGTTTGAAACGGCATATAAAGAGAGCCAAAGCCTACCGAAAAGAGAACGTAAAAAGTATATTGCCGAGAAAATGAAAAATGAATTTGAAACCGCCGAACAAGCAAAAGAATATACCGAGCAAAACATTGAGCGCAAGAAAAATAACGCCGCAAAACGTAACACCCGACTATGGCGCAAGATATATACGCAACGGCAATGGGACTACTTTGTAACTTTCACTTTCGACGATAAAAAGCATACCGAGCAAAGTTTTAGAAAGTCGTTGAGTAATACGTTGAAACACCTTGTCAACCGTAAAGGGTGGAAATATATAGGCGTATGGGAACGGTCGAAAAACGAGCGGTTGCATTTTCACGGAATATTCGTTATTCCGCAAATGATAGGCAAATTAGAAACCGTAATCGATTACGACACGCGCAAACACAAAAAGCAAACGATATTACAAAACACACATTTTGCGGAACGGTTCGGACGCAACGATTTCAAAGAAATATGTCCGTTTAATTTGTAAGTTACGGTTAAATATGTCATTAAATACATTGAAAAGAGCGGCGAAAAACTTGTGTACGGCGGCGATTTGCCTGAATACATAGACTGCAACATACTTGCCGAAGATGTGGTTTGCCCGATAGGAAAGGAAGATAGAAAAATACTGTTATTCGACGATTTCACTTGCATAGACCACGACGGCGTAGTATGGGCAAAGCGTCGTCGCCCGAAGTATTAAAGCAAATGCCCAAAGCAAATTGACGTATTTTGTCTTTCGCCGTGCGGAGCGTAAACGACTTTGACTGCGCTGTCAAGGGAAAATATTTTGCTTAAACCTATGAGAGAAAAGACAGCCACGCAAAATATTTTCGTAGTCCTTGACAGTGTATAAAAGCCAACGATTGCAAAAGATTTTGAACAGTCAAAGCCGTTTGTTCGCCCCTTGTCGAAAGACAAAAATACAATTCAAAAGGAGTTTATAAACTTATGCAAACAGCAGTAATCTATTGTCGCTATTCAAGCGATAGCCAAATCGAGCAAAGTATCGACGGACAGTTGCGCGTATGTACGGAGTACGCCAAGAGCCGCGATATACTCATACTCGACACCTACATAGACCGCGCTATGACGGGTACGAACGACAACCGCCCCGACTTTCGCCGTATGATTAAAGACAGCGCAAAGCGGACTTTTAACTATGTTATCGTTTACAAATTTGACCGTTTTTCGCGTAATAAGTACGAAACGACTATGCACAAGAAAACACTTAAAGACAACGGCGTTAAAGTTGTATCGGCAACCGAGTTTGTGCCCGATACGCCCGAAGGCATTATCTTTGAAAGTATGCTCGAAGGCTATGCCGAATATTACAGCGCAGAACTTTCGCAAAAGATACGGCGCGGCAATAACGAAAGCCGCCGTAAAGGCAACTTGACGGGCGGTAAAATACCGTACGGTTATAAAAACGAAAACAAAAAAGCCGTAATCGTACCCGAAGAAGCCGAGATAGTCCGTTACATTTACGAGCAGTATTCCATAGGCGTGTATGTAAAAGACATAATCGCGGAATTAAACATCAAAGGTCTTTTACATAAAGGCAAGCCGTTTGCAAAGAATACCGTTTACGGCATATTAGGCAACGAAAGATATTCGGGCATATACCGACACAACGGAGAAGTGTTCGATAATATCTATCCCCAAATCGTACCGAGCGAAACATTTGCCATAGTCCGCGACAAAGTAAACGCTAACAAATTCGGCAAGCGCAGCGAAACCGTAACGTATTTGCTTAAAGACAAAATAAAATGCGGTTATTGCGGAAAGTCTATCATCGGAGATAACGGCACAGCCAAGAACGGCGAGAGAAAGTATTATTACACTTGTTGCGGTCGCAAAAAGAAAACTACCGACTGTAAAAAGTCCGCTATTCGTAAAGACGTACTCGAAAAGATAATACTTGAAAATGTCATAGAGCAAATACAAAAAGCGAATAGTCTTGACTTTATCGTCAACGGTTTAATGCAAGAGCAAGAACGCCAAGCGCAAGCGAATATAGTTTTGAACTTGCTACTCAAAGAGCAACGCCAAACCGAAAATTCAATCAATAACATAATGACCGCTATTGAAAACGACGGAACGACTAATACGGTTATGAAACGGTTGCGTGAACTCGAAACCCGTCAAGCCGAGTTAGAACGGCAAATCTTAATCGCGAAAAGCAAAACCGCCGTACAACTTACCGAAACGCAGATAAAAGAGTTTTACACGCAAGCGTTGGCGTTAGAGCCGAAACTACTCATAAACTACCTTGTAAAGCAAATAACGCTTTACGACGATAGAATAGAAATAGAATATAACAGCCCCATAAAGCAAAGTCCCGACAATGACAATCGGGGCTTTTTAATTTGCTCGAAAACGATTAAACTATCTTTCAAAGTCCCGTTCCGTGTAAATCTTATGCAATACGAATTTGAGATAGAGATGTATGTATAAAGATATACAATCACGGCTATTTATTCCACGTTCCGCTTGACGTGAGCCTCGCAGGGGCGTGTATATAGGCAAATAAGGGCGAAACGCGCAACCCGACCGATTGACATCAGTCGGGTTGCGCGTTTGCCTTTGGCGCGATAGCCTAACACGCCCCTTTCTCACGTCAAGCGGCTTTCGCGGCATAAACCGCCGTTTATGCGTGATTGATAAGATTTACCGCCTAACACCCGAAAAGCGTTACAGCGGCAATATAACAGCGTTATACGGCATTATACGAAACCGATTTAAGGCAAAGAAAAAACCTAAAACTATTCTCACAAAAGGAGTTCGTTTTAGGTTTGGACTGGTGGAGATATGGGGATTCGAACCCCAGACCTATACGTTGCGAACGTATCGCGCTACCAACTGTGCTATATCCCCGTTTGCGGCGTTGCGCCGCCTGATTGGTGGGAACAAATGGACTCGAACCATCGACCTCTTGCATGTCAAGCAAGCGCTCTAACCAACTGAGCTATGCCCCCGCGCTTCAAAGCCTCTATATTATAACAATTTTTATTTTGCTTTGCAAGCGTTTATTACGTAATTTTTTTCTTGTTTTATGCGGGAGTTTCAAACTTAATCAATTTTTTCTTACTCCGACTATATGTATGCCGCGCGCCTGTTCGTAGTTGTAGGAGGAGAGAGGTTTATTGAAGGCGTCGTAACTATGCGCGGCTACTGAAATTCTTCCACGCGAAACGCCGACTACTACCGGCGAATGATAGAAATCCCCCGTCGCCCTGCCGAGCTGTACTATGTCGCCGACTTCGAGTTTGTTAAGCGGAACTTCCTCTGCAAACGGACCTGCGCCCTCGTTTCCGATAAGAAAATTGTACAGATACTGTACGCCCGTCCATGACGGCGTTCTGTCGTTTGCCGATTTGTAGAACCAGCCGAAAGTGGGGGTATAGTTCATTATTTTCGCGCCTGCGTAAATACATTGGGATGCAAAATTTGTGCAATCGCCCCCGATTTTGCTGAAATCGTAAAACTCGGGATTTCTTCCGAACGCCCATTTTTTTGCGTATTGATAAACCGCCGTTCTGTCATAATTTAAAATTTCCATATTTTATTTTTATGAAACTCGCAAAGTCTTTGACACGGGCATATGTCGGGGTTAACGCTTTTTTATAAAAAATATTGCAAATGCGCAATCCCACTGTTATAATAATATATAATCGGTGCGTGAATAAAAATTTCCGAACGGAGAGGAAGGGGGAGCGTCTGTGAACTTTTATTTTGAACGTTCAATTTTCTTCCTTTTTGTAAAGTATAACCGCGATAACGCTTACGGCTACTGCAATCAGGTACGCCGTTGCGGAAACTGACAAAACAATTATTTTTACGTGCGTACCCTTATCGGCGCGGTATATGCTTTCGGGATTTTCGGAATCGCAGAAAATAAAATAAAAATCGTTGCTTACATTGTTTGCGCAATATTCGTTGTCCGATTTTTTTAACGTTTGCGCGTTGCTTTCTATGATATACTGCAAACTTCCGCCGAAATTAATCGTATAATCGGTTTTATAGTTTCCGGCAGAAATATGTTCCGCCATATATACGGTATGTTTGAATGAGGTGTTTTTCCGAACGTTCACGGGTACGGAAAAAATTACCTCGTAGGGCGGTTCTGTTTTATCTGTGCGCAATTTAAAAGCATTCAAACGTTTTATATAAATACTGTCGGTAAAAAATTCCGAATATTTTTGCCGCGCGGAGTTTTTAAGTCTGTAATTCATTAAAGAATAAAAAAAGTCGGGGCGCGTTATTCCGCATTCGGCGTAAAATTCTTTATTCTTATCGAAATTGCGCGACACATATTCCTTTGCGGATATTGTTTCGGTTGCCGTATTCGCGGTGCTTTCAAAGTCGGTAAATTCACCGTTAACGGAGAATATCTCATAGCGGCTGTTCGGACGGGCGTTTTCTGCCTTAATGCAATATTTTCCGTTTTCGGTAAAAGTCTTTATTGCGTTTGTTAGCTTATAAATATAATTACGTTTGTCGGTTTCATCGAAAGATATTTCAAAACTTTCGGCGTCTGCGGTAAAAGTATAAAGAGTTCCCTTTAAATTTTCGTCGATTTCCGATGAATAAAATTTATCCGCATTTATTTCGTATTTTTCATCCGATAACGCTTTCGTTCCGTAACAGATTTCCGCCGTTACGGATTTTTTATTTATGTGCAAATTAATTTCGGGTATCGAAGCCGCGTTAGAGATAAAGGGAATATAAAGCTCCGACGCATTTTGTTCGATATAATATTCGCAATATTGAACCGCGTTTTTATTTTCGTCAATTGCGTATCTGATTTTTCCGCCGCCGATTGCATTTTCGTTTTCGCAATACATTCCGAAAGTCGGCTCGCGTTCTGCAAAAACGTCCGCTTTTGCGGTTAAGGAAGAGAAGGGTAGGGAATATAGTACGGGCAAAATCGCCGCAACCAATACTTTCAGTTTATTTTGCATATATCTAAAAGTTTTATAATTTTGTTCGACTTTTTTGCGTAGTTAATGGTGTACCAGGTTCCGCCTTTTTCTATTCCGTTAAATACCGCTATAATTAAGTCGCTTTGTTCAACCATATAACGGTTTCTTTTCAGCATACAGTCGTTTGTGTAGTACTTTGAAATAACCTTGATTTCGTCCGCGCGCTGCAATAAATTTTTGTAGCGCAGTCTATCGGTTTCTTCCCATTTATACGTTTGGTTGGGACAGGGAAGAGCGCATTCGAGCGTGATAGGGTAGCGCTCGCCGTCGCGTAATTTCAAAACCGTTTCCGCGAAGTCCAAATCGACGCCCAAAGCCATACCGGAAATAAACCTGTCTGCGCCGTAATCGTAATAAGCAAGCAGAATAAACCGCTTTAACTGTTCCAAGTATGCTTTATGCTTGTGCGTGTCTTTTCCGTATGCAAACGGAAAGCCTTTCGGACGGTGTCCCGTGCAGGTGCAAGTTTTTGCCATAGGCGCTCCTTTCAACTTTATATACTGCGGTACGGCTCAGTATAAATTTAAAAAAAAGAAATATACTTATTTAGGTAAACATATAAGAGGTTGGAATTATGACTTTAACGGAAGCTCTTTCTATAAGGGTGAACGAGCTGTTAAACGAAAAGAAAATTTCACAGTACAGACTTTCGGTTCTAAGCGGAGTATCCCAATCTTCCATAGGGGACGTAAGGCATCAAAGAAACAAAACGGTAAATATACACATTCTATACGAAATTGCGCAGGGTTTCAATATAGAGTTGCCCGATTTTTTCAACAGTCCGCTTTTTAAGAACGGCAATATAACAGATTAAAGCAACCGTTTCAAGGCGGTTGTTTTTTCATTATAACAAAATAAATCGAAAACGGCAAATACTACGGCTTGGCTTAGTAAATATTTTTGAAAATTAATACAATAATACTAAGCAATAACGGAGTATTTTTATGACTTTAATGGAAGCGCTTTCTGCGCGTATAAACGAATTACTGAAAGTCAAGAGCAAAACGCAGTACGGATTGTTCATATCGAGCGGAGTACCGCAATCGACGATAAGCGACATAAGACTTATGAAAAACAAATCGGTCAGCTTACAGATAATTTTTGAAATAGCACAGGGTTTGGAAATGGACTTATTCGAATTTTTTAATTGCTCTTTGTTTAAGGGCGATAATATAGCCGATTAAATTTCGGCGGGGATATGCCGCTTTTAACATAGTAGAACTGTTTTACGCGTGCGGACTAAACCGGTTGCGCACGGTTTTTGATACGGAAAATTACGTGGAGAGACTTGTTTTTTGTGATGTAACAATTTGTAACGAAATTGCCTTGTGGAGATTGTAACATATTGTTACGGGAGAGGTCAATGTTTTTTTATGGAAATGCGCGGGTTAAAACAAATCAGGAAAGAGAATAATTTAAACCAACTGAAAGTTGCATTGGACTTGGCTATAAGCCGTGAAGCTATTTCCCATTATGAAAACGGGAAACGCAATCCGAGTTTGGAAATGCTTGTTGCTTTTTCAAAATACTTTAACGTTTCTATTGATTATCTTATTACGGGTAAAGATTTTGAAAAGAAGTAAAAGAACGTTTGTGTAGATTAAAAATAAAAACCCTGCGAAGCGGATACGCGCTTTGCGGGGTTTTTGATAGCGGTTCTTTAAAAATCAAAATAAGTGGAACGGGATTTTTGCTCTATGCATTTTTGCGCGGATGGTGAGATTTTGCCTTGGGCGGCGCGCACGGTTGACGGCAAAAACCGATTGCCGTCAAGTCTGCGGTAGAGTCCACAGACCTGCACAAAACAAAGTTTTTGCTTGTCTCCCCTCAAATCTCACAGCACCGCACAAAAATATAATGACGGAAGCAACTGGTGTTACTTCCGTCATTATGGCGCGGATGGTGAGATTTGAACTCACGCTGCGGTTTCCCGCACTACTCCCTTAGCAGGGGAGCCCCTTGAGCCACTTGGGTACATCCGCAAAGAAAGCTCAAAGCCGTTTTTCAATTAAAGCCTATATAATATATCACAGTTTAAAGCGTTTGTCAAAGTTTATTTAACGCTTTTTCAAAAAATAATTATTCTCCGTGCTTGCAAAAACTTCGGTTTTGTGGTAAAATAAATACGTGACGGAGGGGAATTATGAAAATAATATTTTTCGGCGACTCGATTACCGATGCCGAGCGCGACAGGAACGATAATAGGTCTTTGGGGAACGGTTACGTAAAAATTCTGGCGAACAAACTTCGCCCCATTTATCCCGATACCGATATTGAACTTCTTAACAAAGGTATATCCGGCAACGAAGTATGCGATTTATTGGCGCGTTTACAAAACGACGTTCTGGACGAGAAACCCGACGCCGTAGTCATTATGATTGGCATTAACAATACTCTTCATAAATTCAAGTACGGCAAAGAACTCAACCTCAGGCAATTTGAGGACGATTTTACCGAGCTTCTGACGCGTTTAAAGGAAGCGGGGATAGTAATAATATTTCTCGAACCTTTCCTTTTGCCCGCGCCCGACAAGTTGCGTATGCGCAAACTTTTCAACGAAGAGCTTAAAATAATCGACAGAATAGGAAGCGAACTCGCGGACGAATTTGTGGCGTACGACGAAATGTTTAACGGAATAACGGAATCCATACCTTACACGGAATATTCGATAGACGGGGTTCATCCTACGCACCGCGGTTCTCGCCTTATTGCGGATACCGCGATTAAGGCGATAAGAAAGCATCTCTTATAAATTATTTATATAGTCAATTATGCGCCCGCGCGTTTTAAACGCGCGGGCGCATAATTATATGTTTGTATTATTTACAGTTCTTCGTCGGTGGGGTTTTTATAACCTTCACCGTATATTTCTTTTGCAGAAGTGACAATCGTAAACGCGTTCGGGTCAATCTCGCGCACCGCGTCGTGCAGTCTCGGATACATTATGTTCTTTATTGCGCAGAGAATAATTCTCTTTTCTTTGCCTGTATAGGCGCCTTCGCCGTCCAAATAGGTCGCGCCTATATCAAGCTCGTTCAATATTTTTTCGCAAATGAGTCCCGCTTTTTCTTCCGTGGTGATTATATATACGAGTTTTGCGGAATTGCCGCCGTAAAGCACCCAGTCGAACAGGAACGCCATAACGACTAACGAAACTATGGTATAGCAGGTAAGCTCGAAATCTTTATAAACGAATGCGGACGCAGCTACAATGATTATGTCTATTATCATAGATATCAGTCCCGTGCGGATATAGCGGAATTTCTTGCGCAAAATTTTTACGATGATATCCGTTCCGCCGGTAGTGCTGCCCATACGGAATATTAGTCCGAGTCCGAGTCCGAACATTGCGCCGCCTATTACGCTCGCTATCAAGGTGTTATCGGTAATCGGAATAAAGTTTTTCAGGCAGAAGCTGAATAGCTCTATTAGGAGCGCGGACACTACTGTGGAGTAGATTGTCGAAAGAATGAACTTTTTGCCGAAAAAAATCGCGCCGATTATAAACAGAGGAATATTTATTATTATAATCCACAAACCTGTGTGCAGTCCCGTTAAGTCGCCCAATAGATGGTCTAATATAATCGCAATGCCAGTTACCCCTCCGGAAGCTATATTATTCGCGTCGAGGAAAAGAGAAACTCCCAATGAAAATATGGCGCAACCGAGCGTAATAGCAAGGTACTGTTTGAAAAATTTTAAAATTTTTGTACGTTTCATCGCAAATTTCTCCTTCTTCTATTTATTATACTCAAAAAAATAAAAGTGTCAATCGCAAGTTTTATACATTTATACAAACCGATGAATATTAAAGTTTGGCGTTTAAATGATTTTTTTAAAAAGATTTGCTCAAAATAATGTAAATTTAGGGCGCGTAATATATATTTTCACATAAAACAAGCATAAATTAGTTGAATTTTTATTCGGTGTATTGTATAATGATATGGAATTTTTAATATGCCGTTTTTTCGGCTGAGTATATAAAACTTAATGGAGACAGGTATAGCAATGAGAAAAATCTTCGCGGCACTGCTGTCGGCAGTGTGTTTAATATGTCTGGGATTAGCAGCGGCTTGCGCCAAAGAACCCGAATATTTCACGCTTATTTATGCCGAACAGGCGGGCATTACGTACGATTTCGGCGAAATAAAGAGCGGTGCGGAAATCAAAAAAGGCTTTGAGGTTACTTTCAAAGTCGCTTTTGACGAGGCGCTCGAAGGCGACGAACCCGCAGTTATGGCGAACGAAACCGAACTCGAAGCGAATGAGGACGGCGTTTATTCGTTTGTAATGAACGAAGATACGAATATCAGCGTAATAGGCGTGTTCATGCCCGACAAATATGAAGTTGCGTTCGACGCGGGCAATGCCGCGACGGGCGAGAACCACAAAGAATACAGGGTGTGGTACTACGATTTGGAAGGAAACGAACTTACGGGCGTGGAAGGTTTAATTTACAACGGCGGCGAAAAAGTTTCCTTCACTCTTAAAGTCAGCGTTTATTACAGCGAAAGCGATTATAAAGTCGCGGCGGGCACGCTAATTCTCGAACCCGACGAAAACGGCGTTTACTCTTTCGACGTTTACGGCGATACACGCGTTACAATAGAGGGACTCGAAGAGGACCTCGGTTTTACCGCGCGTGATAACGGCGGAGCGGGTACTGCCGAAAATCCTTATAAAATCGAAAAACCCATAGATTTGTATTATATGGCGGACCTTGTGGGCAACTCATTTTATAGCGGACGCTTTGCAAGCGCGTATTACAGGCTCGAAGCCGATATAGATATGAAGGGCGAACAGCTCTACATTATCGGCGACCGCCCTACGGACGATTCCATATCTATGTTCTTCGG
>CAMXOH010000040.1 GCA_947245485.1 uncultured Clostridia bacterium | reverse complement strand
AGAGAGAAACGGTATGGACGTCGTTTGCGTTGTGCTGAACTGTCCAGATATGTATGAGCGCAGCTGTTCCGTTTTTGACCATTGTTTTAATAATTATAAATTATTAAAAATTGATGCAAATAAAGTATTTATGTTTGACACAGTACAATGCAAATTAAAAGAAAGCAAAAGTATAGTGATAAAAACAAGCAGTAACATTGTATATAAAATTGTACCCTTGGATAAAACGTCTTCCGATACAGATGAAGCTATTGCCGAACTTGAAATTTATAATGAAAATGGCTTGCTTTTTAGCGAAAAATTATATAGTATAATAGATAGTTAATTTAATTATCGGGACTATATAATTTTATGAGAATAAACAAATATCTCGCTTCTTCGGGAGTAGCATCGAGAAGAGAATGCGATAAACTTATTATAAGCGGGAAAATAACCATAAACGGAAAAACGGCGGGACTCGGCGACGACGTCGGTGAAGACGACGAAGTTTGTTTAAACGGTACGCCTGTTTCAGTTAAGAAGAACGAGTATTATTTGTTAAATAAGCCTAAGGGATATATTTCCAGCGTGTCGGACGATAAGGGAAGAAAAACAGTTCTTGACTTAATGCCTTCAAACGTAGGTAGAATTTATCCGGTAGGCAGATTGGATTATGACAGCGAAGGGTTATTGATATTGACGACTGACGGCGAGCTTGCACAACATTTAACCCATCCGTCAAACAGCGTTCCAAAAACTTATCTTGTTAAAATCGAAGGAACGCTTACGGAATCAGACCTTAACCCCATACGTAGCGGAATTGAAATAGACGGATATGTTACTAAAAAAAGTAAAGCGCATATAGTTGAAACCAACAAGGAATATACTAAGATTCACGTAACTATTACGGAAGGAAAAAACCGCGAAATAAGAAAAATGTTTGCCGCAATAGGTAAAAACGTTACTTTATTGAAAAGAATAAAAATCGGTGAGTTAACTTTGCGGGGACTTGACAGAGGCGCTTACAGAAAACTCGACAGACAGGAAGTAGCATATCTGATGTCATTATAATTAAAAAATTAAGGCACGGGAATTATCCCGTGCCTTTTTTATATATTTATATACTGCGCATAAGACCTATAACTTTGCCCAAAATAGAAACGTTATCAAAAATAAAATCTTCCATTTCGTCGTTTTCGGGATGCAAAATTATTTTTCCGTCGCGTTTAAAAAATCTTTTTACTGTCGCGCTGTCGTCAACCAAGGCGACGACAATATCGCCGTTATTAGCAGTTTGCTGTTTTTGCACTACAATTTTATCGCCGTCAAACATTCCGATTTTAACCATTGAATCGCCGTGAACGTTGAGTAAGAATAGGTTGTCGCCTGAAAAGAAATTATCAGGAATCGTATAAAAACCTTCATAATTTTCGGTTGCGAAAATCGGCTGACCTGCGGCAACAGTTCCGACCAATGGAACGGATACGGCATTATTATTCAAAGAAACCGCGCGGTTTCTTTTATCGGTTTTACGTATAATTCCGCGCTCGGAAAGCTCGTTTAAATATTTAAAAGCAGTGGCGGTAGATTTGATTTCGCATGCCTTACAAATTTCACGTACGGAAGGGGCGTAACCGTTTTCCGATACATAATGCTTCAAATATTCAAAAACTTCATCGCTTTTATTAACTCCGCGTCTCATAATTTTACCTCTGCAATTATTTTAACACAATTTTACGCTAAAATCAAACATCTGTTCGTATTATTTTACTTGTTTTATTTGTATTTTTAAGATATAATATGGAAGGAGAGTATGATATGGAAAAAACCGTCAAACAATGCGTTATTTATGATAGGGAATGTATCGGCTGTCTCGAATGCGAAATCTGCGATTTAGACCCCGAAAAAATCTGTGATAACTGCGGCAAATGTCTCGATATTAAAGACGATGCAGTAATCAAAATCGACAAGATAATTTTATAAAAAAGGCAACGTTAGTTGCCTTTTTTTAATCTTCATCGTCGCGTTTCAGTTTTACTTTTCCCGCAACGGCTCTGCGGTTATCATCGCTGATTGCAGCGTAATGCTTACGCGTCGTATTTACGTCTTTATGCCCTAAAACGTCCGCAACGATATAAATATCTCCTGTAGCCTTATAGAGCTGTGTACCGTAAGTGGAGCGAAGTTTATGCGGCGAAATATTTTTAAGAGGGGAGATTATCTTAGCATACTTGTGCACAAGATTTTCAACCGCTCTGACTGTCAATCGGCTTGACTGATTTGAAAGAAACAGGGCGTCTGGTTCTTTCAAAATTTCTAAGTTTTCATTCTTGTGTTCAATGTAACGTTTTAAAGCAGTGGCAACCGTATCGTCAAAGTATAAAATAGATTTACTGCCGCCTTTTCTTGTAACTATAAAAGAATTATCGTTGAAATTAATATCTTCGTTATTTAAGCCTACCAACTCGCTGATACGGATTCCGGTACCGAGGAAGAGTGTAAGTATAGCAACGTCACGTATTTTATTTTTTTCATGATACGCCAACTGGTGCGCGGTCAATCCGTTTCCGTTTTCGGCAGTATCTAAAATATTAAAAACTTCGTTCGAATCTAATCTGATAATCGGTTTTTCATGCTGTTTAGGCGTGGAAACTTTTGCCGAATTATCTACGCTTATATATCCTTTATTAAAAAAGAATTTAAACATTGCACGAACGGAAGAGAGCTTGCGCGCTTTTGCACGCTCATTACAGTTATGTTCCGTGTCATTATAACGGTAGTGAGATAGGAAGCTCAGAAAATACTCGATATCGTTGCTTGTAATAAGTTCTAAATCGTTGAGAGTAATATCCGAAATTATTTTTTTGCCGCGATATTTTTTCTCCTGCAAAAAATAGAAAAATATTTTTAAGTCGTGTGCGTAATTCAATCTTGTCAAAGGACTCGTCTGACTGTCAATGCCGAGAAAATAATCGTAGCAGAATGAAGGCAGTTCATCAAGCAACCGCTCGATTTTATCAAGATTTTTATTGTTTCTCTGAATATAAAAATCGTCGCTCATTTCAAGTTTCCTTTCAGTGGTGGTGAATTATTAAAGAAAATTTAACTATTCGTAAAACACAGCTTTTACGAATAGTTAATGCTTTTGACAAAAGAATAGCACATAAAATTGTGCTTGTCAATAAAATTAGATTAAATTTAAATAAAAGGTTATAATTTGTAATTTTAATTTAAACTTGAAATACTAATATTTTGGCGTTTGAAATATATTATGTCTGACATAATAGTAAATTTAAATGAAAAAATGAGGTTTTAAACCTCATTTTTTCATTTAATTAAATTAGTTGCTTTTAATTTGTTTAAGATTCCAGATGTTATTAGCATAATCGGAAATCGCTCTGTCAGCCGCAAATATTCCGGCGGAAGCAATATTTCTTAAAGACATTTGATTCCATTTAGTTTTATCTTTAACGTACAAATCAGCCATTTTATGCTGTGTTTTGTTATATGCTCCGAAATCAGCCATACACATATACGGGTCTGCAACCGGAGTTTCCGTTAAAAGATAATTCGCAATATCCGCAAACGATTGTCCTTTAAATCCAATGATTAATGCTTCGACAATTCTGCGCAGTCTGACAAAATCATTATAATATTTGCTTGAACTGTAACCTGAACGCCATATTTCGTCAACTTCGTCGGCAGTTAAACCGAATATAAAAATATTTTCTTTACCGACAGCTTTCGCCATTTCAACGTTTGCACCGTCGAGCGTTCCGATAGTCAACGCGCCGTTAATCATAAATTTCATATTACCAGTACCGCTTGCTTCTTTGCCCGCCAATGAAATCTGTTCCGAAATTTCCGATGCGGGCATCAGTTTTTCAGACATTGTTACGTTGTAATCTTCCATATAAACAACGTTGAGTTTTTCACGAATTTTTGTATTTTGCTTTATATCGTCCGAAATGAAGTTTATGAGCTTTATAATCTTTTTCGCCATATCGTATCCGGGCGCGGCTTTTGCTCCGAAGATATAGGTTTTTGGAACAATATTCAGTTCGGGATTATCTATTAAATCAAGATACGTATCAATTATGTTTAAAACGTTGAGTAATTGGCGCTTATACTCGTGCAATCTTTTTGCCTGAACGTCAAATATTGTATCGGGATTAATTATAATACCCTGCTTCTTCTTTGCATATTCGGCAAATTGTTTCTTTTTGATACTCTTAATTTCGTCAAGTCTTTTAAGAACCGATTTATCGTTTTCAAATTTTTTAAATTCAATGAGCTTAGATGCATCGAGTTCAAATCCCGAACCGATACAATCTGACAATAATTCGGAAAGTTCTGGGTTTGCCTGACAAAGCCAACGCCTGTGCGCAATACCGTTAGTTACGTTTGTGAATTTATCGGGACAGAAATCGTAAAAATCTTTAAATACCGAATTTTTAATGATTTCGCTATGAAGCGCCGAAACGCCGTTGACTTTATGCCCGCCGTATACAGACAGATTCGCCATTTTAATACGGTCGTGCTCTATAATCGACATACGTGATATTTTTGCCCATTCTCCGGGGAACTTATGCCATAACTCTTCGCAAAGTCTTCTGTTGATTTCTTTTATAATGGAATGTATTCTCGGCACAGTTCTTGAAATCAATTCCTCGGACCAAGTTTCCAATGCCTCTGCAAGAACCGTATGATTTGTATAAGCGCAAGTCGAAGTAGTAATCGCCCACGCCTGATTCCAGTCATAGAAATATTCGTCGACAAGTATTCTCATAAGTTCGGGAATTGCCATCGCCGGATGGGTATCGTTTAAATGTATTGCCGCAAGTTTTGGTAAATCTCTTAAATCGCCATATCTGTGTTTATGGTCCTGTACAATATTCTGCATTGACGCCGAACACAAAAAATACTGCTGTTTGAGACGAAGCGATTTTCCCGCCATATGATTGTCGGCAGGATAAAGCACTTTGGTTAACAAATCGGCGTCGTTATCGTTAGACATCGCCTGATAGTAATCGCCCTGAGAAAACAGCTTCATATTGAAGTCCTGCACGGGTTTTGCTTTCCAAAGTCTTAAAACGGACACAGCGTCGCTATTTTTACCCGAAATCATCATATCGTATGCCACTGCCTCTATTTCATTGCAGTTAATATAATTGGTTTCAAGTCCGTTTTCTGTCCACCGCTCTTCTATCTGTCCGTTAAATCTTACGATAAACGACTTATCGGAGCGTTGAGTCAACCACGATTCTCCTCCGGGAAGCCATACGTCGGGTAACTCCATCTGCCAGCCGTCTACTATTTTCTGTTTAAACAAGCCGTATTCGTAACGAAGCGAATATCCCATTGCAGGATAGTCGCCTGTGGCAAGCGCATCCATAAAACATGCCGCAAGTCTGCCAAGACCTCCGTTGCCGAGTCCCGCATCGGGTTCGAACTCATAAAGTTCATCCAAAGATAGTCCGTAAGAAGCTATAACTTTATTATATACGGAAACGGCATCGAGATTATATAGGCTGTTTTTAAGCGAACGCCCCAAAAGAAATTCCATGCAAAGATAATAAACCCGCTTAGCGCGTTTTGTTTTTACCTTTTTATGAAATTGCTGTCTTTTTTCAAGTAAAATATCCCTAACCGACATAACCACAGCTTTATAAAACTGCTCCTTTGTCGCTTCGTGTGGACTAACGCCGAAATATCTTGACAATTTCCCTTTGATTAAGTCTTTAACTTCCTTTTCGGTAATTGCAGTATTACTCATTTTATTCTCCTGTAAAGTAAATTATTTAAGCATATCGTTATAAAGAGATTCGTAAGCCTGTGCCGAATGCTTCCAACTGAAATCGGTTGTAGCGGCTCTGTACATAAGTTTTGCCCACTCTTCTTTATTTTTATAATTTGAGAGCGCCTGTTTAATGACGAATAACATATCGTGCGCGTTATAGTTTGTGAAAGTATAACCGTTTTCAAGCGGCTTTATGCTGTCGTATAATCCGCCCGTTTCTCTAACAATAGGCACGGTTCCATAGCGGCAAGCTATCATTTGGGAAAGTCCGCAAGGCTCCGATTTAGACGGCATTAAGAATATATCCGAACCCGAATAAATCTTTCTCGACAAATCACCGTTAAATACAATATTTGCGCTGAGCTTGTCGGGATATTTGTTTGCAAGTCCGCGGAAAAACCCTTCAAAATGAGATTCGCCCGTACCCAAAATAACTACCTGCACTTCGTCTTGCAATAATTCTTCGATTATATTCGTTACAAGGTCCAATCCTTTATGCGAAACAAGCCTTGTCACCATAGAAATAATCGGCGTATCGGGTTTTTGCGGCAGATTGAGCATCTTCTGCAACTCTCTTTTGCAAACAGCTTTATTTGAAAAATCATCGGGCGTAAAATTTTCGAACAAATGATTATCAAATTCACTGCTGTAACTGACGTCGTCGATGCCGTTCAGTATACCTATTAACTTAAATTCGTTATTTCTTATTATAGGGTCAAGTCCGTGAGCATAATAAGGGTCTTTGATTTCCTGTGCATATTTAGGACTTACGGTAGAAAATCTTTCACAGCACTCGATTGCGCCTTTCATAAGGTTAATCGAATTATTGTACTCTACAAGATACCTGTATTCACCGAATATATCAAACAAATCGCACAGTAAATCGAGCGAAAACTGTCCTTGATATTCTATGTTGTGGATAGTAAACAATGCTCTTATAAACTGGAACTCTTCTCTGAAACAATAATTCGTTTTAAGATATATTGCCGCAAGCGCCGCCTGCCAGTCATGACAGTGCATAACGTCGGGATAGAAATTCAAAAACGGCATAATTTCAAGAACGCTTCTCGAAAAGAACGCAAATCTCTCTCCGTCGTCATAATATCCGTAACAGCCGGGGCGTTTGAAATAAAATTCGTTATCTATGAAATAGAAAGTTACTCCATCCTGTTCGTAAGAGAATATTCCGCAATATTGGTTACGCCAAGCAAGGTGAACGTAAATATTACCGAGGTAAGAAAACATTTCTCTGTATTCTTTCTTTATATCGGAATACAAGGGAATTACCACTCTCACGTCGAATCTACCTGTTGCCGCAAGCGATTTTGAAAGAGAACCTATAACTTCCGCAAGTCCGCCGGTAGCAATAAAAGGCGTTGATTCTGACGCAACGAACAGAATTTTTTTCTTTTCCTGCGCCTTAATTTCAGTTTTCTTTACCGTTGTTTTTACGGATTTTGTCTTTGCAGCAGTCGATGCCGTTGTTTTTTTAGCGGCAGGTTTTGCCGTCTTTACCGTTGTTTTAGCGGTTGCCATATTTTCCCCTCCCTAAAATAAATTAAATCAGCGAACCTTTATTTATGAAGTAAGGTTGCAGTTCGCATCCGGCAAGAACGCGATTATCGCGGATTACCGAATCTTTATCACTTACCACATATGCAAGGTTGCAGTTTTCTCCTATAATATTTTCCGACATAAGAATACAATTCTTTACTACCGAACCTTTTCCTATTTTGACTCCGCGGAAAAGTATGCAGTTTTCAACCGTACCTTCGATAAGACAACCGTCCGCTACAAGCGAATTTTTAACTTTTGCGGTAGGCGCGAATTTTGCTGGCGCGCTGTCGTTTACTTTTGTATAGACGTCTCTGTCTCCGAAAATTTCGTTTCTTATGTCCTTATTCAAAAGGTCATAATTCGATTTAAAATACGATGAAAGCGAATCGATATTTTCATAATATCCTTCAAGTTTATATCCGTACATTTTATACGTCTTGATACCGGGACTTAAAATATCTTTTCCGAAGCTCGTATATCCGTGTTGGAACGCGTTTTGAATTAATCTCAATAAGAAAGAAGTGCGCGCAACCATAACGTTTATATAATTCTTTTTAATACCGTCTGCAAGAGGATTAATATCAAGCTCAGTTATTCTTCCCTCTTTATTGGTTTCAAACGTTATGTAATAATGCGATTTCTTAACCTCGTGTTCATGATATACCATCGTTATATCAGCGTTATTCTTTACGTGGTACTCGATTACCTTGCTGTAATCGAGTTTATAGACGGCGTCGCTGTCCGCTATTACTACGAAATCCTCCTTAGCTTTACGCAGAAACGAAACCGTTCCTTTAAGCGCTTCAAGTCTGTTTTTATAGAGAAATTCCGTTTCGTCGCTGTAAGGCGGCAATAAAATAAGTCCGCCTTCCTTCCTTGCCAAATCCCAGTCTTTTCCTGAACCGAGATGGTCCATAAGCGACTGGTAATTATTTTTCGTTATCATTCCGACAGTAGTTATGCCAGAATTAACCATATTCGACAGAGCAAAGTCTACAAGACGGTATCTGCCGCCGTAAGGTATAGAACCAATCGACCTCAATTTAGTGAGTTCGGGAAGGTTTTCTTCATTTATGCTTGAAAATATAACGCCAACTGTTGATGCCATTTTAAATATCCTCCCTTATACGCTTTTATCCACTATTTCGCCTGCGGCTATTTTACCGTTCCTATTTACGGAAACGCCTCTTCCGAGAACGGCTATTCCGCCCGTCTTTCCCTGAACTTTAAGCGCTTCTTCACGCGGCGCACCAACCACGGCGTTTTCACCGATTGTCACATCTTCGTCGATTATAGCGTAATTAAGTTTAGCGCCTGCTTTGACGGTAATATTGCCCATTAGTACGCAATCGGTTACTTCCGCGCCTTTTTCTATTACGCAATCGGTACCTATTACCGAATTAATAACCTTTCCTTCAACTTCACCGCCTGTTGCAACTATCGAATTTATAACTTCGCCTGCGACAAATGCGGGAGGCGCGAGCGGACTTCTGGAATGCATAACCCTGTCCTGGTCACGGAGCTCGAAATTGGGAACCAATCCGAGCAAGTCCATATTTGCTTCCCAAAGAGAACTTATGGTTCCTACGTCCTTCCAATAACCTTCGAATCTGTAAGAATACATTTTCTCGCCTGCGTTGAGCATAGCGGGAAGAACGTTTTTACCGAAGTCCTTTTCGGAGTCGGGATTTGCTTCGTCAAGTTCGAGATATTTATACAGCTTAGAAGCCGTAAAAATGTAAATACCCATTGACGCAAGATTGCTCTTCGGATGAGCAGGCTTCTCCTCAAACTCGTAAATAGTGCCGTCGGGTCTTGTATTGAGTATGCCGAATCTCGATGCTTCCTTTATAGGCACTTCCATGCACGCGATTGTACAGTCGGCGTTTGCTTCTTTATGCGCGGCGAGCATTTTATCGTAATCCATTTTATAGATATGGTCGCCCGAAAGAATAAGCACATATTCGGGGTCGTACATCTTCATAAATCTGATATTCTGATAGATGGCGTTTGCCGTTCCTTTGTACCAGGAAGTATCGTTTTTTGCCTCGTAAGGCGAAAGAATATGGACGCCGCCGAACGTTCTGTCCAAGTCCCAAGGTTGCCCGTTTCCGACGTATTCGTTGAGTACCAGCGGTTGGTACTGCGTCAATACGCCTACGGTATCGATACCCGAATTTATGCAGTTTGAAAGCGGAAAGTCGATAATTCTGTACTTTGCTCCGAAAGAAACTGCCGGTTTCGCAATATTACTTGTCAGCGCGTACAGTCTGCTTCCCTGTCCGCCCGCAAGCAACATTGCGACACATTCTTTTTTTCTTAGCATAGTTTAAATCCCCCAAAGTTGTTATTGTTTTTTTAAATAAATACAAGCGAGCTTGGGAATATCTACGTGAATATATCCCTCTTTTTCACTTGTCTGGTTTTGAGTTTTATAAATCTTTTTCCTGAATTTTCCGCTACCGCCGAATACAGCCGCGTCGGAATTGAAAACCACGCGATAATTCCCATTGTCAACGGGGATACAGTATCCGAATAAGTCTATTCCCGAAAAATTTATTACTGCCGTTAAACTTTCTCCGTTTTCGGCATATCTTGTAAAAGCAAGTAAATTGCTGTTCCTGTCGTCAACAACCCGCCATTTAAATCCGTCCCAGCCGTCGTCTATATCATATAGCGGTTCACAGTCGATATAGAACAAATTCAATGCTTTTACAAAAGAACTCATTTTGCGGTGTTGAACAAATTTTTTGAGAAAGTATTCTATTGAATCCGTGTAGTCCCATTCTTTGAACTGCGCCGTTTCATATCCCATAAAATTGAGTTTTTTACCCGGATGCGCATACATAAAACCGAGTAAAGCGCGCACTCCCGCAAATTTGTCCTCGTACTCGCCGAACATTTTATTTATTATCGAGCCTTTAACGTGGACGACTTCGTCGTGGGAAAGAGGTAAAATGTATTTTTCCGAGAATGCGTACATCATTGAAAAAGTAATTTTATTATGATGATAGCTTCTGAAATACGGGTCTTGCTTACAATAAAACAGAACGTCGTTCATCCAGCCGAGATTCCATTTGTAGTCGAAACCCAAACCGCCTTCTTCAACGCTCTTTGTTACGTTCGGAAATACCGTGGATTCTTCCGCCGCCAAAACAGCATAGGGAAAAAGTTTCTTAATGCTTACGTTTAATTTTTTTATAAATTCAATAGCTACGAGATTGCGGTTATCGCCGTAAACGTTAGGCGTCCACTGTCCTTGTCTTTTATCGTAGTCAAGATAAAGCATAGAAGCCACGGCGTCAACGCGCAAACCGTCTATACCGAATTTATCAAAGAAAAAAGTTGCAGAAGATAGCAAAAAACTGTCAACTTCCGCTCTTCCGAAATCGAATTTCCGCGTTCCCCAACTGCTTTCCATTCTCTCCCACAAAGGGCATTCGTAAAGAGGTTCGCCGTCAAATTCGTATAGCGCCCACTCGTCTTTCGGAAAGTGCGCCGGCACCCAATCAAGAATAACTTTTATTCCGTCGAAATGAAATGCGTCGATAAGTTTTTTAAACTCTTTCGGCGTACCCAATCTTGAAGTCACCGAAAAATATCCTGTTACCTGATATCCCCAAGAACCGTCATAAGGAAACTCCGTAACCGGCATAAGCTCAACGTGGGTATACCCCATTCGCTTAACGTACGGCACAAGCGTTTTTTCAAGCTCGGCAAAAGTATAATATGATTTATCCTTATGCCTTTTCCAAGACAAAAGATTTACTTCAAAAATATTAACAGGTTTTCTGTGCGTGTTCTCCACGGCAGAATTATAATCGCTTTGCGGAAGTTCGCTGATTTTCGATGCGGTAGAATAAGGCAAATCAGAACCGAACGCATACGGGTCGCATTTAAAAAGTTTTCGTCCGTCGGCAGTTAAAATGCAATATTTGTATATATCGCCTGTTTGTGCACTTATCGTAACTTCAAAACTTTCGCCGTCGGAAAGGCGTTGCATAACTGAAAATTCGTCATTCCATTGATTGAATGTGCCTACCACACTCACCGAAACAGCGTGAGGCGCCCACACTCTGAAAGTATACTTTCCGCCGTCGGCAATATGACAACCGTAAAATTCATACGCTTTGCAATTAGTTCCGTTATGGAAACTTTCCAGCTTTAACTTATCAGTCATTTTGCACCGCCGTTACCTATCTTATTCTATCACACTATTATATATATTTCAATACCGAATGTAAAAAAAATCCAAAAAAATTGAAAAATAAATGTCTAAAAAAGCAAGGTCTTAATGAGATTAATTTGCAAATTAAAGACTGCAAAATTAGAAACGGTATAGCATTTTGGCTATACCGTTTCTGTTAAAACTATTTTCGATTTTTTTATTTAATATAATTATCCAAAAGCTGTAAGTTTGCGTTTATAAACTTATCGAGTTCATCAGATTCAAGTTTTTTAAACGAAAGCAAAGCAAGCGAATAAACGTATTTAGCTATAAATTTCTGTTTCTCGCAGTCAAGCTCTTTCATCTTTTGAATAACGTTGTTAGCCGTATTTACGATTAAAGTCAACGCAAGTTCGCCGTTAGACATTCCGTACATTTGTCCCATTTCCGAGTAACGGCGCATATATTCGTCCGTAATAAGAATAGCAGGCACGTCAGTTTTCAATTTTTCGAATTTGACTGTAATTTTGTCGTTATTCAATGAGTTTTTGAATATATCGGCAAGTACTGTGTCTTCAACGCCGTCGCCGTCTTTAAGCGCGCCGTCAACGTCTGCGTCGATACGCTTAAAATTCAATTTATCGGGCGTTTTATATTCAATAAAACTTAAAAAGTGCGGGTCAATAAACGTGTCGCAAAGAATTGCGCTTAAACCTGCATCCTTGAACATTTTAATATATTGCGCTTGCTGTAACTCGTCTGACGCGTAATAAACCGTTTTAGCTTTCTTTTCTTCGTCTTTCTTCCCTTCGGCGGCAGATTCTTCTCTCAAAAGTTCTTTGAAGTTAACAAATTTACCGTTAATATCCTTATAGATTATAATATCTTTGACTTTATCATAGAACTCTTCGTCCTTTATGCAACCGAATTTAATGAAGTTGGAAGTATCTTCCCAATAAGTTTCATACTTTTGTCTGTCGTTTTTGAAAAGCGAAGTAAGTTTGTCCGCAACTTTCTTTGTGATATGCTTGCTAATCTTTCTTACTTCCCTGTCATTTTGAAGGAAACTGCGCGATACGTTGAGAGGAATATCGGGACAGTCGATAACACCGTTTAACAACATTAAAAATTCGGGAATTACCTCTTTGATATTATCGGCTATGAATACCTGGTTGCAATAAAGTTTGACTTTACCGCGTTCGAGTTCGACTTTATTTCTTACTTTCGGGAAATACAGTATTCCTTTCAAATTGAAAGGATAATCCATATTCAGATGCACCCAAAAGATAGGTTCATTGTAATCCATAAAGGTGTCGCGGTAGAATTTTTTATAGTCCTCGTCGGTGCAATCTTTCGGATTTTTAGCATAAAGAGGAACGGTTGAGTTAAGCGGTTCGTCTTTCCCGTCGCCCTTGAACGAAACGTAAACATTATAGGGCATAAAAGAACAATATTTTCTTACGAGATTTTTAATATTGCTTTCTTCAAGGAATTCTTTCTCTTCCTTGGAAATGTGCATTACAATTTTAGTTCCGCGCTCACTCTTTTCGCACTCTTCTATACTGTAAGTTGCGTTTCCGTCAGATTCCCAATGAACCGCTGGAGTATCTTTGTACGACTTGGTGAAAATTTCTACCGTTTCGGACACCATATAAGCCGAGTAAAAACCTAAGCCGAAATGTCCGATAATCCCGTCGCCGCCTGCCTTTTCATATTTTGCAAGGAAATCGGAAGCACCTGAAAACGCAATCTGGGTTATGTAACTTTCGACTTCTTCTTCGGTCATACCTATTCCGTTGTCTTCAACGGTAAGCGTCCTTGCCTTTTTGTCAACGGAAATTTTAATATTAAATTCTTCTCCGCTATCGGTAGTTTCGCCCATTGAAACGAGTTTCTTGAATTTTGTTATTGCGTCAATGCCGTTAGCTACAATTTCTCTTAAAAAAATGTCTTTATCCGAATAAAGCCACTTTTTAATAATAGGCATCATATTTTCGCTTGAAATTTTAATGTTACCTTCTCTTTTCATTTTAAGTACCTCAAAATTTTTTAACTCTTATTTTATAAACGCTTTTCATTATGATTAAACTTTCGGAATAAACAAAAATAAAGGTTCCGAAATTCGGAACCTTTTAAATATTTTTTAATTATTTATTGTTTTTTGCATTTGCAAGTAAATCGCCGATTGAAGTTCCCGAAATGCTGCCTTCGCTCCAAGTCGAAAGTTCGTCGTCGGAATTTCTTCTCGTGAAACGCGACTTGCGATTTTCTCTTTCTTCGCCGCCATCGTTGTTTCTGGGCGCGCGGGGCGCTCTTTCGGGTTCGGGAAGAATTGCCTTAATCGAAAGGTTCATCTTCTTTGCGTCAACGTCAAGAGCGATAATCTTTGCGTCAACTTCGTCGCCAACGTTGAGTACGGAAGCGGGAGTTTCTATTCTTTCATAGCTAATCTGAGAAACATGAACAAGTCCGTCAATGCCTTTTTCAACTTCTACGAATGCGCCGAAAGGAACGATTCTGACAACTTTGCCGTGAATTACTTCGCCTACTTCATACTTGCCTTCTACTAAATCCCAAGGCTGGGGCTGAAGCTGTTTATAGCCAATCGAGACTTTCTTGGTTTCTTTATCGATTTTGAGTACTTTGAACTCATAGGTTTTGCCGATTTCAAGAACGTCCTTAACGTTTTCAACGCCCGTCCAGGAAAGGTCGGAAATATGAGCAAGGCAGTCGAAACCGTTTACGGAAACAAACGCGCCGAAATTGGTTGCCCTTTCGACTTTACCTTCTACAACGTCGCCTACTGCGATATTTGCAAAAAATTCTTCTTCTTTCGCAATTTTTGCAGCTTCTTTCGCTTCATGCTCTTCCTGCAAAATAACGCGCTGAGATGCGATAATTTCCTTTCTGCCGCTCTTTCTGATTTCAAGTGCGCGAAGACGAAGAGTCTTTCCTTCGTACTTGCTTAAATCTTTAACAAATCCGGGACGGATTTCTTTTGCTGGTACAAACACCGAATAAGTTCCGAGCTGGGAAACAAGTCCGCCCTTATTAGTACCGGTACAAACTACCGTAAATTCTTTGCCCGATTCTATTTCCGCGCTTAACGATTCTTCCTCTTTTAAGGTTCTAATCATTTTTTGCGAGAGTTTCAAAGAAGGTTTAAGCTCCACGACAAGCAAATCGATTGTTTCGCCGATTTTATCAACGTAATCGTCGGCGTTATACTGTTCACAGTCAATCTCGTCTTTACTCAAAGCAACTTCTTTTTTCGAGAACGGCAAAAGAATCTGCAAACCTTCTTCCGTAGCTTGCGATATAGTCGCCTGAACGATTTGTCCTTTCTTGAACTTCGATTCGTTTTCGATTTTAGCAACTACATCCGCCATTGAGTTCGTTGCTTTAACTTCTGTGTTTTCTTCCATCTTTAAGAGAACCTCCCGGGTTTGCGCATTCG
>CAMXOH010000039.1 GCA_947245485.1 uncultured Clostridia bacterium | reverse complement strand
AAGACGAACAAAATGACTGGATTGCCGCGTTCGCGATGCTCCCTCGCAATGACGGGTATTCAGCTAAATTACAGATTAACGTTTGTATTGTCTTGGTGCCGTCATTGCGAACGCAGTGAAGCAATCCGGAAAAGACGAACAAAATGACTGGATTGCCGCGTTCGCGATGCTCCCTCGCAATGACGAGAAAAGTGTTTGTTACGTAAAAATAATGCATTACGTCTGGATTGCCGCGCCAACAAGTAGGCTCGCAATGACGGTACCCGATGACGGGTAGCAAGATGATGCATGACAGGCAGGTCTAAAATACGCGCACTTGTGCGCAGCAAGTAGTGATTAGGGTTTATTGCCCGAAAATGAAATACCACCCGCTATGCGGGTGGATTATTATTTTTTTTGTTTGCGCTATGTAAGCGCAATTTTATTGATAATATTTTGCGTATATTAAATAAACGCTTTTAAAACGTTGTCCGAAACTTCTTTTACGTTTGCGTTCTGAATGTAGTCCAAAACGAACGAAGAAACTCCTTCAGCGATTATTTCCGACATTTTATAGATTACGTTCAGCCTTGTGGACGAAAAGAGCGAATAATTGAAAACCGACTGCTCGGCTATAATTCCCATAATCGAAACGTCGCCGACTTTGTCAAGTTTCTTGTTCGCTCCGCTGCCGGGTTTCAAACCTTTCTGCGCAACTTTGATTAGACCGATGTCGCCGGCGAGTCCGACTGCGGCGTCGATTGCTATAATCGGACTTGACGGATGGGTGAACTTTAAAAAATCGTTCATATACTTAACTTCGTGCGCGGTTATGGGTTTTGCGAGAGTTCCGTATACGTAACAGTTTAAACCTGCAAGAGACTGTTTAAGTTTAGTTCCCGTAACTGGACCGAGGCTGTCGCCTACCGATAAATCGCTTCCTATACACAAAATTACGGGCGCCGCGCCGTCAGTCGGCATTATTTTTTTAAGCGCCAGATAAATTCCGCTCGGCGCAAGCGAATTATACAAATTAAACGAATAGTCCATAATTTTAACCTCGCAGAAGTTATTGACTTCTTATTATTAAAATATAATTACTTTTTAAATTTTGTTAATAAAAAGGCATTTTAAAGTCCTTAAATACACAAAATAGTATAGACGTTTAAATTTATAAACGGCGCAAATCAATAAATTAAATAGTGCGCTTATATTATAGAACGGCGCATTAATCATTAAAAAACTGTTTTCGCGTCGGAAATTTTTAAAATTTTTATTAAGGTAAACGTTAAGGCAGTTTTAAGTTGTTAACAATAAATTCCACAATTCAACAGAAAGTTATTAACATTTAAACAAAAGCAAGCAAATAATCGCGCTTTATGTTTCACGTGAAACATATTTAACGTTAAAAAATTTGGTTGAAAGTTTCACGTGGAACGTTTAAATATGGTAAAATTACTTAGGCGCATATAAAAATTTTAATAAATACGTTAAAAATTATGTTTCAAAAACAGGCATACCGTTAAGTGAAAATAAGAAAAAATTTAAGTGAACTGTGAAAATATAGAACTTAAACACTTGAAAACGGCGTTTTATTATGCTAAAATATTTAATGTTCAAAAAAATGCAATCGGAAAGCGGAAAATATTTTAAAATTCCGCTTGAACCCGATTTAATCAAGGAGTGAATTTTGAGTAAAAAAGGCAGAATTATTTCCTGGGTTATTATGCTTGCGCTCATTGCCGCAGTTGTCGTAATCATAGTTACGCAGCTTGTTAACGGCGGTGCAAAAAAACTTGAACGCACTCAATTTCAGGAGTACGTAGAGAATACGCAGTATTATAATTCGGAAGGAAAGGCAAACGTCGGAGAGGACGGAAGAATTTACAGCATTCTCGACGACGACAAGGTATTGGAAGGCTACAAGGTAAACGATAAGGGCGTTATCGTCACGGAAGACGAAAAATCGTCGCTTATAGTAATATGGAAGATAGCCACCGACAGTTACGAGTATACGGGTTACACCAAAAACGCCAACGGCAATTTGATTAAATCCTATTACTGTTTCGGACCTTCGCCCTATAACGTAGAGAGTTGGGACTCTCCGACTTTCATTAAATGGCAACAGTGCGGCGTTATAATCGACCAGGCGAACCCGAATGCGGGAAGCTGGGTTTCAACCGCGTTTTCCGTTCTGATGCTTGTAGTCGTATGCGTGGTGTTCTTCCTTATTATCCGTTCTTCGATGGGCGGAGCGGGAAAGGTAATGAGCTTTGCCAAAACCAAGGCTCGTGTTTCCACTAATATTAAGGTGCGCTTTACAGACGTAGCGGGCGCAGAGGAAGAGAAAGTCGAACTTGCGGAGATTGTAGAGTTCCTGCGCGAACCCAAAAAGTTTTCGGATTTAGGAGCGAGAATACCGAGAGGCGTTCTCCTTGTAGGACCTCCGGGAACGGGTAAAACGCTTTTTGCAAAGGCTGTCGCAGGCGAAGCGGGCGTTCCGTTCTTCTCTGTATCGGGCTCGGACTTCGTTGAGATGTACGTCGGCGTCGGCGCTTCGAGAGTGCGCGATTTGTTTGAAATGGCGAAGAAGAACCAACCCTGCATTATATTTATCGATGAAATAGACGCAGTCGGCAGACACCGCGGCGCGGGACTCGGCGGCGGCAACGACGAGAGAGAGCAGACTTTGAACCAGATTCTCGTTCAGATGGACGGCTTCGAGTCGAACGAGGGCGTAATCGTTATGGCGGCGACTAACCGCGCTGACATTCTCGACCCCGCGCTCACCCGTCCCGGACGCTTTGACAGACAGGTTTACGTCAATTTACCCGACGTTAAAGGCAGAGAACAAATATTAAAAGTGCACGCGCGCAATAAGCCGCTTGCACCCGACGTCAATTTCAAAACGGTTGCAAGACTTACGGCAGGCTTCTCGGGAGCAGACCTCGCGAACCTTTTAAACGAAGCGGCGATACTCGCGGCAAGAGCGGGAAAGAAATTTATCACCAATTCCGAGCTTTTCGAAAGTATAGATAAAGTTGCAATGGGACCCGCAAAGAAGAGTAAGGTTGTTACCGAATCCGAAAAGAGACTCACCGCATTCCATGAAGCGGGACACTGCATACTCGCAAAACTTTGTAAGAACTGCGACCCTGTTCACGAGGTAACGATTATACCCCGCGGCAACGCAGGCGGCTTCACGATGATGCGTCCCGAAACCGACCGCGGATACTATTCGAGAAACTTTATGCTGGACGATATATGTATGAGCCTTGGAGGAAGAGTTGCCGAAGAACTTGTAATTAAAGATATTTCGTCGGGCGCGATGGGCGATATTAAGCAGGCGACTAAGTTTGCCCGCGCAATGGTTACAGAGTTCGGTATGAGCGAAAAACTCGGACTTATAAGTTACAGCGACGATTCACAGCCTGTGTTTATAGGTAAAGATATGGCAACGCACGCACCGTACTCCGAAGAAACGGCTAAAATGATTGACGACGAAGTGCGCGATATAATTTCGACTCAGCATGAACGCGCACGTAAACTGTTGAGCGAAAACCGTTCGATACTCGACAATATGGCGAGAGTTCTTATAGAACGCGAAACTATTTACACCGAAGAAGTCGATATGCTTATCGAAGGCAAGACTTACGAAGAAGTTATAAAGTATATGGACGAACACGACGGCGACCGTGCCGAGAGCTTTTTCAAAAAGTACGAAAGTTAAGTTTCACGTGAAACGTAGAGAAGAATTATGGGAAAAATAATAGCGTTTACCAATAAAAAAGGCGGTGTGGGTAAAACCACTACCGCCGTGAATATGGCGGCGTACTGCGCGGAGTTCGGTAAAAAAACTCTGCTTGTCGATATAGACTCGCAGGGCAATGCGACTACGGGTTTGGGGTTCTCTAAAAGCGCGCTTAAAAAATCAGTTTACAACGTGCTTATAGAGGACGACAACGCCGCCGCAAATATTCTGCCTACGCAGGTTAAATATCTCGATATTCTGCCTGCGAACGTCGATTTGACGGGGGCGGAAGTTGATTTAGTCTATAAGAAGAGCCGGGAGAGAATACTTAAAAACGCTCTCGAAAAAATCCGCTCCGATTACGACTACATATTTATAGACTGTCCGCCTTCGCTCGGACTGCTAACCATAAACGCGTGGGTTGCCGCGGATTCGGTTATAATTCCGTTACAGAGCGAATATTTTGCAATGGAGGGCGTGAGTCAGCTTATGAACACAATCGCCCTCGTAAAACAGCATCTCAATCCCAATTTGCAGATAGAGGGAGTCGTAATAACAATGTATGACGGCAGAGCTCTCATTTCAAAGCAAATTGCCGCCGAGATTAAAAAGTTCTTTAAAAAGAAACTGTATGAGATAATCATTCCCCGCAATATAAGACTTGCCGAAGCTCCCAGCCACGGCAAGCCGATTATGCTTTACGACCCAAAATGCGTGGGCGCGAGGGCGTATAAGGCGTTGACGGAAGAGTTCTTGTCGCACCAGAGATAAACTGTTTTTGCAGAGTTTTAAAAGCAAAACGTTCATTGCGCCATATAAAAAATAATGGCGCACAGTGTTATGATTGCTAAAAGACAACATCTCGCTATGCGGGAGACAAAAAAGAAGCGGAAGCGTTGCTGTTTTGTCGTCATTGCGAGGAACCGTAGGTGACGAAGCAATCCGGAAAAGACGAACAAAATGACTGGATTGCCGCGCTACGCTCGCAATGACGAAAGAATGAACGCATTTACGGTAGCGGGGCACTATTTGCGGTTGACAGCTCTTCAACGCGCGAACAGCGCTACCGGTACCGTGCCCTTTTAGGTCTTGTGCAAATTATGTGTTGCACACGTAGTTATGATTTTGTAGACTTAAAATCAAGTGAATTTAACTTTACGGTTTCACGGTAAACATTTAAACGGTTCAATACTGAGAGAGGTAAAATATGGCAAAAGGCAATAAAGGATTAGGCAAAGGATTTGACGAATTAATTAAAGACACCGAATCGGCTTACGAAAATTTGTTCGAACACAAGAGTATGTTCGGCTATACCGAGGAGGAGAGAAAGAACGCCGAGGATATGAAACTCGAACTGATTTCGGCAAACCCGAATCAGCCGAGAAAGAATTTCGACGAACAGGCATTGAAAGAACTTGCCGACTCGATTAGAAAGCACGGCGTTATAATGCCCATCGTTGTCAACGATAACAAAGACGGCACTTATATGATTATCGCGGGCGAACGCCGTTTCCGCGCAAGCAAACTTGCTGGCAAGGATTCCATTCCCGTCGTAATCAGAAATTACAGCGACAGGGAAATAAAAGAAATTTCCCTCATAGAAAACTTACAGCGCGAGGACCTGAACCCCATCGAAGCGGCGACGGCGATGAAACAGCTTATGGTAGACTATAAACTGACGCAGGACGAGCTTGCCGAAAGAATAGGCAAATCCCGTCCCGCGATTGCGAACACGCTCAGGCTTTTGCATCTCACGCCCGACGTAATGTCGCTCGTGGCGGAAGGAAAACTTTCGGCGGGACACGCGAGAACAATCGTTCTTCTCAACGCGGAAGAACAGCTCAAATTTGCAACCGACGCGATAAAGAACCAGACTTCCGTAAGAGAACTCGAAAAGAAAGTCCGCGCTTACACAATCGCTCCCGAAGTTTTGGACGAACGCAAAAAGAAAAAGCGCGCCATCGCTTCCGTCGAACTTAAACAGCTTGTTGAACGTATGCGGTTTGCTTTCCGCACGAAAGTAAGTTTAATAGGAACCGATAAGAAGGGTAGAATTTACATAGATTATTATTCGCGAGACGATTTGGAGAGAATTTCCGAAATTCTCGATATAATCGACAAACAGTAAAATTGATTTCCGCGGCAAATTACGAAAGCGGAACAGAATAAAGCGAGGGAGCAGAAATATTTTCTGCTCCCTCGCCCTTTCAAGACGTATGGGTATCTAATTTATTCTATTGCGATGGAATGAGAGCGTACCTGCTTGGGTTGGCTCTTGGGAAGCGTAAGGCAGAGCACTCCGTCCTCGTATTTCGCCTTGATGCTCTCTTCTGGAACGTCGTCGCCAACGAAAAACGTTCTGCGGAAAGATTCGCTTCTTTCCTTTCTCAAATATCTTCCGCCGTGCGCGCCGCCGCTTTCGCCGCCCGACTTCTTGGTGCCGCTTACGTTGAGATAGCCGTCGTCGAGCGACACGCTTATTTCGTTTTTCTTGAATCCCGGCATTTCGATATCAAGTCTGTAACCGTTTTCGGTTTCGCTGATATCCGTTCTCATTTCTCTTGTTTCCTCGAAGAACAGCGGTTTGAACAAACTGTCGAATGCGTCGAACAGACTCTTTGTTTCATCGTATCTTTCAGGTAAATAGCGTTTCATAATAAAACCTCCGAATAAATAAAATTTTTTTTACGAACGGTATTTCATTTGCTCCGTTCATTTAAATAATACCCATTCCGGACAGTTTAAAAACCTTTTTTCGGTTAAGTTTTCGTGAATAATTTTTTACGAAAACATCACCTTAAAAACCGTTTAAAAGCGCAAAAAAAGGTTTAAATATAAATGTAGCGCCGTGCGAATTTCGCACGGCGCATAGTTTTTTTATTCGGTGTAGTATTCGTCGAACAAATCGTTGGGCGTACAGTTCAATATATCGCAAAGCGCCTGCAAATTTTCGTACTTAATGCTCTTTGTTTCGTTATTAATCATTTTGTTAAAGTTCTGATAGCTCATCCCCATTTGAATATAAAGCCAGTATTTCGTCCTGTTCTGTTTTTTTAAAATATCCAGAATGCGCAATTTCATATATAATCCTCGCAATAACTAATGTTTTCATTATACTAATGTTCACATTATATATTAACAAATCGCTTGACAAATAGACTTTGCGGTTATATACTGTTTTCAATATATAATGTATACATTAGATAAAAAAGAGGATTGCGATGAAAGTATTTGATAAGAAGTGGGTAAGATTTTTTTTGAGTCTGGGACTAACAATAACATTATTTTTCATATTGCTATTCACAGTGGCGGTCAAACTCGATAACGCATATACGATATTGGGAATGTTAATGTTGTTCGGGCAATTTCTTTACTTTTTAGCGTTTGATTCGTTAGGAGACAGAAAATCAAAAAAAGCCGCTTTACTGCGTTATGTGTTAGTAATTCTAGGCACAATTATTAATTTGTTTGCGTTGTTTATGATATTAATAGTTATTGTAGCGCAAAAGGAGTTTAATAACCCGTGGGTAGAAGCATTTTCAACTATGTGGTTTTTATATGCCGTTATAAATTTTATTTGCTATTTTATTATTATGAAAAACGACGAAAAAGATTGGCACCCGATATTGAATTGTTTTGTTGTGCTTGCCGCGTTCATCGTCAGCTATTTTCTGAGCGTAATTTTATTATATCTCGGTAAAGCCGTACATAGTTTTTTTAATTTCTATTTCGGTCTGATATTAAGCATATTATTGATAATACCGATTATCATTATAATTAAAAAAGAACGCGGAATAATGTTTTATGGAACAAAAATACGCCGCTTTAATAATTATTACGATAAAATACAAGCGGAAGAAGATACAGAAAAAGCTAAACAGTGTCAAAAAGAAGTAAATACGAATTTATCTATTTCATGCAGTTACGACGATGCCGTTGATGAGTTGGAATTTGCTTTTGGCAGAGCAGTTAAAAATGTGGAAAATGAATGGTTAAATAGTACGCATTATTACGGAGTAGTCGATTCATTCCGCTATGAGATTTTTAAACAGAAAACATTTAAGACGTTAGAAGCAGAAATATGGTTTGATTTCAGAGCGTCGAGCGATGTCCCGAATGTTGAGAAAAGCGCTCTTGAAAAGGAAGCGAAAGAAGTGCGTTCGCAAATGCAAAAAGACTTGGAAAACGCATTTAAAGAAGAGTTTCAAGATTTATCGGATGAAATTGTATCGCTTTGCAAAGGATGGAAAACTAAAATCAGTATTAACTCAAAAGTTATATAGGGAAATTTTGAACTTATTATGCCGAGAAAAGAAGGAAAACTCCGCGCGCTGACATTAGCGTGCGGAGTTTTTATTTTGTTTAATTTTTATACGTTTAACCAACTTATTACATTAACGCTTTGCCCTGTGCGGTGCCGATAACGGTGAATACTTGGATTTCTTTACCCGTTAAAGCGTCAACGTAAATATAATAGGTGTTGCCGCCGTAAGTTCCGTAGAACTCATAGGCAAGAGCTTCGTCTTCTTCAAAGGGGATAACCGTAAGACGCGAACCGCTTACTTCGAACTCGGGATTAAGACTTTCTGCCGCTTCCGATTTGCTGATTTTTGCTTCGGGCAGGCATCTTGTGGTGTGGTTAAGCACGTAAGAAAGTCCTTCCATACCCGTAACTATTCCTCTTTCTTCGCAGACTTTGACTTTAATCATATCCGAATAGACGATTATGCCGTCCTGTTCGTATGCGAAGTTAAGATTGCAGGTGGTGCCGTTTTCGCTCGTCCATACCGCTTCCATATCGTCGAAACCGAGTTCGTCGAGGAAATCTTCCGCAATGTCTATACATCTCTCAATCGAGAAATTCTTGGAATTGCAGTCCTTGTAGCTGTCGAACATAACTACCTTGCCGCCCTTTTTGGAGAGCTGTGCAAGCATTTCGCCGTCTCTTGTCTGTAAAACTATATTGAAACATTCGAGTTGCTGTGCGATAGTTTCGCCCGTGCAACGAACTTCGGTAAGACCGTAATCTTCGAAATATTCTTTTGCGAGTTCTTCCGCTTTTGCCGAACTGATTTCTTCCAACGCTTCGAGATTTTTCGCGCTGACTTTCTTTATGCTGTCGGAGAAAGGACCGTCGTTGATTTCCTTAGGCGTTTCAATGGAATTGTTTTCGAGTTCGCCGAAGGTTTGAGTCATAAGGTTGCCCTTTTTGCCTTTCATAGCTTTGAGCATTTCTTTTTCGGAACAGTTCGCGCAAAGTTCGTTTAAAATACGCTTCATTTCGGTGTTCATTTCGTACATATACTTAATGGACGCCTTTTGGCTGTCGGTAAGTTTTTCGCCGCGCGCCACTGCATAGAGCATAGACTGCGCGCTGTCGCCCATTTTGTTTACAAACGAAGTCATATTCTGCGTAAGCTGTGTTTCCACGGGCATTCTTTCGAGAATGACTTCCGCCATTTCGCTTTCGATAGCTATATCGGTAAGAATTTTCACCTGCTCGTCGGAAGAGTTGGAAACTCTCGCCTTTGAAAGATTTGCGTCGAGGTTGTCTACTATCGAGTTAAGCTCGTAGAGCGACTGGGTGTGAACGCCCGCCATTTCGGCTTGCATTCCGTTCATATTCATCCAACCGAAAGTCATCATAGAACCGAGAGCAAGGGTGGTCACGCCGAGAGCGATAACCGCCGCAAGCCAACCGCCGAAGCCGGGCGCGTGGCGTCTTTCTTTTGCGTCGGCGCGTTTTTCCGCGCGGACTTTGAGGCGGTGTTCGCGTTGAGCCTGCTTTTTAGCGGCTTCCGCTTCGCGCTTAGCTACGCGCGCCTGCATTTTTGCCTCGCGTTCTTCCGCTATACGCTGCATACGCGCTTCCTTGGACTCGTGTTTGAGCATATCTCTGCGTTCGCGTCTTTTCTCTTTGCGTTCAGCCGCCTTCTCTTTGAAAGCGGTAAGCGCGTCAAGACGCTTTTGCTTGTGTTCGAGTTTCTTTTCAAGGCGCTTCTGCTTTTTTTCGGCTCTTATTTTAGCCGCTTCGAGTTTTTTCTGCTCGCGCTGCTTCTGTTTCTGAATGCGCTTTTCGCTGAGCTGTTTAACTTTTTTAGCCTTTTTAACTTTCTTTTCTTTTACTTTTTTAACGTTTCCTTTAACGGGTTTTTCAGTTTTTACGGGTTTTTCCTCAGCGGCGGTTTTAACCGTTTCGCTCTTCTTTACGCCCGTCTTTTTAACGTTCTTGGGTTTCGCCGTTTGCGATTTTTTCGCGGGCGCGGATTTCGCGCTCTTGTTCGTCAGTCTTTCGGCTTTTTCCGTTCCGCTTGAAATTTCTTTCTTCACTTATTCTCCTCCTATATTGCAAACACGTGCTTACCAATCGTGGTAACAGTCTGTCTTCCGAAAATCCATGAGCTTGTAGCCACTGCGGGGTTGTAGTAGTAAAGACAACCGTAGGTGGGGTCCCAGCCGTTGAGCGCGTCGGACGCGGCGTTCATTGCCGTCTTGTTGGGTTCGAGATTGATTTGTCCGTCCGAAACCGCGGTGAAAGCGTTTTTCTGATAGATAACGCCCGCAACGGTGTTGGGGAAGCTCGAAGATGCCACGCGGTTCAAAATAACCGCTCCCACGGCAACCTGTCCCGTATAGCTTTCGCCTCTCGCTTCGGCGTAGATACATTTTGCCAGAAGGTAGAGGTCCGAACTCGTGTAATTGGAACCGGAGTTCTGGTTGTTCTGTTCGTTTTCGAGAACTCTTACTGAATCGTTCATTCCCAACGCTTTGAACGTATCGATTCCCGCAACGCCGTCGGCGGTAAGTCCGTTCTTTTTCTGGAACAGTCTTACTGCTTCTACGGTGCCTTTGCCGTAAACGCCGTCAACGGAACCCTTGTAGTAACCCCATTCTTTAAGTCTGCGCTGTAACTCTTTAACTTCGCCGCCGCTTGCACCCTGCCTTAAAACGGCTGTCTGAACGTAGGGCGTCGAGGCGTAGTCTTCGCTTGTGTAAAAGTTGTTGAATACGGCTGTCGCGCTGCCAACGGTTGCGAGCGCAAGCGCAGCAAGACCTATTCTTATTGCTTTTTTCATTTTTCCTCCTTGCTCTCCAAACGGCGAGCGTCTTACGTTTATATATCGTTGCAATTATTATGAATAATATAAAAAAAGTTATTCCGCAAACCCTTGAAAATTTTTCGGCGGTGTGTTATACTCAATAAGCCAAACAATTAAATCTTTATAAGCGGTATTTTTTTATTTCAGATACCCATTCTCTCGTATAGGCATAATTTGTACCTATATTCCTATAAGAATGGGTTTGTTCTTCAATACCGTTTTTTATAAAGAGAATTAATTGTTTGGCGACGTTAAGGGTACGTTATGCGGGGCGGCTCTTAATGCCGCCCTTATTTTTTACGGAAAATTATCTGAAATTTCAGGGCAAACCTCTCCGCAAAAAATTATAAAGGGAGTAAACCTATGAAAAAGAAAATTTTACTTTGGCTTGTCGCGTTTATGTTTGCCGCGGTAACTTTCGGTGTATCCGCGTGTGCGGTTTTAGGTACGAACGGCGGCACGGAAAGCTGTAAACATAATTTTGAATACGCCTATGACGAAAGCGAACATAATGGCGTGTGCATCGAATGCGGAGAAACCACAGAGGGCGCGCATACTTTTTCAGGCGAAGTATGTAAGGTGTGCGGTTATATCAAAGATAACGGCGATTCCGAAACCGAAAATTTTAAAACGGTTGCCTTCGACGCAAACGGCGGAGAGGTTTCCGTAAAAACGAAGCGGTACAAAGTCGGCGAGCTTATGAAAGATTTACCCACTCCGACAAGAAAGGGATACAACTTTATTTGCTGGGTTGACGCCTTAGATAACGAATACACTTCCGCAAGCGTAATGCCTAACAGCACTCTCTCTCTTAAAGCGAAATGGGAAAAACAACTTGCGGAGTACGGCGACGACTATATATTGTTAAAGCCTGCTACCGAAGGAACGAAAAACAGTCTGATAGACGAAATAGGTAAGGACAACTTCGTGGATAAATGTCTTTACGTGGAGCTGACAAGCGACAATTTGGGCGGCGTCGACAAAGTGGGCGAAACAAATAATTTCAATCTGCGCAAAATGGACGGAATGGAATATAAAGTAAAATCCGGCTACACGTGGAGTTGGTATCAAGGCAGTTTCAACGTACCTAACGGCGCGCAGTTGTTTACGTTGAAATACGGTAACAATATACAGTTTATAACCGTAAGCGACGGCGACGGCGTAGTACGGCAAACGTATCTTTTGGATATTTACTTAAAACACGACTATTACATAAATCTTTATAAAAATAAATTCGAGGAAAAACCTTATGACAGAATCCGCGTAATAGAAAACGAACGGTTTTCTTCCGACACGCAAATTTACGACTACAATAACGGTTTCGAGTTCGATAAACGCGTATATTTAAACGAACAAACGGGAAATTACGAAGAGTTTAATTATACCGAACCGATAAGAGAAGATAAAGACTTATATCAGACTTATAAACCGCTTACACTGTCCGTTGACTTGGACGGCGGAACGCTTGAAAACCGTCTTACCGTAACGCCTTATGAAATGTTTTTCACATTGCCCTCGCCCGGGAAAGAAAATTACGACTTCCTCGGCTGGCAGTTTGAAAACGGTAAATATTTAACGAACGTAGAGGGTTTTTCGGGCGAAAATTATCTTTCCGCGGAAAATTACGGCAGTAATTTGCACGCCGTATTTGCCAAAAAGAAGATGTATTATACGTTTGAAGACGACGTTTTGCAAACTTTCAAAACAGTTCCCGTAGTTACTTATACGGATAAAACCTGTACCGAAATTTTAGATATCGTATACGTGCCTTACGGTACGGATTGCGTTTTGCCCGTAAAGACCGCGCAAACCGAAAATTCGGTATTCGCAGGTTGGCAACGTTACGCTAAAAAGGATAACGGAACTTTTTATACAAATCCCGCCGACTTCGATTTCAACAAAAAAGTAACTTCGCCGCTCGCGCTCTTCCCCGAAACAAGAGACGGTTACGGTTATAACACCGTTCCTTTAAACGTAGAAAAAACTTACAGAGAGCAGGGAACTTACTATGCGTATTTGCCGACGGCGCAGGAATATACGCTTGTCGTAAAAACGACGGGAACGGTAAAGTTTACGTTAAGCTCCGCTCAAAATACTTACGAATCAAGTTACACCGCGGACGCGGAAAATCCTGCAAGCGTCGCCGTTGCCTGCTATGTTTACGAACTCGGTTCGAAGAAAAACGTAACGGGTTACGTAACCGTTAAAATACTTTCGCTTTCTGGTACGTTCACTGCAAGCATAAACGGCGCAACTGCCGTAACAGACGGCGAACCCGCAGTGACAAACGCTGAAAATACCGTCGAAATAGGCGGAACTTTTACGCCCGAACTGGATAATCTCTCGCAAGGCTATACTTTCGTCGGTTGGTTTAACGGAGATAAAAAAGTAAGCGACTCGCATGAACTCGAAATGCTTGAAAAAGAATTTATTTACAGCGCAAAGTGGGTTTATTATACGTTCTCTACGGTTGCCGACAGCGCCGAAGCGGGACAGATAACAAAGTTTGAAGAACAAAAAATAACGGTTGGAGAAGAAATAACCGTTACCGCCGCAACAAACAGAGGTTACACATTTGTCGGTTGGTTTGACGGGGAAACAAAGCTCACGGACGAACTCGAATACACGTTCCAAATGCCCGCCGAAAGCAAAACTTATACGGCGAAGTGGTGTAAAGCTATCGTGCAAACTTCTAATAAATGGTATGGCAGTGTTTCCGGACTTAACGGAAAATACATAGTCGGAGAGGAAGTGACTGTTACCGCGACAACAAACAGCGGTTACACATTCGTAGGTTGGTTTGACGGAGAAACAAAGCTAACCGACGAACTCGAATACACATTCCAAATGCCTGCCGTAGATAAAACATATACGGCAAAGTGGTGTAAAGTCACGCTCGAAAAGAACAACGATAATGCAGGCAAGGTTTTAAGTTTGAATGAAAAGTATAAAACAGGCGACGAAGTAACCGCTACCGCTACAACAAACAGCGGTTACACATTCGTAGGTTGGTTTGACGGAGAAACAAAGCTCACAGGCGAATTTGAATACACGTTCCAAATGCCCGCAGTAGATAAAACTTATACTGCTAAGTGGACGCTTAAACCGGGAATGAATGTTTTTATTTTTAGTTCATCTGTATCGGATTGTGAGGTTACGGGTTTAAAAGATGATTCTGTTAAAGATTTAGTTATTCCGGATTGCGTCACTTCTATCGGTGATACTGTGTTTAGTGGTTGTAGCGGATTAACAAGCGTCACAATCCCCGACAGCGTAACAAGTATCGGCTTTTTGGCGTTCTATGGTTGCAGTGGTTTGACAGATATATTCTATAACGGCGATATTGCAAGTTGGTGCAATATCTCTGGACTCTATAGCTTAATGAAATATAGTTCAAGCAATAAAAAGTTATACATAGATGGTGAAGAAATAACTGGCGAATTAGTAATCCCCGACAGTGTAACAAGTATCGGCTATGCTGCGTTCTATGGTTGCAGTGGATTGACGAGCGTAACCATATCCGACAGTGTAACGAGTATCAGTGAATGGGTGTTCAGCGGTTGTAGTGGGTTGACGAGCGTAACAATCGGAAACGGTGTAACAAGTATCGGCTATTCTTTGTTCTATGGTTGCAGTGGATTGACGAGCGTAACAATCGGAAACGGTGTAACAAGTATCGGCGATAATGCGTTCTATGATTGCAGCGGGTTGACGAGTATAACCATACCCGACAGCGTAACAAGTATAGGCGGTTCTGCGTTCAGCGGTTGTAGTGGGTTGACGAGCGTGAAAATACCCGATAGCGTGACATCTATTGGTGACTTGGCGTTCTATAATTGTAGCGGATTAACGAGCATAACAATCGGAAATGGCGTGACGAGAATCAGCGATAGTGCGTTCAGCGGTTGCAGCGGACTTGAAACGGTGTATTGGAATGCTACGGCTTGTAAGAGTGCGGGTTCATACAATTCTCCTATATTCAGCGATTGTGAAAACCTTACCACTGTATTAATAGGAGAGAATGTAACCACTATACCTGCCTATGTGTTCTTTTATTGCAGTGGACTTGAAACAATAAATTACAAAGGTACAAAAAAGCAATGGCATGGTATTACCAAATATTATTTTTGGAATTCTAATACAGGTAATTATATTGTTCATTGTACCGACGGCGATTTAACAAAAGAAGAAAGTTAAAAATTAATAAATAAAGCCGTGCGCGTTGGCGACGGCGCGCACGGTAATGCGGGTATTTTTTGAAAAGAGCGGAAGCGACTTTCGTCGCTTCCGCCTTTTTGTGTAAACTAAAACCCCGCGATAGTCGCGGGGTAGAATAAAGGTT
>CAMXOH010000038.1 GCA_947245485.1 uncultured Clostridia bacterium | reverse complement strand
AATACTAAACCGAATTGGTTTGCCGTCACCTCGAAATCATAAAATAAATCGGAATTAGCTACATACGCGTTAACGTTCATTTTCCGCATGTCTTTTAAAAACGTGTAAAGATTGTTAACGTCTGAAATATTTACTATTAAATTCTTATATCCCACAGTATCGTTGTACAGTTCGGTAGATTTATCTAAACATAGAACTACTTTATAATTTGATTCATTATAATTATGATATGATTTAAAGGAAACGCCCTTTAAAATCAGATTTTCGTAAGTTTTGCACTTATAATTGCTTTCGCTTTCTTTAACAGACAAACTTATTTTTTCGTTTAAATGCTCGGGCAAGTTACCTGACGAATAATAGATTACGTCTTTTGCATCAGGGAACAGCTCTTTATAAACATCATAAGAAATAATTATTTCGTTATCGCCAAACTGTGCAGGAATACTGTTCAATACGCCGTTTTCGGTAAATATATCGCCGACGTTTACTGTGTTAAACTCTGCGTCGGAAAATGCGCCGTAAATGTCTGTCTGCAAATCGGTTGCATATTGCGCCGCGGAAGAGGCAAATGCAATTTCGAATTTTTGTCCCAATGCCGCATTTTTCCCTTCTTCCGAATTATAACTGTAATCAATCTGTTTGACTTTTCCTTTTAACTCAAACAGTGTTCCGTTTATATAGTTGTTCCACTCCTTTTCCATAGCCATTAAACCGGCATTATTATAACTTACGTTATATTCGGCGGTTGCAACAATTCCGGCAATTACGCTATTAAATCTTGAATCGGGTGTAATTGAAAAGCATATCGTTTTGCCTAAAAGGTTATTTTTATTATACTTTGTTCTATCTAATTTAATAAATTCGCCGTTTTCATAAACATAGTATCTGCTTTCATATCTTTGACTTAACAAGTATTCGATATATTCTTCTGAAATATAAACGCTCTCTCTGTTCAAAGGCAAATATTCGCCAATAAAATCGTACCCGGCCGCCATAAGCTCATCTGCGCTTTCTATATATCTCGTGCTGCCTCCGCCAAAATATGTGTCAAGACTATCCTGCGTTATAAATCCGGCGCCATACTTATCTTTTACACTCGCCATTGTGCTTTGCGGTATATAGCCGTAACCAGAATTAAGTCCGAAAAAAGTTTTTTCGCCCTGCTGTAAAACTATGTGGGAAATTCCGTTATTTTTCGCCTGACGATAAACTGCATATTCGGGAGTATAGCTTAAAATCATTTGCGATACAGCTATTGAAAGAATGGTAAATATCGCAATCAATAAACAAGATATACTGCGCACTTTCTTTTTTAAGAGATTGGAAAACCCCATTTTGAAAGCTACGCCGTTTGGAAGATTAGTGCGAAATTGTTTCAAATCCGCAGGTTCTTCCTGTATTTCTTCGACCTGCGTGCAAGTGTTCTTTATAATTTTTCCGTCCTGTAACTCAATTATACCGTCACCGTAATTTTCAGCACTTTCTCTATCGTGCGATACTACTATTATAAGTTTGTTCTTGGAAAGGCTCACAAGCAAGTCAAAAATGTCATTACCAGTTTCGCTGTCAAGATTGCCCGTAGGCTCGTCTGCAAGGATTATTTTAGGATATTTTACAAGCGCACGTGCTATTGCAACGCGCTGTTTTTGCCCGCCTGAAAGTTCGTACGGAAACCTTGCTCCCATTCCACTTAAACCGACTTCTTCCAAAGCCGTTTGAGCCTGTCCCTCAGTATTTATACTTTGAAGCGAGAGCGGCAGAGAAACATTTTCTGTTACCGATAAATTTTCAATGAGGTTAAATTCCTGAAAAATAAAGCCTAAATATTCATTGCGGTAAACGTCGAGCTGTGCGGCATCCATTTTGCAAATATTCAATCCGTTTAAAATAATGTCGCCGCTTGTACATTTATCCAATCCGCCGAGCAAATTTAAAAGTGTAGATTTTCCGCTACCGCTTTTACCGAGAATGAAGTACAGTCCTTTTTCAGGCAATTCAAAACTTACGCCCTGCAACGCATCGCACTCGCTTCCCCTTTTGGAGACATACTTCTTTGTAACTCCGTTTACTTTTAACATAACTAACCTATTAATTAATTTGATTTATTTAATTATACGATATTTGCGTTTGTTTGTAAATAGCAATTCTGATTTTAAATATAAAATAAAAAGACAGCCGCATTTACGGCTGTCTTTTTATTTGCAATTTACATTAAATTGTCGAGTATTAACTTGTCCGCAACGAGAGCAATAAATTCACTGTTAGTCGGGCGTTCGTTACCTATGTAAACACGCGCGCCGAAAATCGAACTTATGGCGTCGGTTCTGCCTCTGTTCCACGCAACTTCTATTGCGTGCCTGATTGCTCTTTCTACTTTGCTCGAAGAAGTTGAAAATTTCTCGCCTATTTTCGGATAAAGCTCTTTCGTGACTTTATTGATAATCGAAGGGTCATCAACCGCAAGTTTTATACCTTCGCGCAGATATGTAAATCCCTTGATATGCGGAGGAATGCCGATGGTTATAAATATGTTGCTGATTTTCTCGTCAAGTGAAACTGTTTTGCGCTTATCGCGTATTTCCGTAGATATTTTATAGTCAAAAGTTTTATCGCTTAAAATATCGGTAATTCTTTCGGCTATAATCTGCGGAGCCACGGGTTTTATGAAATAATATACTGCGCCGTGATTGATTGCAAGATTAACAATTTTATCGCTATCAAATTCCGAAACCATAACCGAGGTACAATCGGGTCTCAATGCTTTTATGTGGTCTAAAAGTTTGATACCTTCTATTCCGCGCAAAGCATGGTCCACAATGGCTACGTCCGGCTTCACCGCTTTCAAGGCTTCAAGCGCGGCGTCGCCCGTAGACGCAGTGGCGCACACGTTAAAACCCTGTGTTTCGTCAAAATAATTGCGAAGCTCACTTAAAAATTCTTCATTCCTTCCGAAAATTGCAATATTTGCTGTTTTCATATACAATAAACTCCTTTTCTTGATTGACGAAAAGAATTATATCGTATATTTTAGAAAAAGTAAAGTTATTTTGTAAAAATATCCGTGCTTTTATTTAAATAATTCCTGTTTTATTGTCGAATTTTGTAAATAATTCATATAATTACAGAGTTATGTGGTCCAAATACTCGTCGTAAGTAACTTTTTTGTCAAATTTTTTGGTACCGTTAATTTCTATAATTCTGTTTGCAACGGTGTTCATAAGTTCTTGGTCGTGCGAAGTAAACAGCATACAACCTCTGAAATTCTTCATACCGTTATTGAGCGCTGTTATTGATTCCAAATCGAGATGGTTCGTAGGTTCGTCGAATATAAGGAAATTACTGCCTTCGAGCATCATTTTGGCAAGCATACAGCGAACCTTTTCCCCGCCGCTCAATACCTTAGCCTGTTTCAACGCCTCTTCTCCCGAAAAAAGCATTCTGCCGAGCCAACCACGCAAATATTCTTCATAGTGGTCTTTTGAATATTGGCTCAACCAGTCGACAAGCGAATAGTCGCAACCTTGGAAATATTCGTTATTGTTTTCGGGGAAATACGAATTGGTAATGGTCTTACCCCATTTTACCGTTCCGCTGTCAGGCTGAACTTTTCCGACAAGAATATCGTACAGCATAGAAACCGTAGTACTCTTATCGCTGATAATTCCGATTTTTTCGTCTTTTTGTACAGTAAACGAAACGTCCTCGAAATATCCTTTCTTGGTAAGGTTTTCAACCATTAAAATATCGTTGCCGATTTCCTTTTCATATTTGAAATCTATATAAGGATATTTACGGAGCGAGGGTTTGAAATCGGAAATCGTAAGTTTTTCAAGCTCTTTCTTTCTCGAAGTAGCCTGACGGGATTTCGAAGCGTTTGCCGCAAACCTTGCAATGAACTCCTGCAACTCTTTTGCGCGTTGTTCATTTTTCTTATTCTGGTCCTTCTGCTGACGGGCAAGCAACTGACTCGTTTCATACCAAAAGTCATAGTTTCCGAGCATCATATTGATTTTACCGTAATCGACGTCGCAAATATGCGTGCATACTTTATTTAGGAAATGCCTGTTATGCGAAACTATAATTATGGTATTTTCAAAATCCATAAGGTAATTTTCAAGCCAACGCACCGTTTTAATATCAAGGTTATTCGTAGGCTCGTCCAAAAGCAAAACGTCGGGATTACCGAAAAGCGCCTGCGCAAGCAATATTTTAACTTTTCGCTTTGCGTCTATATCAGACATTAGTTTGTCGTAATACTCTTCCGTAATATCGAGCGCATTTAAAAGAGTCTGCGCTTCGTATTCAGAATCCCAGCCACCGAGTTCGGCAAATTCGCTTTCAAGCTCGCTCGCGCGGACGCCGTCCTCTTCCGTAAAGTCGGCTTTCGCGTAAAGAGCGTCCTTCTCATCCATAATATCTACAAGTCGTTTGTGCCCGAGCATTACGGCGCGTAAAACCGTTACGTTATCGAACGCGTTCTGGTTCTGTTGAAGCACAGACATTCTCTCCGTCTTATCCAAAGTTACGTCTCCCTTATTGGGTTCGACTTCACCGCTTAAAACTTTTAAAAACGTTGACTTGCCCGCTCCGTTGGCGCCGATTATTCCGTAACAGTTTCCCTTGGTGAATTTTAAATTTACTTCTTCAAACAGTTTCTTACTGCCGTATTGAAGCGATACGTTGTTTACCTGTAACATAATTTCTCCGTTTATTTTTATATTATTGACGGACTGCCCGCCCTTAAAAACATTATTATATATTAAATTGCAAACTGACTATTGTATAAGTTCGAATAGAACCCGCCCAAAGCCAAAAGCTCTTCGTGACTTCCCTGTTCGATAATATTTCCGTTATTCATAACGAGAATGATATCCGCCTCTTTTATAGTCGAAAGCCTGTGCGCGACTATAAAACTTGTTCTACCGTTCATAAGTTTGGCAAAAGCTCTTTGAATGCGTTGTTCGGTGCGCGTATCAATCGATGAAGTCGCCTCGTCGAGAATTAACATCGGGGGCAGACAGAGCATAATTCTCGTTATACACAGAAGCTGTTTCTGTCCCTGCGAAAGATTGCCACCGTCCTCGGTAATAACCGTTTCGTAACTGTCGGGGAGTTGCATTATAAAGTTGTGCGCGTGCGCCGCTTTTGCCGCAGCGATAATCTCTTCATCGGTTGCTTCGGGTTTACTGAGCGATATATTTTCCTTAATGGTGCCGCTTTTCAGCCAGGTGTCCTGCAAAACCATACCGTAATTCGAACGCAGAGATTTTCGCGTTACACCGCATATATCGTTTCCGTCAACTTTAATCACGCCGTCTGTCGGTTCGTAAAACCTCATTAAAAGATTTATTAACGTAGTCTTACCGCAGCCGGTAGGTCCCACAATCGCAATTCTCTGTCCCGCCTTAACGCGGATATTGAAGTCTTCTATAAGTTTTCTGTCCGCCGTATAAGAGAAATAGACGTTTTCGAAATCGACGTTGCCGTTAACGTCGACAAGCCGAACGGAATTTTCCCCGTCGGGCGTTTGCGGCTTCTCGTCTATAAGCTCGTAAATCCTGCCCGCACAAGCAACGGCATTCTGCAATTCGGTAACTACGCCCGAAATTTCATTAAACGGTTTTGTATATTGATTTGCATAAGCCAATAGACTTGTCAAAAGTCCTACGTTGAAAACTACGGGAAGCGGAGTCGCAAAAACAAGCATAAGCGCGCCAGTGAGAGCAACGGCGGCATAAACTATCGCGTTAACGAACCTTGTACAAGGATTGGTGAGCGAAGAATAAAATATGGATTTTAACGAAGTCTTAGTGAGCCTGTCATTAAGAACATCGAATTTTTCTTGATTTTCGTCTTCACGGTTAAACGCCTTAACAACTTTTAAATTGCCGAGCATCTCGTCAATAAATGCCGTCTGTTCCCCTCTTATTTCCGAAGTCTTTTTAAACAGAGAATACGTTTTAGACGCGATAAACTTTGCAACGAACAACGAAAGCGGAGTAATTACAACTACGACTAACGCTATAATCCAGTTAATTACAAGCATTAACGCCAAAGTTCCTATTATCGTAAGCACGCCTGTAAAAAGTTGAGTAAAACCCATTAACAGTCCGTCCGCAAATTGGTCTACATCGGCAATGTTTCTGCTTACAATATCGCCGTAAGAATGCGCGTCTATAAACTTTAACGGAAGCCTTTGGATATTTGCAAACGCTTCCTCCCTTACGTCCTTAATAACGTTGTAGGTAATATGGTTATTGATTATGCTCATCAGCCATTGCGAGAGCGCGGTTACGCCAATGCACGCGGCAATGATTATAAATTTAATGAAGATTTCACTGAATAGAACGTTACCTTTCCCGACAATCAGATTTACGATTTGCCCGAAAAATATAGGTATAGCCAATGTTCCCGCAACCGTTATAAAAGCAAAAAACAGAGTTGCAAAAAGACATAGTTTGTATTTTTTTAGTTGCTTTAAAACTCTTTTCAATACGGCTTTCTGTCGGTTCGCCATTTTATGCGCCCTCCTTTTCGTATTGCGAGTAATGAATTTCCCTGTAAGTTTCGCATTCTTTTAAAAGCTGTTCGTGCGAACCGACGCCAACCATTTTACCGCCGTCGAGAACGATTATTTTATCGGCATGCCTTATCGAAGAAGTTCTTTGCGAAACAATAAAGACGGTTGGCTTATAATCAAGTTCTTTCAACGACTTGCGCAAATTTGCGTCGGTAGCATAATCGAGCGCGGAAGCGCTATCGTCAAGGATAAGAATTTCGGGTTTTTTAACAAGCGCGCGAGCAATAGTGAGCCTTTGCCTTTGCCCGCCCGAAAAATTCTTGCCGCCTTGTTCCACCAATTCGTCAAGACCGTCCGCTTTCGAACTTATGACGTCCGCGGCTTGCGCGGTTTCAATCGCCGCCATAATTTCGCCGTCTTCGGCATCGTTTTTGCCCCATTGCATATTTTCGCGTATTGTCCCTTTAAAAAGAACCGCCTTTTGCGGAACGATGCCGCACATATCTCGCAACTTTTCGTCGCCGATTGCATTTACGTTTTCACCATCTATTAACACCTCGCCAGAACGGACGCCGTAAAAATGCGGAATAGTATTCACAAGCGTGGTTTTGCCCGCGCCCGTTCCTCCTATTATTCCGAGCGTCTGTCCTTTTTCCGCGCTGAAAGTTATTTCGTTTAACGCGTCAACCGCCGAATTACCGTAATTTACGCAAACTCCGTTGAACTGTATAAACGGAACGCTCTCCCGCTTTTCGCCGCGAGGTAGACTTTCGAGAGAAGATTTCATTTCAAGTATTTCGTTTACTCTTCCCGCGCAAGCAAACGATTTCGTTACAGTTATAATTAAGTTTGCGAGCTTTATCAGTTCAATGAGTATTTGGCTCATATAGTTATACAGCGCGACAACATTTCCCTGCGTGAGCGCGCCGCCGTCGACTTTCAATGCGCCCACATACAATAACATAATTATCGCCGCGTTTATTATCGCAAAAGTAAGCGGATTCATTAGCGAAGAAATCTTGCCCACGAAATTTTGCGCTTTCGTTAACTGCCTGTTATCTTTGTTATAAGATTCTATTTGTTCCTCTTCTTTACAGTACGCGCGCAAAACCCTTGCGCCAGTCAAAGTTTCGCGCGTTAAAGTCGTTACTTTATCAAGCCTGTTCTGAACTCTTCTATAAAGCGGAATACTGACAAGCATAATCGAAAACACGACTATACAAAGCGCCGTTATTGCGAGCGCGAAAACCCCGCCCGACAACACGTCGATTAAAAAAGCCATAATCATCGCGCCGAACACAATAAACGGCGAACGCATAAACAGCCTTAAAACAAGGTTAACGCCCGACTGTATTTGGTTCACGTCGCTCGTCATTCTGGTTATCATACCGGAAGTTCCGAGTTTATCTATTTCGCTGTAAGACAGCGACTGCATTTTTGAAAATAAATCGCGCCTGAGTTCCTTTGAAAACCCGACCGCCGCACGCGCCGCAAAATATTGCGCGGCAACGGCGCTTACCAAACCTACTGCGCCGAGCGCAACAAGTACGAGACACGCATTTAAAATATACCGCCACCCCTCGCCGCCGTTTATGCCGTTATCGATTATTGCGGCGACTACCAGCGGAACTATAAGTTCGAAGGCGGCTTCCAATAATTTGAATAAAGGAGCTAAAACGCTTTGCAATTTATAGTTGTTTAAGTATTTGAGTAACTTACGCATATTACATATTTTAACAAATTTATAAATAAAAAGCAATTTATATTTCAGCCGTTTGCAATTATTCCGCATATTTGTTATAGTGTTTTTAAGGAGAATCGATATGGCATTTGAAATACACTTAAAGAAAAACGAGGAAAAACGGATTATTGCAGGGCACAGTTGGGTATACGCCAACGAAGTTGCCAAAATCGAAAACAAAGATAAAAACGGCTCCCTTGCAACCGTGTATTCGCACGACGGGCGTTATATAGGCAAAGGCTATATCAATCACGCATCAAAAATACTCGTAAGAATATTCATAAGAAACGAAGAAACCGACGGCGAAGAGTTTTATCTCAAAAGAATTAAAGAAGCGAACGATTACCGCCTTAAACTCGGCTATAAAAGCTGTTACAGAATGGTTTTCGGAGAAGCGGATAATCTCCCCGCCCTAATTATCGACAAATACAACGACGTGCTTGTTATGCAATGCCTTTCGCTCGGTATAGACTTACGCAAGCAAATGATTTGCGACTGTCTTGTTAAACTGTTTTCGCCCAAGGGCGTTTACGAACGAAGCGACGTTTCCGTAAGAAAAAAAGAAGGCTTGCCAGAAATAAAACAAGTGCTTTACGGCGAAGTTCCAAATTATCAGGAAATTTGCGAAAACGGCATAAAAATGCTTGTGGACGTAAAGAACGGGCAAAAAACGGGATACTTCCTCGACCAAAAAGAAAACAGATTTACCGCAAGAAAATACTGCCGCGGCGAAGTGCTTGACTGTTTTTGCAACAGCGGCGGCTTCTCATTAAACGCCGCTACGGTAGCAAAGCGAGTTACAGCTTGCGATATTTCCGAACTTGCATTGAAAAACGTAAACGACAATGCAAATCTTAATTCGTTTAAGAACATAGAAACTCTGTGCGGCGACGTTTTTTCGGTTCTCAGGGAGTTTAAAAAGAATAAAAAACAATTCGATACCGTTATTTTGGACCCGCCCGCTTTCTGTAAATCGGCAAACGAAGTCAAGGACGCTTACAGAGGGTATAAAGACATAAATCTGACGGCTATGAAAATCGTTAAAAGCGGCGGCTTTCTTCTGACTTGCTCTTGTTCGCACTATATGACGGCCAACCTATTCGAAAAAATGCTGATTGAAGCGGCGCGCGAAAGCGGAAGAATAATCAGAAGCGTTGAACTGAAAACACAAGCGCCGGACCACCCTTCATTGCTTTGCGCCGAGGAAACGCAATATCTTAAATTTTACGTTTTACAGGTAATTTAACTAAAAAAACATTGTTTATGTGTGACATAGTACTAAAAATATTATAAAAAAGCGCGGTTTTACCGCGCTTTTTACTATAAATTAATTAAATTGCCCAATTTCCGTTTTTGAAAATCTGAACTCTCTTACCGTCTTTCGTTATACCTACTATATCCATATCGGGACTGCCAATCATAAAATCGACGTGTATCATCGAACTGTTAACACCGAGTTTTTCGCACTCTTCAACCGTATAATTTTCATAGTTTTCAAGACAGTTATTGAACCCTCTGCCAAGAGCCAAATGACAACTTGCATTCTCGTCGAACAGCGTGTTATAGAACAGAACTCCCGTATTGTTTATAGGCGAGTCGTAAGCGATTAAAGCGCATTCGCCGAGATACGCCGCACCCTCGTCCATAGACACCATCTTTTCAAGCAAGTCCTGATTTCTTTCTGCATAAACTTCAACTACTTTTCCGTTTTCAAATCTCATCCAAAAATTTTCAATGAGTTTGCCCTGATAAGACAAAGGTTTAGTGGAAACAACTTTTCCGTCGGCAATTCCGCGTTGCGGGGTAGTAAATACTTCTTCGCTCGGAATATTGGGGTTATAATAAATATTGCTTCCGAGCGTATACTCTCCTCCGCCGAGAAAAATTCCCATAGGGTTAAGTCCTACCGTAAAATCCGTTCCGTTTGAACTTTTATATTCGAGTTTTTCGAATTTATAATCGTTTAAGAATTTACAACGTTTTGCTAAATTTTTATTATGATTTTCCCACGCCTTTATAGGTTCGTCGTCCACTCTCGAACAGTTAAGAATATTTTTCCAAAGTTCTTCAACGGCGTCCTCCCACGGCAATTCGGGATAAATTTTCTCCGCCCATTCTTTTCCGGGTACGGCGGCGATGCACCATTGATATTTGTTTTCCAGCGCGTCTCGGAAAGGTTTGATTACAGGATAACGCGCTATATTCGCTTTTGAAATTTTTTCACTGTCGGTACCGTTTAACCCGTCGGGGTCGTCGGAATCAAGCCATAAAAGACAAGTAAGTTTGTCTACTTTATCCTGCCACTCCGCTTTTTCTATATCTGTCACCTCGGAAAGCGTTTCAAGACTCCTGTAATTATAATGAATCTTTGAAACGGGCATATAAGACCATTCGACTTTAACTTTTCTTGCGCCGCGTTTGTAGCATTCTTCAACCGTAAGAGCTACAAAATCGGGTTGGTCAAGTCCGCATCTTATTATGACATCCTGTCCTTTTTGTACGTTCAATCCGCATTGAACTATAAGTTCTGCATATTTTTGTAATCTTTTCTGTTCCATTTATTTATATCCTTTAATAAATTTATTTTTTCTTGTTTTTTAACATAATTATCGCAATATATACCGCAACCAAAACCACGCAAGTGCCGAGCAAAATACCGTACATTGCGCCCAAAGGCACGTTTGTGCCGAATACGTACAGATTTGCGTCAAAACTATCTTTAATAGCCGTTAATGCTTCTTTCGGAATTCCTGCGTTTTCAAGCGCGCTAATGTAGCCGCCCATATAATGGTTTCTAATTATCCCGACGCTGTATGTTCCGGGAAGCAAACACAATACGTTGCGCAACCCCTCCGAAAACTGCGAAAGCGGCATATACGCTCCGCAAATAAAGCCGTACATAGAGGAAACCAAAGTTGCCACAGCAGATAGTCCGCCTTGGGTAGAAACAAAACTTTCAACAATACCCGCAAGCAACGTGCCGAAAAGTATTCCGCAGATGCAGTCCAAAATAATCATAAAGACGTCGCCTGCGTTCAGATACCAACCGACAGCCGCAAGGTAAATATGCCCTATAAGCATTACAACCATCATCACGATAAACGTTACAAAAAAGTTTGAAACAAAATAAGCAAACGAAACCGTAACCGGTTTGACGGGTGAAACCTTAAAATCGTTTACGTAAAAATTGATTTTATCTTCAACCATTATCGTATTCGAACAAAACGCAACCGTAACAGAGCTTACGCTCAAAATCGACGACATCAGCCAAGCACCCGCTATACCTTCGATTATGCGTTTATTTACTGTACCCCCCTCTGGTAAAACAGACGAAAAGCTATCTATATATACGTTTTTTAAAAATGTGACAAACAACACTAAAAGTATAAGCGGAGTTATCAGCGACATAAAGAATGCAATTTTATCTTTAAAATAACATTTCGTGTTTCGTTTTACAAGAGAAATAAGTTTTCTGCATTCGTTCATTTTAAACACCCGATAAATCCTTGCCCGTAACTTTTAAAAACACATTGTCCATATTGCCTTTAAGAACTTCGAAATCATCGAACAATAAAGGTTTTTCCTTGAAAAATCCTGAAATTTCGGAGGTGCTTTTCAATTCAACTTGAATAAAATCCCGCTCATGTTTTATCTTATAACCTTTCTCGCCGAAATACCTCTCCGCCTCTTCCCTGTGATTATAAAACTTAACAAAGTCGCTTGCATATTCGTTTTTGAGATTGTGCGGAGTTCCCTCCGAAACAATTTTACCCGAATCTATGATAACCACGTAATCGGATTCCGCCGCTTCTTCCATATAATGCGTCGTAAGAAAGACGGTTAATCCGTTCTCTTTACGCAACTTATCAATCACCCGCCAAACCGTAATCCTTGTCTTAGGGTCTAAACCCGTTGTCGGTTCGTCAAGAATTAAAAGTTCGGGATTATGTACAAGCGCACGCGCAATATCGATACGCCTCTTCTGTCCACCGGAAAGTTTTTCAAGCGGCCGCTTTAAAATTTCCTTCAATTCAAGCAAATCGGATATTTCTTCCAAGCGTGTTTTAAACTCGTTACCGAAAATTCCGTACAAGTTTGCACGGTATTTAAGATTTTCATAAACCGTAAGTTTTTTATCAAGAACGGAATTTTGAAACACGATTCCGATTTTGCTTTTAATTGCATCAGTCTGCGTATCCAAGTCGTAGCCGCAAACTTTAACGTTACCGCCATCCTTTTTGAGGATGCCGCTTATTATATTTATCGTCGTGGATTTTCCCGCGCCGTTAACTCCGAGAAAGGAGAAAAGCTCGCCTTCTTTAACGCGGAATGAAACGTCGTCAACAGCTTTAACTTCTTTAAAAGATTTTTTCAGATTATCGATTTCTATTATCATTTTTGTGCCCGTTATAGCATTTTGTTCGGAAAATATTTCAAACTAAAAGTATGTCGCTATTTTCAATTATAATTTTACCACTATTAAATGCAAATATCAAATAATAAAGACTAAAAAAATAGTCCCAATATTAAATCCGAACAAACTTTATAAAGTTTGTTCGGATTTAAACTTTTATTATTTTATACGAATCTTGAATAGTCCTGTAATAAAAAGAATTAAGGCGGAAAATAAAAGCAATATCAGAATTATAAAATTAATATTATTGCTTAAATACGCACTTCTCCAATCAAACAGATTAAATTTAAAACTGTATTCATTTCCGAATAGTTTACTCATAACCGGATTAGAAAAATACGCAATCACTCCCGCCATTAAGCACGCTATCGAAGATTTGAATAAAAGAGAAATTTTTGTATAACAGAAGATAACCGTACAAATAATAGTCGGAGTGAAAAAATATAAACTAATCGCGAACGAGTAAAATAAATTTTGCAACGACGAATGCAGGCAGGCTATGAGTAATATTGTCAAAAATACAAAATCGGATAATTCACAAATAACGGGCGCATTTCGTTTAATAAATTGCGGGAAATTGTAAATTTTTAAAAACACAGGAAGAAAAATACTTGTAACTGCAAGAAGTATCGAACAAAAAGCAATAAAGAACCAATTTCCATGTGTATATAGGCAACAGGTTAAAAGCAGTACCGACAGCGCCAATATAAAACTTGAAACAACCGCGACAGCTTTAAATTTATTAAATAGGCGCGAAACCGACGGAAAAACTGTAAATGCAGTCAAAATTGAAGTAAAAACAATAAAAAACCAACTAAGCGTTTTATTTACAGCGATATTACATATAAAACAAACTAAAAGTGCAATGCCGTAAACCGCGCACAACCCATAAAAGTAAATATCGCTGATTTTTTTAAATTTCTTTGCGTCTGATTTCATTTTACGGTATTCGCCTGTATTTGATTCGGTAATAAGTTCATGCTCGTCAACTTCCAAGACATTACATAAATCTGAAATAAGCGTTATATCGGGATAGGTTACGCCGCGCTCCCATTTTGAAACGGCGGTTTTTGTGACGAACAATTTATCGGCAAGTTCAGACTGCGTTAAATTTTTTTCTTTTCGTTTTTCGGCTATAAACTGCCCGAAAGATTTTTTGTCTTTCATATTTTTCTCCGTGTTTTTTATTGATTTTAAATTGTTTAAACATATTAGTCAATAAATTTATTTTATATTTCCCTAAATTGCGCGTAGCCGCGCAAGCTACCGCAAAAATTCTCACCTCTACATTAAATAAAGTAAAAAGCACGCACAAAAAAGCAAATAAGACGGCTTCCGCCGTCTTATTTTAATTAAGTCTTTCTTTATTCAGACTTGGCGCAGAGAAGAGGATTTGAACCTCCGGTACCTTTTGGGTACACACGATTTCCAATCGTGCGCCTTAAACCGCTCAGCCATCTCTGCATTGCCGCTCGGCATATTTCAGCCGAGCAAATATATAATATTAAATTTCACAAAAAAAATCAAGCGTTTTTACTTTGCAATAATCAACTCTGCATATTTTTTTGCAATATTTATGCCGCACACCCGCTCTGCTTCCGCAAAAAAAGCGTTAGAATTTACTTCGCAAATATACGGGGAACCGTCTGTATCCATAAGAACGTCGATACCGCAATAATCAAGTTCGAGAATTGAAGCTGTTTTTTCACATAATTCGATTATCTCTCTATCCGCATCAAACTTTTGACCTTTGCCACCCAATTCTATATTTGAACGGAAATCATTTAAATTACTGCGCTTCATCGAACACACGTATTTTCCGCCTACAACTATTACCCGAATATCCTCTCCGCCTTTTCCGACAAATTTTTGATAAAAATGAGCTTTGAGTTTGTTTTCGTTCTCATAAACTTTTAACTGCGCCACATCCTTTATCAACGTTACGCCGGAACCCAAAGAACCGTAGCACAGCTTTCCCACAAGAGGAAAACCGAGTTTATCTGCAACATCGTCTAAAAATTTCATATCGATATCTGCATCGGCATAATAACAAAGCGGAGCATATACAGTGTCGGGCATTAAAATTCCGCTGTTGGCAAGCGCAATATGAGTAAGCATTTTATCGTCGCATACTTCTATTGCCTCGGCCGTATTAAAAAGTTTTACGCCGCTCTTTTCCAAAAGTCTTGCCGCCGCTTTGTCTTTATCAAGAAAGACGCATTTTTCACACTCTTTGCCCTTAACTTTGCCCTCTTTAATTTCCGCAAGGTGTATATTTCTTACAACTTCGCAATCGGCGCCAAGCGCTTTTAATTCTTCGCAGATGCGTTCCGCTTGCCTAATTTGTGAATGGTTTTTAATATACGCGTTAACTACAATTAGAATTTTCATAATAATTTCGGCAAAGCAAACGCTTTGCCGCTGTTTCTAAGATACTACCCTTATTACGGTAGACACCTTAGCAAATTTTTCGCAGGAATTTATTTCTTCAACGGCTTTCGAAATATTCTTTTCAAAAGTTTTGTGCGTAATTATAATTAAAGGCACCATTCCGTCGGCTTTCTTATCATTTTCCTGTATGACTTGCGCGAGACTTATTTCATGCTTGCTTAAAACAGAAGTAACTTTCGAGAGTACGCCCGCTTTATCGTTGGCAACGAGCCTGATATAATACGAACTTTCAAAATTATTTATAAACTTCGTAGAAGGCGCGGCTTTCTCTGTATTTTCGAAAGTAGAATAGTTAAAATTATCATGCGTGGCGCAATAAATTATGTCGCCCACAATAGCGCTGCCGGTGGGAAGCGCGCCTGCGCCCCTGCCATACAGCATTACGTCTTCAACGCAGTCGCCCGTAATATAAACGGCATTATAGCTATCGTTCA
>CAMXOH010000037.1 GCA_947245485.1 uncultured Clostridia bacterium | reverse complement strand
TAAAGCGTACGGGCGTCGATATCGTGGCGCAGGACGTAGAGTTCCTCACGCCGAGAGGTTCGCAGTCGGACGGCGGTTATGACGCCGCGCCCGCTCCCGCGGACAGAAAGAGGGCAAGTTTGCAGGCGTTTGACGACGACTCCGACATACCCTTCTAAACATTCTTAATAATTCAGGAGATTAATAATGGAAGAGAATAAGACGGCTCCCGTTAAAAAGAGCTATAAAAGAATTCCGCGCAGAAAGGTTTGCGTATTCTGTCAGGAAAAAGTTACGGAAATAGATTATAAAGACGTAACCCGTTTGAAGAAGTTCGTTGCCGAAAGCGGCAAAATTCTTCCCCGCAGAATGAGCGGTACTTGCGCTAAGCACCAGCGCGAACTCTCAACCGCAATAAAGCGCGCAAGAGTTGCTGCCCTGCTTCCTTTCAAGGCAGAATAATAGCAGTATCGAGACAAGGCTTAAACGTTGCGAAAGTAAATTAAACTTTCTTGTAACGGAAGCCGCGGAAATTAAAAGTAAACCCCCTTGCCAAACGGCAAGGGGGTTATTTTTGTGTAAACGAAAACCCCGCGATATTGGCGGGGTTCTAATGAGGCTACTGCCAGTGAGCAGAAAATCAGCGGAAAAGAAATATAAATCGTGTAAATTAACGAACGTCATTGCGAACGCAGTGAAGCAATCCAGAAAAGACGAACAAAATGACTGGATTGCCGCGTTCGCGTTGCTCCCTCGCAATGACGGAACCCGATGACGGGTAGCAAGATGATGCATGACCGGCAGGTCTAAAATACGCGCGCTTGTGCGCAGCCGTTAATGGTTAGTACTAATTGCCCGAAAATGAAATACCACCCGCTATGCGGGTGGATTATTATTCAGTTATAGTTTCTTGCGCCGAAAATGCTTGTTCCAAGCCGGAGCATATTGCTTCCCGCCTCGACGCAAAGTTTCCAGTCTCCGCTCATTCCCATTGAAAGGTATTCGAAGTTCCCGTCGTACTTTTTAAAAGCGTCGTACAGCGCGCGCATTTTTCTTGCAAGCTCGCTTAAAAGCGCAACGTCGTCCGTAAGAGGGAGCATAGCCATCAATCCCTTGACTCTGAGCGCGGGCATCTTATTTATTAGTTCATAAGCTCTTTCGGCTTCGCCGTATTCGAATCCGCCCTTGCTCAATTCTCCTCCGATATTGATTTGTATTAATATATCGGATGAAATCCCCGCGGCTTCGCCGCGTTTCGACAGTTCTTCCGCAACCGCCAACCTGTCGGCGGAGTGGTATAGGTGCACTTTTCCCATAAGATATTTAACTTTATTTGTCTGTAAATGCCCGATAAAGTGGCGGCGCGGCTCGCCTTGGATAAATTCGTATTTATCCCTGAATTCCTGAACGTGATTGTCGCCTATATCGGTAATTCCCGCTTTAATCGCGCGGTTAATATCCTCTGCGCTCTGTAATTTGACAGCCGCGACAAGAGTTATTTTTTCGCCGAACGCGTTTCTTTCGGGAATTTCTTTTAAAATGTTTTTAACGTTGTTTTCAATCATAATTTTTACTACCGCATATGTTTTTCGGCTGATATGAACGCGAATTGGAATGCGTTCCGTTGCATATCAGTCCGAATTGAATAATTCGCCTTTAAAAATTGCTTATTCTTGGACGGTTTGCGCCGTTTGTGCATCAGAGTTCTTTTTTTCGGATTTAACGAGAACGGAGACAAGAAAGCTGTAAACCATTGTGGGGAATATATTGAAAATATGCATATCGAACAAACTCATAAATAAAATTACGATTATTACCAATGCAAGCATCGTGCGCTCCAAAGTTATGTTCTTGAAATAACTTATAACCGTCTGTACGCGGTGCACGCAATAGGCGGCAAGTCCGATAATGCCGCAGGAGCTGAGCATTTCCAATACCGTATTGTGGCACATATTGGGAATAAACTGAAATCCCGTCAAAATGCTGTTCGCATTTCCGCCGTAAAAACCCGCGCCGAATATGGGAGCGGCAATAAAGTCTTTGATTGCGCCGCGCCATAAAGCCGCTCTTCCGCTGCCGTAAATTTCGCCGTCTATTACAAAATTTTCAAACAGTTTTTTAAGCGAAGCGAAAATTTTCTCGTTATAAATTCCTATTATTACGGTTATGATAATTGCCGAAACGCCGAGAATAACAGCGTTAATTTTTCTGTTTTGTCCCTTCCATAACAGAAGGACAAGGCAAACGGGGTATATTAACGCCATACAGAGATAGGCTTGTCTGCTGCAAGAGAAAATGCAGGCGGCGATTGTTAAAATGGAAAGGACGGTGTAAACGTAGCCGTGCTTTTTAACGCCCGCAAGGTAAGTTACGGCGGGCACGCACATTCCCGCAAGCACGCCGTAATAAGTGTATACGCCCCAACCGAAAATTATTTTATTTCTGTTTACTTCTCCGTTAACGATAACTCCGTCGTTTACGCCGTATACTACGGCAAGTTCGACGATAAGCAAAATGCTGAAAGCCGCAAAAGCGAGCGCGATTTTTTCGTAAAGTTTTTTGTTTATTATAATATTATCTTTGACTACGGCGAAAATACCGAGGAAGAACACCGTCATCATCGCCGAAAACATAAGATTTTTAATATCGTAATCCTTTTGTGCGGCGCCGTTGAGAAGAAATGCGACGGAAAGCGCGCATAACCCGAAAAATACCGGCGTAAGTTTGAATTTACCCTTTATGCAGGTATTTACAAGCCTGTAAATAACAGAACCGGATAGAAAAGTTACGACAAATATAATAGGTATATAAATTTCAGGTTTGAAAAAGTAGTCCGAATTTCCTCTTACTGTGGACGGCGAGTTTTGCATGGACAGCATTGCGCCCATAAAGAGAAAAATCGTCAAAACGGGCGAAACATCGTCGAGCAAAAGAAATATCAGTCCGCACGTAACGCCGATATACGCGATGAGAAAGACGTCGAGTCCCAGATAATAGCTTATGAGCGTTAACGCCGCTGTTACGAAAGGAAAGTAGTCGGAACTTAAAAAATTCTTTATACCGACGACGGCTGCGCTGTTTTTAATTTTTAAAATAAACTCTGTCATAATAGTCTTTGACGCGCAGGCGTGCGCCCGTTCGCTGACGTCGTTGGAAATTTTATATGAATGTATTATATACTATTATGTAACGCGTGTCAAATTTTAGCAAAAATTTAAGAAGTAAATTTATTGGCCGTTTGAACGGAGCTTGATATTGACAAACTGGCGGCGAGTCTATATAATTAAAATCGAAAAGAGGAAAATTATATGCTTGAAATAAAAAACGTAACAAAAATTTACGACTCCAAGGGCGGAATTCAGACAAGGGCGCTTGACGGGGTTTCTATTACTTTCGGCGAGACGGGACTTGTTTTTCTTCTCGGAAAAAGCGGTAGCGGCAAGTCCACGCTGTTAAACGTATGCGGCGGACTCGACGCGCCCACTTCGGGTGAAATAATCGTTAAAGGGAAAAGTTCCAAAAATTTTTCGGGTTCGGATTTCGACAGTTACCGCAATACGTTCGTCGGTTTTATCTTTCAGGAATACAACGTCCTGGACGAATTCAACGTTGAGGACAATATCGCGCTCGCGCTCGAACTTCAAGGCAAACCGAAGGATAAAGAGCGCATTGCGGAGCTTTTGCAAACGGTGGATATGGCTTCGTTTGCAAAACGTAAACCGAACACCCTTTCGGGCGGACAGAAACAGCGAATTGCTATTGCCCGAGCGCTTATAAAGGAGCCGCAGATAATAATGGCGGACGAGCCTACGGGCGCGCTCGATTCCGCGACGGGCAAACAGGTGCTTGAAACGCTTAAAAAACTTTCCGAAACACGCCTTGTCATTATAGTTTCGCACGACAGGGAATTTGCCGAAACTTACGGCGACAGGATAGTGGAACTTTCCGACGGTAAAATTATTTCGGACGTAACCAAGTCTGAAATTCCCGCAAAAACCCTCGATGAGAATATAACCGCAATCGGTGAAAACACTTTAAAAATAAAGAGCGGCGAAAAACTTACCGAAAGCAATTTAAAGGCGATACAAGAGTTTATATCAACGGGCGGCGACGTCATAATTTCAAAGGGAGAAAGCGAAATAGCCGCATTTTCGAAAGCGGCAAGGATAAAGTCCGACGGCGCTACCGAAAAATTCGGGGAGACCGACGTTTCGGCAATAGAGGTTAAAGAGTACTCTGCGGAAGAATCTAAATTAATCCGTTCTCGCCTGCCCGCGGGTAAAGCGGTGAAGATAGGCGCGTCGGGACTTAAATTGAAACCCGTTAGACTGGTTTTCACTATTTTGTTATCCGTAATTGCTTTCACTATGTTCGGCTTGTTTTCTACGCTTATGCTGTACGACGGCGACAGAGTAGCGGTAAAATCGTTCGCCGCAAGCGACTATTCGTATTTCAACATTATCAATAAATACGAAGTGCGCGAATTTTACGGCGATGACGAAGTGAGCGTTTACAGCAATGTTACGGGTATGACGGAAGACGGACTTGCCGAACTTAAAAATAAATTTTCACAGCAGACTTTCGGATATTTTTCGGTTGGCGAAATCAATATAGGAAACGTTAAGACGCCTTCGCAGATACCGTATTGGAGCAGCAGAATTATGAAATGCGCCTATGTGCCGGAGGGACACGGACTGCGGACGGAAATGTTCGGCGCATATCCATCAAACGAAAACGAAATATGTATCAGCAGTTATATGCTCGAAATGCTTAAAAATTCAGAGGTTTACGCGGTAACGCCAGAAAAACCCGAATATTCGGAAAAGGATATTTACAGCGTTTCAAACCATTCGGATATAATAGGTAAATATCTTACGGTTAGTCTTAACGGAAGAAAAGTCTATAAAGTTACGGGCGTGTTCGACAGCGGAAAAATACCCGCAAAATACGACGAAATGAAAATAAAAGGCAACGAGCACGGTTTCATACTTCAATACGAATTTATGTCGTATATGTCAGAAAGTATGAACTTAATGGTTCTTACCTCCGAAAATTTTGCGGCGGAGAACAAACTTTTCTATGCCGACAATAACGCGGGAAACAAAAACTATTTTGATTACATATATAACAATTTAGATTGCGAATATGATGACTACGAATTCGATTACGACACGATGCAGTGGGAGAGCACGGGAGTAAGATATCCGTATATTGCCAACGCAGTCAGCGCGTACGGCACGGAAGAGATGCTCCCCATAACGTTCTTTAACGGTAAAAACGAAGTTTCGGGCAACGAGTTGGTATTGAATATAAGAGAGCTCGGCGGTTACGCAAATCTGATACAGAAACAGATTTATGAAAGGGAACTTGAAAAAGATTCTTCGCTTTCAAGCGATGAAGCGTACTATCGCGCGTGCGAATATTTCAACGGTTTGCAACGCAAAATCGATTACTATTTCGGGGGCGTTATTTACGACGACAACGGAGGTGTTCACGAACTTACCGAAGAAGAGAGAGCGCAGCTCTATAAAGAAATAGTTACGGCTATTTCCGAAATTCAGCCGTTGAAAGTGCGTTTAACGATTGACGGCAACATTAATTTGCTTGTTACGGTAGTCGGCTTTTTTATAAATCCCGCAAACGTTTATATGGACGGAATTTACGTTTCCCAACAGTTTATAGACGAGTATCTCACGGTATTTGTTACCAATACGGAAACAAATTACGTGCCTACGGGCGACGAAAAGTATTATGGCGCCTTTATTCCTTACGACGGTTCGGAAACAATGGCGAGAGAAATAATGGATTTTACGGGCGGTGAAACTAAGGGCGACAACGATTTGTATTTCGAAATTTATTCCGAATTGTACAGTATGATTGAAATGGCAAACGGAACGGTAAACGTGCTCAAAATAGTATTTCTGTCCGTCGGCATTGTATTTGCCGTTTTTGCGTCGCTTTTGATGTTTAATTTTATTTCCATGTCCATTTCTAGTAAGCGAAAAGAAATAGGTATTCTTCGTGCAGTAGGCGCAAGGGGAGCGGACGTATTCAGGATATTCTTTGCCGAATCAGGAATCATAGTCGGAATATGCACTGTGCTTGCAATGATACTGTCGGTAGTCGTTACTTCGGCAATTAACAGCGTGTTAAAATCGGAAATAGGACTCGAAGTAACGCTGTTTATGTTCGGCTTTGCGTCTGCGGGCGTAATGCTCGGCATAGCCGTGCTGGTTGCGGTTGTAGCTACGTTCCTGCCTGTATACTTTGCCGCGCGCAAAAAACCCGTAGAAGCAATCCGCGCGCTTTAAGTTTTGAAATAAAGGGGTAAACTTATGTCGAAAAGAAAAAAGTATATTAAAAGTTGTGAAATTTCCGAAGTCGTTACTGTGCAACTCGGCGGGTTTAAACAGAAGATTTTAATAGAAGGAAAGAGTAAGACCTTACCCGTGGTTATAATGCTTCACGGCGGACCGGGTTCGCCCGTGCCGTTTTCGGTTGGTTGCCGCGGACTTTTCCCCGAATGGACGGATATGGCGATAATAGTTAATTGGGACCAGCTCGGTTGCGGAATAAACAACTTTAAGCTCGATGATGGTTTTCATATAGAAAACTTCGTGGAAATGACTTGCCAACTTGTGGAGTATATTAAGCAAAGATTTCCTAAAAACAAACTGTTTCTGTTCGGTATCAGCTGGGGAAGCGTTCTTGCGCTCAGCGCGGCGGCGCGCGTGCCGGAAAAAATCGACGGCGCTTTCGCCTACGGACAGGTGTTAAAAAATCTTTTCTTTAACGACGAAGTGGTGCGCGAGTTTGATAATGCTCCTAAAAAAGCAAAGCAAAAGGTAAAACAAATATTTGAAACGGGATTAAACTGCGAGTACGAGGTTTTGGATAATAATCTTAAAACGCTTTATACTTTGCTCAGAAAGTATACCGATTCGTACTGTAACAAGAGCGCAAAACCCGCGCCGTTCGGTAAAATAGTTTTCGGACTTTTAAGCAGTTCCGACTATTCGTTTAAAGATTTCAAAGCCGTTATGAAAAACGGTTACGCATACAATAAAACGCTGTGGAAGGAGCTTCTTGCAATCGATTTGATGCCGTTGCTTGCGGAAATTAAAATAAAGTATATTCTTTTGCAGGGCGAAACCGATACCGTGACTTCGACTGCCAACGCGCTTAAAGCCGTCGGCGACGCCAACAATGAAAACGTCACGCTAAAAGTAGTAAAAAATTCGGGGCATATTCCATCTGCGGAAGCGATGGACGAATGCTACCGAACCATGATACAATTAATAGAAGAAAGGAATTAAATAAAAAATAAAACGGAACGTTTTCAATCTGAAACCGTTCCGTTTTTTACTTGTTTTTAAACTTGCGTTATTTTAAAATCGCCGTTTATTAATTTCTCCGTCGACATAAAGAAATCTATCGTCTTAACGATTTCGTCGATGTTTATATTTTTCTTTAAATCGCCTTTATGGATATAGCAATGCAAACATCCGTCGCTACCTTTTTTACATCCGCGCCCCGGATTCCAAATTGACATATTGTTTGCTCCCAAAATATTGAATTATCGTAAAGATTATAGCTTCATAGTATAGAAAAATCAAGCGCAACTTAAAATAGATTCCGCTTGATTCAGATAATGGCAGATATTATAGGCGTATTGGAACTTTTGCCGCACAAAGTAACCGCTTCAAAATGATAACGCGACATTAAATTGAAATTTTTGCAGATAGTATCCCTATAATCAAACCTTTAAGTCTGCTCAGCGGCAAATTATTGGCAGCTTTTACTACGTTATCAAAGCACTTAGTAAACTCAGTAATCATATCGCGCTATACTCATTGTCAATTTCAATGAATTGTATTAAACCCTGTTTTATTTCCGAGCATATTTCGTTTAGCATATAAATCTCCAAAGTTTTTTAAATTAAAAAACCTAAACCGCTATCCACTCATTTAAAAGTGGTTCGATTTAGGTTTCAGTTGGTGACCCTGCACCCAAGAAAGTCTAACCTTGTAAATTATAATATTCTCGTTTAACACTATTCTAAAAATGACTTTAACATATTTCTAATTGCTTCAAATTGAATTTGACTTTTTAACTCTTGCTGAAACCGCAATTTATTATTAGGCGATAGATTATTATAATCATTATGAAATTCATAACTTGCTTTCATAGTTTTCGCTATAAATTTCTGATATTCAAGCTCTTCGTTTCGCATATAAACCCTCCATTGCAACAGCAAAAAACTTAAACTGTTTTACCAATTTACTGGTTTTCAAATTTTCTTAAAATACGCCTAGTTTCTCTGGTCCAATTTTCTTTATGAATTATTTTTTCTAAAACTTGTTTATTGTCCAACAACTCTTTTTTGGTTTTTTGACTTGATTGTTCCCAATCATTTTTAGGAATAATATATGTAGCATTTCCATAAATTGCAGACTCTAATATGCAAATATTAGAAAAAACATATGCATAATATCCGTTAAAGCCGTTAATACCTTCTACAATTTGTTCAATTTTGTATCTCTCTAAAGTTTGTAATCTATCAACATCAAAAGTATCTGTACTTTTACCTTGATTTTGCAACTGTCTTTGCAAATGCACACTCGGTTTTTCTCCTGGGGGAAGTATTTCCCAGTTACAACGTCGCCTATTAGTAGTGTTTATTTCCAAATTATCACTATAAACATAGCAGAAACCAAAAATTTCAAGAAACATATTGACAGTTTCTTTTAAATGATTTTTACGAATTTCTTGCGTTAAATTTGCAACAATATATTGGTTACCGAGTTTATCATCTAAAAGACTAAATTCTATTTCAGTAGGTGGAATTTCAACTATTGGATAACAATCCCTATAAATATCGACTGGTTCAGCCGATGCGTATTCATTTCCCCAAGGTTGTATCCAAATTGTTGTAACATAACGATTTTCTTTTGGTTTAGTTCTATCAGGATAAGAATATCCATAAGCATTTTTCTCGCAAGTTTTACCAAAATGTGCAGATGGCAAAACTACATCTCCAATATTTTGTAACCCAACTTTTATATTTTCATTATTTTTTACAGGTATGCCAATATTAATTCTATTAATATCATAATTATTTGGCAACTTAAAAGATTGAATTCTTGATTGTCTTAAACAATAATTTGACATCTTTTTTCTCCATAACTTTTATTCAATTATTATATAAAACTATTTTAATGTGTTTAAACACTTTTAATACGATTTTAATGATATATTGTTACTTAAAGTTGACAGTTCGCGCAAAATGATTTATAATATTTAAAAACCATTGTGGAAGGAAACTTATGACCGAGTTGGATTTACAATTGAAAAATGATTTTGAAAATCTACCCGAAGATTTTTGGGATTTTAAAAAGGCTACAACTCGTGATTTAACTCATGGGTTACATTATTATCCTGCAACAATGGTTTATCCCATTTCTCAAAATATTTTAAAAATAGTTCAAGAGCATACTGAAATAAATTCATTAATGGACCCTTTTATGGGGTCAGGCACAGTTATAGTAGAAGGTATGCTGGGCGGAATACACGAATTATATGGCACAGATTTAAACCCCTTGGCAGTATTAATGAGCAAGGTTAAAACCACAAAATTAAGTGAACAACAGATTGCCTATATTCAAAATGACCATAAAAATTTATTAATAACCCTTAGTGAAAAAATCAATAAAGTTGCTGATGAATTTGATAACTATATTCAAACAGATTTAAAATTAGATATTACAGCAAAAGCAGAATGGGGCAATTCGGCAGATAAATATATTAAGCAATATTTTGAAAATAAAAATAAGACGTTTAATTTTCAGTCGTTTACTAATTTAGGGTTTTGGTTTACTCCAAGAGTAATTATTTTATTACAAACCATAAAGAACGCAATTAAAAAAATTGATGATTTATGTATTAAAGACTTCTTACTTATTGCTTTCAGTGAAACAGTAAGAACAGTATCAAATACACGAAATAGCGAATTTAAGCTATTTAGAATGCGTCCAGATAAAGTTGCTACATTCAGACCAGATGTTTTCGAAGAGTACTTTAAAATACTTGATAGAAACATATCCAAAATGCAAGATTTTGTTTCGGCTTGTAAAAGCAATTCTCAACTACATATTAATTTTGATGATACTAGAATTCTCAATACAATTCCAGACGATAGCATTGATTTGGTTATAACTTCACCCCCTTATGGCGATAGTAGAACAACTGTTGCGTATGGTCAATTTAGCAGGTTATCTTTACAATGGCTAGATTTAGATTATACTACACAGCAAGACGTTATTAATATAGATAAAAATTTATTAGGCGGAAAACCTTATATTCATAAAGAGCAATGGTCATTCCTTGGTAGTAATACGCTTGTAGATACTTTGGAACGGATTTCAGATAAAGACCCATTTCGAGCAGATGATGTTTTTAGTTTTTATGTCGATTTGGATAAATGCTTATATTCAATAACAAAAAAAATGAAAACGAAAAGTTATCAATTTTGGGTGGTAGGTAATCGAACGGTCAAACTTGAAAAACTTTTTACAGACAAAATAATTGCAGAAATGGCAGTAAAATATGGGCTAACTCATTTATTTTCATTTGGAAGAAACATCTTAAACAAGGTTATGCCTTCATTAAATTCACCGACAAATGAAAAGGGTTTAAGAGTAAAGACAATGACAACTGAAACAGTTGTTGTATTAAAAAAGGAGTAGAAATCTACTCCTTTTTAATTTAAACTAATTTAGTTATAGTTTTAAATAATTGAGCTTGGTCTCTTTCTTTTATTCGTAAACCTGTTCCGTGGTCGTGTGTTTTTCCATTATTCTTTCCGCCGTGATATTGCCCAATACGCAAATCAATATAAATAGCACCAGTTTTGATTAAATCTATTATATTATTTGCGCTAAACCCTTCAACCAAATAAGCTGTTTCATAATAGAACTCTTCATTTTCATTTGTGCCACGACTATCAGCCTTAACATATATAAATTTATTTCCAAGTTTTTTAGTTAATTGACGTTCTAATATTTCAACAGACCAAAATATATCTGTTAGTCCATTTTCATCTTCAATATAGATTTTATTATCTTTGGGAGTAACTTTTAATTTGTGTCCAGTATCAGCAATAGTGGTAAATGATAAAGCATTCAAAGTTGAATGCAACACCTTTTCGGTATTATCATACGCACCGCTACTGTATCCATATTTTAAACGAAGAACTGTATTTGCGGACCTTGTATCTGGGGACTTGGTAATAAGAGTGAGCATGCTGTTAGAATTTTTACGTGCTGATTTCAATTCGTAATCACCAAAATCAGGACCTTGAATATTGTTTTCTGCAATATCTAATAAATCTTCCAGCGTTTTTCCTATGCCAGTTCGTCCAGCCCGATGCGTTCTTATCCAACCTAATTCTTTTATTCTCTTAAAACGAGAAACAAATTCTTCTAACGTAAAAATATTTTCCATAATTCACCTTTTAAAATTCAAAGAATTCACTTAAAGAAACTTCAAGCGCATTTACTATTTTTTCTAATGTTACTATTGAAATATTGCGTTTCCCGACTTCAAGGCTTGCAATATAAGTTCTATGTACGCCCGAACGGAAGCCCAATTCTTCTTGACTTATGCCAAGTTTGCCACGCAATTCTTTTATACGATTACCGACTTTTTCTTCTATCATGATGAAACTCCTATTTAAACAATGAAATTATAAAATATTGTTACTTATTTATCAACACTCAATGAGTAACAATATGCGATTTGGCAGATAGGCGTGAGCTTGTCTTGACAAGCGCGCGGCTACGCCGCGCGGACAAGCTCACGCCCTAACTGAAAGAAATCAACTAAAAAAAGTAATTTGAACGCCGAGCGGAAAGGGCGTTCGCCGCTAAACCGCTTGGCGATTCGCCCTTTTCCATGCTCGGCGGCGTTATTCAAATAATAGTCTTTTTATGGCTCTTGATTTCCCTTTTCAGTCGTTGGCGGTGGCGGCTTTTCCGTTTTCGGCAATACCCTCAATAATTCCCCTTATGATGTCATAATTTTCAGCTTTCAGCAGTGTAAACTGTCTTTTGCAAGTGCATAACTCAAAATTTTTTAAAAAAATAAAAAATAATATAAACATTTGTTTGACTTTATAAATATTTGGTTATATAATACTTGCACGCACAAAAAAGGTGCGCTTACAATTTAATTTCGGGACTGTATCAATGGGAAATCTATTGTAACAGCTAAAACAGCATACCAGTGTTTAGATTAAGGTGCAAAGTAGCGATTGAGTGAAAAGCCGGCTCACCCCCAACACAAAGAAAAGGTGCAGAGTTGCGTTTTAATAAGAGAGAAATGTGTAGAAACCACACTCTTATTCAACGGGCGATGTACAAAGTTTTATGAGATTAAGTTCTCGTAAGATTTTGTACATCGCCCTTTTTTCGTGCAAATTTTTTCGATTTGGAGGACAGAAATTTGCAGGGAAACAAGACAAAAAGCACAAAGAACATCGAGGTAAGAGCTATCGGGAAAACGAGTATTACGGCGTTATCCGAAAGCGAACAACAGGTATTCTATACCACCCTATTAAAGCGAATTACAGAGCTTGCAACAAAAGGGGGTAAATGAATATGAATTTAATCGGCGCAAAGGTTTATTATGACGGTTCACACTGGATAGCTATTCCCCACACTGAACGCCCATTTAAACGGAAACGCAAGAAGCGAAAAACGGACAAAGCCGAAACCGTTGAACAATTTGAAACAGTGTTCAACAAAACGGCAAAAGGCAAAAAAGCAAAGAAAAAAGAAAAGCTGTTAAAAGAGTTTGCCCCGCTATTCAAAAGCGAAGCCGAAGCAAGCGAATTTGTAGAAACGCAGTTTGAACGGCTAAACCGAAACCGCATAGAACGCTATAAGCGGTTGAAACGCAAAGCCTATTTACAACAATGGCATTACTTTTGCACTTTTACTTATTCGGACGAAATGCATACGGAAGAAACTTTCAGAAAACAGCTTATGAATTGCCTATACCATTTAGCAAGTCGTAAAGGTTGGCGGTATATCGGCGCTTGGGAACGAGGCGATAAAACAGAACGCTTACACTTTCACGCTTTAATTTACATACCGCCTAACGCTATGGTTGGCGAGTTTGAAGAACACAACGATTTTAATTTTAAAACCCACAACAGATAGATTACAAATCAAAACACTTTTTTCAATGAAAGATTTGGGCGCAGTGATTTCAAAGCTATTGCCCATCAGTCGGAAGTTGAAGATAGCGTTTACTATATGCTCAAATACATAACCAAAAATGACGAGCGTGTAGTGTATTCCAAAGGGTTAAAAAGCTATATCGTTGCGGACATTTTGGACGAAGATATTGTTTGCCCTTACGGAAACGAAGAACACGAATATAAATTCGTATTAGCAGACAATTTCACTTGTATATCCTACGGCGAGATTTTGGGAAAGGTCAGCCCCGAAATTATAGAGAAAATGCCGAAAAGTAACTGACCGAAAATATTTTGTCTATCGACCGGCGGAGCTTAAACGTAAAGCCACTCTGTTGCAAGGGTAAAATGCACTACTGGCGTAGCCCTTGCATCAGAGAAAATACAGCCAACGAATACGCTTGATTTTTGCGTTTCCGTTTGTTCGCCCCTTGTCGAAAGACAAAATAAAAAATCTATTTTAAAAAGGAGTTTAAAAGAAAAATGAAAACAGGTTTAAAAACAGCAGTTATCTATGCAAGATACTCTTGCGATAAACAAACAGAGCAGTCTATCGAGGGACAGTTGAGAGTGTGTCAGGACTATGCCAAATCACACGACATACTTATACTTGATACCTATATTGACCAAGCCATATCGGGAACAACCGATAACAGAGCGGAATTTCAACGAATGATTAAGGATAGCGCACGAAAGGAATGGGATTATGTGTTATGTTATAAACTTGACCGTTTCAGCCGTGATAAATATGCAACCGCTATCCATAAAAAGACATTGAGGGATAATGGCGTAAAGGTATTATCCGCTATGGAAAATATCCCCGACACGCCCGAAGGAATTATCCTTGAATCGCTTTTGGAAGGCATGAATCAGTACTATTCCGCCGAGTTAAGCCAGAAGGTCAAGCGTGGTATGAGGGAAACAAGATTGAAAGGATTATATCAGGGCGGCGGCGTTCCATACGGATATAAGATAGACGGACGGAAAGTTGTCATTGACGAAGAACGTGCCGAAAACGTAAGATTTATGTACGATGAATTTTCTAAGGGCGTTATCGTCAAGGACATCATAAAAAAGTTGACCGCTATGGGTAAAACCTATAAGGGCAAGCCGTTTGCTATGAATACCGTTTACGGAATTTTGCGTAATGAAAAGTATATCGGCGTATATAGGATAAACGATGAGGTGTTGATGAATATGTATCCGCAAATTATCGACGAGCATATTTACAACAGAGTTATATCTATCTTAAAGCGTAACAAACGCGGTAGCCGCAGCGCAGAAACCAACTATTTATTAAAACACAAATTAAAGTGCGGTTATTGCGGACACAATATCAACGGCGAATATGCCAAATCTCATACGGGCGCAGACTTTTATTACTATAAATGCCGTGGTCGTAAAATGAAGTTGACGGATTGTAACAAAGCCACGATACAAAAAGATACTCTTGAAAACCTTGTGATTGATTTTACGGTGAATGAGTTAAGCGAGCCGCAGAATATTGAAACGGTAATCAACGAATTGCTTGCCATTCAAAAGCGAAATCTGAAAGTAAATTCAAGGTTATTAGCTTTACAGAAAGAGCAACGGGAAATTGAAACAGCTATCGACAACACTATGAAAGCGATTGCGCAGGGAATTATAACCAAATCGACCGCACAATACTTAAAGCAGTACGAAGAACGGCAAGAAGAAATTGCAAAGCTCATTACCATAGAGCAAAGCAAGGAAATGGTTATAATAACCGAAAAGGAAATACGAAAGTATTATGAAGAAGCGTTGAAATTAGAGCCGCAAATGTTAGTCAATTATCTGATAAAGGAAATTGTTTTGTATGATAACCGAGCGGATATAATTTACAACAGCCCCATAAAATCAACGGATAGTCCTGACGACAGTCAGGGCTTTTCTTTTTACTCTAAATCTGTTAAGACAGGTTATTCAACAATATTAGTAACACTTTTCATAAAATAAAAACACGGCTAATTTATTCCACAGTCCGCTTGACACGAGCCTCTCAGGCGTGCGGTATTCAGGCAAAGAGCCAAACGTACCGCCCCTGCGGGGCTTATTGTTTGCTGTTGGCAAATAGCCTACCGCACGCCTTTCTCGTGTCAAGCGGCTTTTGCGGCATAAAATAGCCGTTTGAAAGAGGGGGCAAAAAGCGGTTTTAAGCCCTGCAAATTTCAGTTGAGAGTTTAATCGAAGAGCATAAAGAAAAGCCGTACAGCCTAAACTGCACGACTTAACGGCACAAAAAAACAAAGCCGACCTTCCAACATTGTGAAAGGTTCGACTTTGTTACTGAGTGGTGACCCGTGCGGGAATCGAACCCACGATACCACCGTGAAAGGGTGATGTCTTAACCTCTTGACCAACGGGCCTTATTAAATTGTATATATAAAAATCTGTTTTACAGAAATTATCGTGATTGGTAGCGACGGGTGGATTCGAACTTACGACCTGCCGGGTATGAACCGGCCGCTATAGACCAACTAAGCTACGTCG
>CAMXOH010000036.1 GCA_947245485.1 uncultured Clostridia bacterium | reverse complement strand
TCGCTTGAAGCGGTTGCGGAAAGCTATGCTTCCGAGTATATTATGAGTCGCCATAAACCTATGGCAGGTTCGTTTTATGCCTATACAGAAGGCATTACGGACGACCTTGCGGGTATCGAAGGCAGCGAGGGCAACGAGGGCGTGTTCCACCCCGGTTCCCAGCTTGTTAAAATTTCTATAACGGACAATACAGAAACGGTGCTTATCGACTCTCCCCAAGGAGTAGTCAGAGACCCCGACGTATCGCCCGACGGCAAAAAGGTAGTTTTCAGTTGGAAAACAAGCCGTACGCAGGACGACTATCATCTTTACGTTTATGACTTGGAAACCGACGACTATCAGCAGATTACGTTTGGACAGGGCATAAGCGATATGGAACCCAAGTGGCTTCCCAACGGTAAAATCGTATTCTCTTCGGCAAGAGCGATTCAGATAGTAGACTGCTGGAAAACTCCCGTTTCCAACCTCTACGTCTGCAACGCGGACGGAAGCGATATGATTCGCGTAGGCTACGACCAGGTTCACACGACTTATCCTACCGTAACAGAAGACGGCAGAGTGCTTTATACGCGTTGGGACTACAACGACCGTACGCAGATGTTCGTACAGGCGCTGTTCCAGATGAACCCCGACGGAACCAACCAGACGGCGGTATTCGGCAACAACTCCAACAACCCCACGACGGTTATGCACACCGTGGAAGTACCCGGCGCTTCGAGCAAATACCTCACGGTTGTTTCGGGACACCACGTTGTTCAGGGCGGTAAACTCGCTTGGGTTGACACCTCTGTCGAACGCGACGGTAAGTCGCCCTTAACGTACGTCCGCGAATCGGCTGAAAGCGGCGAAAGCATCGATACTCTCGGACAAGTGGGTACTATTTACAAGTTCCCCGTAGCGCTCAACGAATACGAAATGTTCTATTCCAAGGCGCCGCAGTGGGCAAGCAGCAAACAGGAAACTAAATTCGACCTGTACTACTACAATGCAAGAACGGGCGAAGAAGTCAAGGTTGCAGACGGCAGTAAAATTGCATGCTCGCAAATCTCGCCTATACGTACCCGCAAACTTTTCGACCGTCCCAGCATGGTTGACTATAACAAGACGACAGGCACGTACTACGTAGCAAACGTTTACGAAGGCGACCCCGTAGAGGGCGTAGAGAAAGGCGATATCAAGTATCTCCGCGTTGTCGCTCTCGATTACAGACCCTATGCAGTAGGTTCTGTTTCCGCAGGTAATTCAAGCGCATATCCCAACGGATACGGCACTTCCGACCCTTCGACTCCCGTCGGCGTGGCAAACTCCACGTGGGACGTCAAGCAGGTTATCGGTATCGTTCCCGTAGAAGAGGACGGTTCGGTAATGTTCAGCTGTCCTTCCGACGTGCCCGTTTACTTCCAGCTTTTGGATGAAAACGGACTTATGATACAGTCGATGCGCAGTTGGTCTACGCTTATGCCCGGAGAAACTTTCTCCTGCGTAGGCTGTCACGAAAACAAGAACTCCGTTCCGGCTAACGGCGGCACGGTAACGCTTGCAATGAAAAAGGGCGTTCAGAAACTTCAAAAAGATTTGTGGATGACGACTCCCGAATACGAAAACTACGACCCTTACACCGATTATAAAGGTTTCAGTTACGCAAACGAAATTCAGCCTATTCTCGACAAGAGTTGCGTTGCCTGCCATACCGACGTGCAGGAAGCAAACAAGAGACTCGGCAGTTCGGGTTCCTCGCAGGATATCGGCTCTCCCGTAACGGACGATAGCTGGAAATACAAAGTAACCAAGAAAGGCGACAACGTGGGCGATTGGACGTCCGCAACGTTCAACCCCGACTGGACTTCGGCTTCTCAGCCTTTCGGCAGCGACGCAGGCAGCACCATTAAATGGGGCGCCGACAACAACGCTTGTTTCTATATGACGAAGAAGTTTACTCTTTCGAGCATCGAAGGAACTTTCTTCATCGACTGGCAGTTCGACGAGGATGCGGTTCTGTATCTCAACGGAACGCTCATTCAGAACGGTAACAGCTATGTAACGAGTTCGCGTTCATTCGAATTGAATTCCCAGCAGAAAGCGCTTTTGAAAGTAGGCGAAAACGTGCTCACCGCGCGCGCTTACAACGCAACCGGCGGTTCGTATATGTCCGTTCGTCTTACAAATAAGAAGAGCGGCGGCGACGTCGGCACAATCGAAAAAGCGGTTGCGCTTACTTCCGAAATACGTACGGCAAGCCGCGACAAGGTAGATTACTATCTTTCCTATCTCGTGCTTACAAACGCATTCCTTGACAGAGGAACGTTCTACGTAGGCAGACCCGAAAACCACATTACCAACTGGATAGGCGGTATGAGCGAACCTCAGATGATTGAGGCTTATAAATACGGTTCCACGAAGAGCGGAATTATCGATAAACTTATGAACAAACATAAGGGTGTCGAGCTTCCAAAGGAAGATATTATGCGCATAGCCGCATGGATTGATTTGGGCGTTCCTTTCAGAGGCGCTTATAACGAGGCTTCTTCCAACTGGGATTCCAAAGCAATGGGCGAAGCGGAAAGACGCCAGAATATGCGCGACTACTACACCACAATCGATAAACTCAACAAAGCTAAACTTGCAGGCAAATTCACCAACAAGAAAGTTACTATCGAGTATTACGACAAAGACGGCAATCTTGCGGGAATTGCGGAAGACAAACATCTTACCACCCTTTACCTCGAACAGAAGATTCAAGTCGGCGACAAAGTGGTTGTTAAACTTCCCAAGGGTTGCAATTATATTTGGTTCAACCTCACCCCGAAGATGAAGATTTCGCTTCAATACTGTCCTGACGGCGAATTTACCTATACGGTACCTTCGTATGCGCAGTTGGTTCTTCCCAAACTCACGGTAGACGCAGACAGCGGACAGCAGAACGCTTACGTTTATACCCATCCTACGATTACGGCGTTCCTGCCCACGGACGAAGATTTGAACGCGCTCTATAACGTAGCTTTGAATCCTTACGACGCGCCTTACGGCGACGAAGCCGCGACGATAACCGCGGGAAGCACGTGGGAAAACGACGGTTACGGCAACTTTATGCCCGCTAACGCGTTCGACGGATTTACGACGAACCGCAGTCACGCGAACAACTCCGTTCCCGACCAGAGCTGGGGACCCGACAAAAACGCAAATCCTAACGATATCTGGCTTAAAATAGATTTCGGCAGAGAAGTAGAGCTTTCGTATTTCAACTTATATATCCGTGCGGACTTCCCTCACGACGCGTATATAACCGAACTTACGTTGGAGTTCTCGGACGGAAGCACCGTAACTTATACGGGACTTAAAGAGACAAATCAGGCGCAAAGACTTGAACTTGAAAGCAAGGTTAAGACGACGTCGGTTAAAATCAAAGACATTAAGACTTCGAGGGCGGATTGGTTCGCTATTTCCGAATTCGAGGCTTATGGTACAAACGTGAACAAATAATAAAATAAGGAGAAAAAAAAGATGAAAAGAAATTGGAAACTTATTGTCATCTCGCTTTGCATGGCAATGGTATTTGCCTTTGCTACGCTTACGGCTTGTGACAAAAAGCCTGCTAAACCCGAGTTCGGCACAATCACCGGCACAACGGTTGACGAAGAAGGCGAAGCAGTAACCGGCGTATCGGTGTATTACTCGGAAGAGGACTACGTTGAAAGCGACGATAACGGAAACTTCGAAATCAAAGACGTAAAAGTAGGCGCGCTTACACTTAAAACCCAGTCGAGAGGTTATGCGGAAACCGTTAAAGAAATTACCGACGATAATTTCAACAACGAAGGTATTGCAAATGTAAACCTTGTTCTTAAAGAGGGCAAGGGAACAATCAAAGGCGTTGTAAACGTAAGCGGAAACACATCGAAGAAAATTGCAGGCGCAAACGTTCGCATTGCAGGTACTGCTTTAACGGCTACCACCAACGAGAGCGGCGCGTTTGAAATCACGGACGTTCCCATGCTCACACAAAAGTCGATTAGCGTTTCGAAAGACGGTTACGAAACCCTCAACAAAACGGTAACAAAAGCGAGCTATACCGACGGCGTTGCATCCATTAACTTCTCGCTTGTAGAAAACGACTTGGCTTACCTGCCCGGACTTAAACCCAACGAACTTGCATCCGCACCTAAAATCGACGCGGATAAAAAGACAATTTCAAGCGGTGAAATGAAGAACTATTTCTCTGTAAGCCGCGACGGCATAGAGGGTTCGAGCAAAACCGAAATCCATCCGGAAGGTTTCTGCCTCAACGCAAACACATCCGAAGAGCGCGCCAATATGGTAGCGTTCATGTATGCGAAAGTAACAGTAGACGATAACCACAAATTCTTAACCGCTCACGCAAGAGTATTCTTCGGACAGAACGGCGCGAGCAGAGACGACGAATTGGCAGGCAACTTTACAAACAGCTCGCTTGCGGAACTCGGACTTTTCGTAATTGACGACAAAGGTGAATTCATTGACGACAGCCGTTTCGGCGCATTCACGAAAATCAATACCGAATCTTTCATGCCCGTAACTTTTGATTTGTCTTCGCTTGCAGGCAAGACGGTTACGATTATCCTCGGAACCAAGACGGGTTACCACTGCTGCTTCAACCGTGTAGAGTTCACTTCGGCGGCGCCTTCGTACCTTGCGGTTAAGGGCGTTGCGGGACTTACCCAGCTCCTTATAACCGGAACCACCGACAAGACTTCGTTCGACGCGGCTGAACTCAACTCCTACTGGACGGTAGGCGGCGGCGTTAACAAAGTTAACGAAGGTATCACGCTTAACGGAACCGACCCTTGGAAGGCTGAATATTTCGATAAGAACAATCCTCAGCCCGTTAACTCCTATATGCACATTACGACGGATATTACCGCGGCAAACAGCAAGCTCACGTTTGATGCAACGATTCTCAAACTGTCGGACTGCCTTGACCCCGGCAATAAGGACGACCAGGGACCTTACTATCCGTACGTTGCGCTTCTTCTTATCGACAGCACAGGCAACCTTCTTAACACTATTAATTGGGAAAGTCCTTGGGACGAAATGAGAGATACTATCAACGACGAGAATAAAGCTGTTAAGCTCACGTACGATTTGTCTTCCTATGTAGGCACAGGCATAACCGTTGTTCTTGCCGCTAACGTAGGCTATAAGGCTACGATAACCGGCGCAACTTTCGGAGCTCAGGCTTAAATTTAAACTGACGGAAAATGGTCACTTAAACGTGACCATTTTCTGTAAATTTAAAAAAGGAAAAATTATGAAAGCATTTGGCAAGTTAATCGCGTCCGTTACGGCTGCGGCGGCTGTCTGCACGGGCGTTGCAACGGGGGGAATTGCGGCGGCGGCTCAACCCGAATTCGATATGACGAGTATGTTTTATGTGGAAAAGGATTCCGACAGAGACTTCGTAATTCTGCAATTTACCGATACCCACGTACAGAGCGCCTCCCACGGCGAAAGGGAGGTATTCCCCGTAATGAAACAGTGGGTTGAACAGGTTAATCCCGATATGATAGTTCTTACGGGCGACGGCGTAAACGGCACTGCGGACGGCAACGATATGAAGGCGCTCATACGCGCAATGAACAGCTACGAAAAGCCTTGGGCGTACGTTTTCGGCAACCACGAAAAGGACGGCGGAATGGGCATAAGGGGCAATTCGGCGCTTTTACGCGAAGAAGCGCAGACGGAAGGCACTTACCTTATGTATAACGAAGGTATGTTCACCGACGAAGGCAGATACGGCAACTACGTAGTCAACGTGGAACAGCGCGGAAAAATAGTATCGAGTCTGTTCTTTTTCGACAGCGGCAGGGAATACGAAACATTCCTTCCCTCGCAGACGGAATGGTATGCGGAGGGCGTTAAAAATTTAAGCGAATTTTATTGCGGAAGTTACGCGCCTTTCGACGGCAACGTAATTCCGTCTATGATTTTCCACCATATTCCGACTGACGAATACCAGTACGCGGCGAACGCGGTTCTTTCGGATAATTACGTTTATACCGAAGAGGGCGGAAGCGTGTACACGTATGAAAAAGTTAAAATCGGCAAAGTACCCGCGGCGTACGGCAGCGGCGCAAACTGGGAATTTTCCTACGGACAGCGCGACGCGCGCGTGAAAAACGCCCGCATACATAATACCGAGTCAGACAAAGCTCTGCTCGAATACGCAATGTACGAGGATGAGCGTAGCGAGGCGGGTTTTGTAAGCGTTGTCAAGGATTTGCACAGCACTACGCACTTATTCTGCGGACACCGCCATACAAACGACGCAACGGTTAAGTTCGAGGGACTTACCTATACGTTCGGCACAAAGACGGGACCCGGCAATTCCGCAGACGGCAAACAGATAGGTTGCACAACCATTCGCATAGCAAACAAGACGGGCGCAATCAGCGTCGAACACAAGTACAATAAGGGGAGCTGATAATGAAAAAACGTAATATATTATTTGTTGTTTTGCTCTGCCTTGTCTTTGCATTCGCGTTTGCGTTTGCAGGTTGCGGCGAAAAAAATAACACCGAAACTCCGCCTTCGCGCCGCCATTGGGGTACGCTCAACGGCACGGTAATAGAAAACGACGCGGCGCTTGCGGGCGTCAAAGTCACTTCGGGCGACGAAACAACCGTTACGGACGAAAACGGAAACTATTCGATAGAAGTTTACAGCAACGGCGCAACCGTTGTGTTCGAAAAACAAGGCTGTATAACGCAGAAGAAAACTTTCAAAAGCTCGTCGTTCGGCAAGGGCGAAGCGCGCTATGACTTCACTATGTTCATTTCGGCTAAGGTTGAAGGAACCGTCAAAGATAAGAGCGGCGCGGCAGTGCAGGGCGTAACCGTAACGGTTGGCGTACAAAGCGTTCAGACGGACGCGGAAGGCAAGTTTACTATTGACAGCGTCATAGGCACTTCGATGGTGCTTATAGCCGAACTGAACGGCAAGACGCAGAGAAAACCGCTGTACGCGGCAGAAATGCGTACGGGTGCGGTGAACATTGAAATAATCTGGGAGAAATAATTTATGAGAAAATTTGTAGCGGCTTTGGCGGGATTTGTTTTATGCGCAACGTTCTGCGCGGCTTGCGCACCCAATAAGCAACCCGACAAAGATAACGGCAATACCAATACTACTCCGCCTCCCCCTCAGCAGGTAGGTTACGATACGGGCGGAATGAGCGATTTGTTCTATCAGAACGCGGTTGCGCAGTTCGGCAGCGCGCCCGTAGTGGGAGACCCCTTTCTCTACTATGAGGAAGAGGAGCAGACGTTCTATCTCTACGGTACGACGGGCGGAAAAAGATTCGACTACTATACATCGAAAGATTTAAAGGAATGGGAGCTTTCGGGAACTTGTTTCCAACCTACTTCCGAAGATTGGTGCCGTCAAGACCGACTTTGGGCGCCCGAAATGCACAAAATCGGCGATAAATACTATCTCTACTATTCGGCGGGAGATAAAAACGGAACGTTGCGTTGCTCCGTCGCGGTAGGCGACAGTCCCGCGGGACCGTTCACCAACGATATTGACGAGGGAGCGAAGCGCGATTCCGCACGGTTCGATTTCTCTAAATTGGGCAGTCAGTATAATTTCCCCACAATCGACGGAACGGTATTCGAGGACGACGACGGCAGTCTGTATTACTATTGCGCAAAAGACCAGGTTGGCGGCGTAAGTACGATTTGGGGCATTCAGCTTGAAAATCCTTATACCTTTAAAGAGGGAGAAACTCCCGTTCAGCTCACGCGCGTAGGCTATTCGGATGTTGAAGGAAGCGAACGGCGCGAATGGGAAGTAAAACAGGGCAGTTGGAACGAAGGACCGTATATGGTTAAACACGACGGCGTGTACTATCTCACCTATTCGGCGAATTTTTATCAGTCGAAGTATTACGGCGTAGGTTACGCTACTTCTACAAACCCGCTTGCAGGCTTTGTAAAACCCGAAGACAGTATGCTCCTCGGCACAATGGGGCAGAGCGACGCCAAGAAAGAGTGGGACTATGTTTCGGGCACAGGACATCATATGTTCATAGATATAGGCGGACAGAGCTATATCGTATATCATAAGCATTACAATATAAAGGAGGCGGGAAACGTGCGTATATTCACAATAGACGCATACGGTTTCAGGGACGACGGTTCTATGTACGTCAACGGCTCGACTATTTCTCCCCAACCCCGCCCGCAGGTTCTGTCTGGTTACGGAAATATCGTTTCCGAAGCAACCGTAAGCTGTTCGGGTATCGACGGCGAAACGAGAAAACTCTTGAAAGACGGCGGCATAGGCGTCTATCCGTTGAACTCATACAAGACGGACGTAACTTTCGACGCGGGCAAAACGGTTATAACCTTGAAGTTTTCCGAGGCGCGCAACGTAAGGTCCGTAATGCTTTATGCGGGAACCGATTATACCAAAATTTTAAAAAAGGTTGACAAAATAGAGTTCGGTGAAGTATGCTATGTTACGGACGTGCGTCTTGACAATAACTATATCGACACCCAGCGCGAATATATGGCTGTCGGAAACGCCATATCGGCGACTCTTGCGCAGGACGTAAAAGTTTCGGAAATTAAAATAACGATTAATTCGGAAAGCAGTTTTATGCTTTCGGAAATAGCGGTACTCGGTAAGTGAAAAGAGAACATAACGGCGTTACGGAAGAACAGTCTTTGCCTGTTAACAGAAAGCAGCTTTTTTTCCGCGCATTCAGGTACGAATATCCCGTAATATTGCTTATAAGCGTATTTATGACGCTGTTCGCAATTCCGCTTTTTACGGTAATAATGCTGTCGCTTGCGCGTCTTGCACAGCAAAGCGGAGCGGATTTAAGCGTTCCGGAGAACGTTGCGGCAATGTACGGCACGCGCGCGACTATGTATCTTTGGAGCGTACCCGCGTTGCTTTTGCTCGGCGTGGGGGCAAGCGGTGCGTTTTACGTCGTGCGCAGACTTGTGTGGAATCAGGAAGTCAAATTCTTCCGCGACTTCGGCAAAGGTATTAAAAGCAATATCATTCAGTTTGAAATAGTCACGCTTCTGTTCGCGCTGTTTATGTTCGGCGTCTGCTACGGTTTCGACTTGCTCGCGCTCAATTTAAAGGCTGGGGCGATTCATACTATGCTTACCATAATTCGCGTACTGCTGTTGTTTCTCGCCGCGGCGTTTCTAATGTTCCAGTACTGCGGTATCACGGTTTACGAGGGTTCGGTTTTAAAACAGTTAAAAAACAGCGTAATACTCGTGTTCGGCTCTTTGCCGCTCACCGTGGTATCTATGTTCGGCGCAATGTTGCCGTTGATTCTCATAATGCTGTTTATGTTCTTCCAAAGTTTGGCGGTACTCATATTATTATCTACCGCGCTTGCAGTGGTGGGGTTCGGTTATTCCGTTCTTTTAATCACACTACGCTGTCACTGCATATTCGATAAAAACGTAAACAAGAAAAACTTTCCCGAAATTTACCGCCGCGGACTGTTCGACGGCGAGGCGGCGCAAAAACAGTATAACGAAGAGAATAACAGGCAGTACTGATTAAGATTTGCGCCTTGCGTAAAATTTAATAAAAGATAAAAGCGTTGCGGAATATTTTCCGCAACGCTTTTAAAAATATATTAGGAGAAAAAACAACTAATTAATTATTAAATGCAGGAATTATTTAATGTATTCCCAAATCTGTTCAAAGGTGTCGGCGTAGAAGTCGCACAGCGCTTTCGTGCCGCTACTTTCGATATTGCCGCCCGCGAAACCGATAGTGGGATAACCTGCAAGTTTGATACTGCAAACGCCCGCGCCGCTGTCCTCTATGCCGACTACGTGACAGCTTTCGCTTTCGGGAATATTGAGTCCGACGGCGCAAGTTTCAGCGTACAGCCAAGGATGGGGTTTGGGTGAAAGTTCGCCCAAAGTGCCTACGCAACCTTTGCGGAGGGGGAAGCCTGCGGAAATGGAAGCGTCATAAAAATCTTTGGGGTCGCCCATATTGAGCGTCTGGAAAGCGGAGAGAATTTCGGGCCAAGCCTTTTCGTAAAGTCCGCTTGTTACAAGTCCGATTTTGATATTGTGTTCTTTAAGTTTAAGCAAAAACTCTTTAAGTCCGGCGGATGGAGTGAAAGCGCCCTCTTTGCCTCTGCCTTCCATAATTTCGTTCATCTCGTAGTGCGTGTGTTTAAAGTACCATTCGCGCGCGTCTTCGAGTTTCTTGTCGGGGCAGTACTTGTTAATGCAGTATTGAAGATGCTCGGAAACCGAATGTCCCGAAACGTGGGCAAGGTCTGCCTCTTCGAAGCTGAACGAGGGATTGTCGGTGAGGGAAGCGATTGTCTTTTGGATTATCCAAATCCAGAACTCTTCGCTCTTTACGCTCGTTCCGTCCAAGTCCATTAAAACGGCTTTAACGGGTTTCTGCAAAACGTTCTTTTTAAGCGGATAGTAAGCGGGGTAGCCGATTGCCGAAAGTACATAGCAAATAGTCGAATTTTCAAAACAGATAAATTCAACTTTATTATCGCCTGTGGCGTAAACGGCTTTAACACCGTTTACGCCTTCGGCAAATATACCGTCGCTGCATTTTTTAATATCTTTAAGTCCGCAATTTTCATCAAATTCGCCAAGTGCGGGGATTACAAATTTTTTCATTTCTTCAAAAGGAAGCTCTCGATTTTATGTGCGCCGAGCTGAGTCGCAAATTTACCGTTCTTAATAGCGAGCTTTTCAACGGGTTGTTCGTTGAGCATAACTCTTTCAACGGAAGTGATGGGAAGGATAGTTGAAATTTCAAGAGGAAGGGTTTCGCCCGTCGTGTTCCATACGCGCAGGATAGTGCCTTCGCCGTTTTCCGAACGTTTAAGCGCGGAAATGAGAACTTTCTTTTCTTGGTTGATTGTGATAAGGCTTCCGCTTACGGGCAATACGCCGCCGTGAGGAACGCCCTGAACGGCTTTGACGGGAACTTTGAACTGGTAAGCCTTGTTGATGACTTCCGCTTCGTTCCACTTGCCGGTGTGGGGATAAATCGCGTATTCGTATTCGAGCGTGCCGAAACTATGCTGTCCGGTGTATTTGTCGAGTTCTTCAACCGTCATATTGCCGTTAGCCGTCATATAAGCGCGCTGTGTGCGGATAAGGGTGATTTTAACAGTTCTCTCGTTGTCGTCTTCGACTTCGTATTCTCTGAGTCCCTTAGTCATTACAGCCATACCGAGTTTACCGTCGGAAACGTCGACGAAGTTCTGCATAGGCTGGAAGGGGAAGAAGCCTTCCGCGTTGTCCTTATGGTCGCGCCATTTGATGGTGCGGGTTGCAACGTCCCACGCGCTTTCGCTGTCTGCGAACGCCGCTTGCGAAATTCCCGAAGGGAAGTGTACGCAAAGTTTGTGGTCGCGTATTTCGTTGGTAAGTTTGGTGTGCAGTTTAAGGTATTTGCAGCCTTTTTCAAGGGTAAGAACGGTGGTGATGGGCAAATCTTTCATTTCGCGCGTTCTGTCGTCGCCCTTAATGGTGGCCGCCGCGGGAAGAGTCATTTTAAGCTCTACCTTGTAAACGCCGCGGAGAGTGTTGCTTTCGAGCATCGTGATATTCGCCTGCGCGCCGTGGGAAGTGAAAATCGCATTGCGCTTGGGAATGTTGGAGATATGAGCCGAACCGACTTCGCCGCAGTCCGTGAAGTAGTGCATATTGTCCATTACCTTGCCGGTTGTTTTGTCAAGAAGAGTGAACGTGCCGTTGGGGTGAATGGTTACTTTCAGATACTCGTTTTCGAGCGTGCCGTTGCCGCGCGCGATGAGCTTTCTGTCGTCGATGATTTCGGGGTGTAAAGCGTATTCGGGTTCGCGCATACGTAAAGCGAAAGTCTTGTATCCGTTCTGGGGTAACTTAGCGTTTACGAGTATATGGCGTCTCTTAGCGTCGAACTTAATCGCCTTGGTGTCGAGTTCGCGTTCTACGCCGATTGAAATATCGTCGCGGGAAAGTTCGACGTATTCGAGCTTGTTGCCGTTTTCGTCGATGATGTCGTAGAAGTCGTCAAGCTGGCTTGCTCCGCCTACGCCGATATCGCCGACGGTAGTCTTGTATCTGGGAGTATCGATAACGAGTTCGATAACTTCTTCGCGCTCATAGGGAAGAGTATTGAAGAGGGTGAGCGAGTAATCGGTTTTCTTGAACGCTTTCAAACCGTTGATATTTCCCGAAAGCGCGATTGCGCTTCTGTTGGTACATTCTTCCGCAACCGTCTTTGCAATCGAGAAGTTGTACATCATATCTTCGTGCGCTCTGTCAACCGCCGCGCCGCATATACTGTCGTGCGCGTGGTTTTTAAGAAGAGCGGACCAAGCGCGTTCGATGTTCGTTGCGGGGTACTGTTTGCCGTACATGCTCGCGTAGGAGCTTAAAGGCTCGGCAAGGTTTATAAGGTTGTTTTCAACGTCGTCGTTGTAAAGTTTGATTTTGATACGGGAAGAGTGGGTTGCGCCGAGGAGTGCGTTGAAGTTGTTGAACTCCATCGTCGTATATCTCAGTTCGCCGTGGTGCGTCGCGCGCTTGTACGAGCTGTCGGAGGAAATTTCCGCCATATAATCGTCCATAGTCTGCTGTACGATTTCGACGTCGGGATAGAGTTTGTTCATATCCTCGATAAGTTCGGGCAGGTACTTGTAAGGCTCGTCGTTGTCTTCCATATTGAGCGCGAGCACGTGGTTGCCGATTTTATAAGGTTCAGCTTGGTTAAGGAGGTTGTCAAGCGACTTTTTCTGTACTTTTTCGTCGTGTATGTAGTCGAAATCTTCGTGTAAGAGAGTGAACGCCTTTTCGTAAGATTTCATATCCGCCATATGCGCGGGGAGCTGGTCCGGATTGTAAGTATAGCTTAAATCTTTAAGTCCCTTTCCGAGAACTGCGGGACCGTGAACATAGAAGAACCAGTTTGTACGCGTAACTTCGTCGAACGTTCTGAGCGTGGCAAGAGTGCTTCCGTCCGCGCCTACCCAGTTGAAGAGCGGGGTTAAAACGTGTTTGTTCGTGCCGCGGTAGAAAATAGCGTTCTCGATTCCGAAACCTCTGTAAAGCTGGGGAAGCTGAGAGGGTTGTCCGTAGGAAGTAGCCGTATAGCCCGATTTCATTCCGCCGCCGAGTTCGTCCGCCATACGGTGTCCGAGCAGAAGGTTTCTTATAAGCGCTTCGGGAGCTACCGTATTGATTTCGGGGAGGGTGTACCAGTTGACTATAATTATACGTTTGTCTTTGATAAGTTTTTTAACGCGTTCCCTGTTTTCGGGTCTTATCGAGAAATAGTCTTCCAGAACGATTGTACCTCCGTCCACACAGAAATGTTTGTACTGCGGTTTCGTTTCAAGCAGATTTATTATGTTGTCCATAAGGTCTGCAAGACGAAGTTTGCTCTGTTCCGCCGTGTGTCTCCATTCTCTGTCCCAGTGGGTGCCGGAGATGAGGTGGACGATTTTTTTTGCCATTAGATTTTTTCCTCCATAAAACTGTTTTTTTCTTTTATTATATAATATAAAAATGTATTTGTAAACAGAAAGAAAACCGTTTTTTTAAAAAAATTTACAAAAAGTGTAAAAATTTTTATTTTGTGCATAGAAAACAACTTTCGTTACAAATTAACTGAAAAATCGGTTTTTTATGTTTGACAATATAAAATTAATATAGTATAATAGCAGAAGAACGAAATTCAGGGAGGAAAATATGGCAAGTTTGAATCTTAATCATATCTACAAAGTTTACCCCAACGGAGTTAAGGCGGTAAACGATTTTTGTATGGATATAGAGGATAAAGAATTTATAGTTTTCGTAGGACCTTCGGGTTGCGGAAAATCGACGACGCTCCGTATGATAGCGGGACTCGAAGAAATCACCGCGGGCGAACTTAAAATAGGCGACGCTGTTGTAAACGATATGGAACCCAAGGACAGGGATATCGCAATGGTGTTCCAGAACTACGCGCTTTATCCGCATATGACGGTTTACGACAATATGGCGTTTTCGCTCAAACTGCGCAAAATGCCCAAGGAAGAAATCGACCGCCGCGTAAAGGAAGCGGCTAACATTCTCGGCATAACCGAGTATCTTGACAGAAAACCCAAGGCAATGTCCGGCGGACAAAGACAGAGGGTTGCGCTCGGACGCGCGATTGTGCGCGAACCCAAAGTGTTCCTTCTCGACGAACCTTTGTCAAACCTCGACGCAAAGCTCAGAACGACGATGAGAGCGGAAATTTCCAAACTTCACCGCAAATTGCAGACGACTTTCATATACGTAACGCACGACCAAGTTGAAGCTATGACGATGGGCAACCGAATAGTCGTTATGAAGGACGGCTTCGTTCAGCAAATCGACAGTCCCAGAAATCTGTACGCTTTCCCTTGCAACAAATTCGTAGCGGGTTTCATAGGAACCCCGCAGATGAACTTTTTTGCGGGTAAACTCAAACTCGTTCAGGATAAAGTCATAGTTACGCTTGACGGCACGCCCGTAAAAGCGGAAGTGCCCGTAGACTATTTCAGAAAGGTAGACCGTTCGTATTTGGACGGCGAAAAGCCGGTAACTTTCGGTTTGCGCGCGGAACATATTTCCGCAGACCCCGATAAGTACGAGTATAAAGCGCAGTGCCGCGTTTCCCACTTCGAGGAGCTTGGCACCGACTGCCAGATTTACGCCGATTTCAATACCGAAAGCGAAACCACTGTCGCGGAAAGTCCCACAAAGGTTATTGCGAAAGCCGCCGCGGGCGAACAGTTCGCGTCCGACGAAGTGATAACCGTTTCTATGGATTTAAGCAAACTTCATTTATTCGACGCGGAAACGGAAGTTACGCTCGCGCCTTCCATTCCCGAAAGCGTTGCCCTTCCTTGCAAAGTCGCTAAAAACAAACTTGACTTTGCAGGCGGTACTTTGGAACTTCCCGCGGCGGCGTCCGCGGCGGACGGCGAATATCTGCTCACAGTTCCCGTCGGCTCGCTCAGCTTCGGCGGCTTGCTCGAAGGAACTTTCGACAGGGAAGAAAATATCAACGGCGTCCGTCTTATACATATAGCGGCGGGAAACAGAATTTTGTTCGCTATACAGGAAGATAAGGAAAAAACCTATAAACAGGGTGAAAAAATCAAATTCGCTTTGGACCCCAAAAAGATTTCGCTTACCGACAAAGACGGAAACAAAGTCGTTTGCGCGCTTGCGGAAGATAACAAGCTCGACGGTAAAGTCGCAAAACAGAAAGTTCAAGTTTTAGGAGAAGACGGAAAGAGGAAAAAAGAATTGCTGTTCTCGCTTCTCACTTCGGAAGCTACTTTCCCTTGTTCCTATTCAATCGGTATGCGTCTCGTAGCAGGCGGCGGACAGAACGTATTCAATAAAAATCTTGAATTCGTTTTTACGCCTTACCAAGTCCATATCGCGGAAGAGGGCATCGCCGCAAACGTAAACAGGGTGCTCGATTACGGCGCGGAGAGCTTTGCCGAATGCACCGTCGGCGAGACGACAGTATACGTGAGCGTTGAAAAAGACTTCAATGCGAAGGAAGTAAAACTTTCGCTCGACACCGATAATATTGTGATAATAGAAAAAGAACATCAAATCAGATTGGTTTAAAAGTAAAATCAAAACAGCCTTTGCCGCGCGGCAAAGGCTGTTTATGTTTTGCAAAAAGACAACCTCCCGCAATGCGGGAGGCAAAAAAGAAGCGGAAGCGTTGCTGTTTTGTCGT
>CAMXOH010000035.1 GCA_947245485.1 uncultured Clostridia bacterium | reverse complement strand
GTCTTTAAATTTGTAATCATTTAAATAAAATTATTTTACCGACTGCGGACGCCGAATGCGTTTCCGCAGTCTTTTGTTATGCTCAATAATTTTGAAATTCTGCCGTCATTTTGTTGTTATTTCCTGCGGTAAATGTTATAATATTATCTGTGTTATTAACAGTTTAAGTTATTGCGGAGAAATTAAGTGAACAGAAAGAAGAGAGATAATAAAGGGAAATCTACATATTTTTTTACCAAAGAAACTTTGGGTATGACTTTATTGCTTTTCAGTGCAATAGTATTCGTTATGCTCCTTACGCGCGGCGGAGTGTTTGCAGGAATCGGAGTTGCCGTATGCACGTTTCTTTACGGCTCTTTCGGTTACGGTTCATTGCTTTTGACCGCTATTTTGGCGTATCTCGGCATTTGGCTTGTTTTCGATAAAAGATTAAAAATTTCATTAAAAACTTCGCTTGCGGTATGCCTTACCGTATTTTGCGCATTTCTTTTGTTCCATGCAGCTACAAGCAGAAACATACCGTTAACAGGTTACGGCTCGTATATCAAAGCCTGTTACGAGAACGCGGCAAACGGATTTTCGGGTTACACTTTCGGCGGCGCGGTTGCGGCTTTGATTGTATTCCCCGTTGCAAAATTGACGACTTTTATCGGTGCATACATAATTTTTTCGCTTTTTACAATAGCAAGCGGTTATCTTTTGACAAAAGTTTTGCGCGGCGGTAAGCGTACGGTGAAAGCGGATTCAGCCGTCGTTCGTTCGGTGTCGGCAGAGGATTATGAAGAGGGCGGACTTTCTTTATCTCCACGCGGCGAAGAACAAATTGTTCAAAGCGAGGAACAGGAATATCAAAGACCTGTGGAACGCCCTGTAAGAATTATTAAAAGTCAGACTATATATCAGCAGGAAGAACGGCAGGACGCTCCTAAGCAAGAAGAAAAAGACAATCCTTTTTCGCAAAAGAACTTAGGCAGAAAGATAATTTTCGAAAAAGGGCAGTTCGATGCCGAAAGTTACAGGCGCAACCTTATTTTCAGCGAGGATTCTTATTTTAATCATCCTGTTCGTAACGACGCGGATTATTTAAAAAGTTTAACGGGCGGAAGCAGTAACGTAACAAAGCAAACTTATTCCGAGAGTTATCAACAATCGATTTTGAATCAACCCGTATCTTCGTCCCCGACTAATTATGTCTTCGGTGATAAGCCGATAGACAGACTTGATGATTTGGAGCGGGAATCGGGCGAAACTTATTCGGTTCAGTCCGAGAAAGTTGAAGAGAACGACAATAGAGACAAGTCGGATTATACCAAAACGCTTAGAGAAGAGGCAGAGGATTTCGACGAACGCGAAGTCCGTAATAACTCTTCGAGAGAAAAGTCTTCTTCGCTTGACGAAAGCATTTTTTTACGTAAGACAGACGAGGCGAAGGAAGAGAAAAGCGAACCCGAACGTATCAAACGAACAGACAGAATATCCGACAGAACTGAGCGTTCTTTATCGGTTAGCAAGCAAAAAGATTTACACGAAGACGAGGACGACAAACACGACGACGGTTCGTCGATTGATATGTATAAATTGTTCGGCGCGGCAAATTCTTTGAGGGGCGAAAACCGCATCGAACCCGACGTTTCACGCATTGCGTCTAGAAGGGCGGAGCGTAGTAAGGCTAACCTGTTCGACGAAGACGAGAACGAAGCGGAAGAATTAAAGCAAGAACCTTTAAAACCGTCGCGTTCTGTCAGAAACGAAAACCGTTTTGACAAACCCGAACACGACAAAAAGGAAAAGGAAGAAGATTCTGCTCCCGTACATATAGCAAAACGTTCGGAGCCTATGACAATTAACGTGCCCACTCAGCAGGAAACTTCTAAGCAAGAGGAAAGACCCATGCACGTATGGAAAAAATATGTGCGTCCGAATCTCGATTTGCTTGACGATTATCCCGAAAGCAATAACGTAAACACGGGTGAAATCGAAGATAATAAATACACAATCGTAGAAACGCTTGCGAAATTCAGAATAGAAAGCGAAGTTTCAAACGTGGTTATCGGACCTGCGGTTACGAGATACGACGTAGTTATAGAAGATAAAACCAAGATTACTCAGTCGCTCAAATACAAAGAAGCGATTGCAATGGCGTTGATGAAAGATAACGTTACGGCTTATCTCAACTATTCAAAAGGCGCTCTTTCGATAGAAGTACCCAATAACGTCAGGTCCGTCGTCGGACTTAAAACTATGCTTGCAAGTTCCAAATTCATTAATTGCAAGCCTAATACCATTACTTTCGCTCTCGGTAAAAACGTTGAGGGTGAAGTTATGTGTCCAGATATAACGAAAATGCCGCACTTGCTTGTAGCGGGTACAACCGGTAGCGGTAAAAGTATTTGTTTAAGTTCTCTTATAGTTAGCTTGTTATATAAATACGGACCCGAAGAGCTGAGATTTATTCTTGTCGACCCCAAACAGGTTGAATTTATCCCTTACGACAAACTGCCGCATCTTATGATTAACGAGATTATTTCGGAAGTCGATAAAGCAGTTAAGGCTTTGAATTGGGCGATTAAGGAGATGGAGCGCAGGTATTCGTTATTCAAAGAAATGACGGAGCAGGGCAGATTGACTAAAACTCTCGACGAATACAACGTGCATATACCCGAAGGCGAAGAAAAGTTGCCTAAAATTGTTATCATACTCGACGAGTTCGGCGACTTGATGTTGCAAGCTAAAAAGGATATTGAAGGTAAGATAATTAAACTCGTACAAAAATCCCGTGCTTGCGGAATACACCTTATTCTCGCTACACAGCGTCCGTCCGTTGACTGCATTACGGGACTTATAAAATCAAACCTTCCCACGCGCATAGGCTTTAAAGTTAACTCGTTTGACGACGCGCGTACAATTTTCGATATAGGCGGCGCGGAAAAACTTCTCGGCAAAGGCGATATGTATCTTCGTTCGGCGGAAAGTTCCGAGCTTGCCCGCATACAGGGTTGCTTCGTCGATTCGCATGAAGTACAGAAAGTTACCGACTTCGTAAAAGAACACAACGAAACGTTCTTCGACCAAAGCGTGTCGGATTTCATTAATACAGTCGAGGTTGAGGAATCACAGGGCGGCATATCCGAAGACGGCGGAGTTGAGGGTAGCGATATGAAAATAGACGAAACGCATATTAAGGCGTTGTACTATTGCGTATGCTCTAATCAGGCTTCCGTTTCGATGATTCAAAGGCGTTTCCCCGTCGGTTATATTAAGGCGTGCAAAATAATCGACTGGATGGAAAATATGAATTATGTTTCGCAGTCGGAAGGCTCTAAACCGAGAAAAGTACTTTTAACAAAGGATGAATTCATAAAAATTTACGGAGAAATAGATGACTGATTTTTCACAGAAGAAATTCGGTTTGATTTCGCTCGGATGCGATAAAAACAGGGTAGATTCCGAAAAACTTTTGTCAATAATTAAAGCGGGCGGGGGAATAATCACCGACGATATAAACTCCGCCCAAATTATAATTGTTAACACCTGCGCTTTTTTAAACGAGTCGCGCAAAGAGGCTATCGAAACCGCGCTCGAATGCGCAAGCTACAAGAGCGGTGAACTTGAAAAATTGGTTTTGACTGGTTGTCTCCCGCAAAAATATTCGGGTGAGACTTTTAATGAACTTACGGAAGCCGACGTATTTCTCGGCACCAACGACTATGATAAACTTTTTGAAGCGTTGGATAGAGCGTATTGCGGAGAAAGAGTCGATTTCGTGGGTAGCGGAAACGGCTGTTACAATGCAGGAAGGGTTATAACTACGCCTCAGCACTATGCGTATCTCAAAATAGCCGACGGCTGTAACAACCGTTGCACTTATTGTCTTATACCGAAAATCAGAGGACGCTACGTAAGTTACCGCTTCGAAGATTTAATTAACGAAGCGGAAAGTTTAGGCGACGTGTCGGAGCTTATTCTCGTAGCGCAGGACGTGACGAGATACGGTATAGATTTATACGGTCAAAAAAAATTATTGGAAATTTTACAAAAGTTGACAGCCCTTGTCAACATTAACAGTGTAAGATTATTATACTGTTATCCCGATATGTTAGACGACGGGTTGATTGAGGAGATAAAAAACAATCCGAAAATTATTAAATATCTCGATATTCCATTTCAACATAGCGAGGACAGAATACTTAAACTGATGAACCGCAAGGGAAGCAAAGAAGAATATTTGAGTTTGATTTCTAAACTTCGAAAAAGTATACCCGACATTGCTCTCCGTTCTACTTTTATTGCAGGGTTTCCGGGCGAAACGGAAGAGGAATTTGAGGGATTGTGTTCTTTTTTAAGGCAGGCTAAACTCGATAATTGCGGTTTCTTTGCGTATTCGAGGGAACCCGATACCGCGGCGTATAGGTTAAAAGGACAAATTCCTTATGCGGTTAAGAAAAGAAGAGTAAAAAAACTCTATGCCGTCCAACGCGAGATTTCGGCAGAAAAACTTGAACAATACATCGGACAAAAACTTGTCGTTCTCTGCGACGGTATAAACTACGAAAGAAATTGTTTTGAGGGCAGGGCATATTTCAGTGCGCCCGACATCGACGGAAAGGTTTATTTCAACGCGGCAAACGCAGTGCAGGGCGAGTACTGCGAAGTTATTATAACGGAACGCGGCGATTACGACCTTTACGGCAGAACGGAGGATTTTGTCAATGAATGAAAACGAAGAAAGATATAAAAACAGTAAAATGTATAAAATAGCCGCAGGCAAAGGCGTTATGAACTTGCCGAACAAACTTACTATCAGCAGAGTGATAATGATACCTGTATTCGTATTATTTTTCTACCTGCATTTTACTGCTCATTATTTTGTCGCGCTTGCCGTATTCACAATAGCAAGTCTGACTGATTTATTGGACGGGAAAATTGCCCGTAAATACAATCTTGTTACAAATTTAGGTAAATTTCTCGACCCTATTGCCGATAAAGTGCTTGTATTGTCCGCGCTTGTCGTTTTTCTTACGGTACCGCGTATATTCAACGCGAATCTCGGCGATTGGGCGCTCATTGCGGCAGGTAGCGGCGTTGCGGTTATCCTTGCAAGAGAAATTATAGTAAGCGGTTTCAGAATGGTTGCCGCAAGTTCAGGCTCTGTAATAGCCGCGGATATTGTAGGTAAATATAAAACCGTTACGCAGGATATCGCGGTTGTCGTTTTACTTGCGGGTGAAGGCGTGCAGGAGTTAACGACTCACATTATAGGCAGGATAATTAATTATATCGGACTCGGATTTTTCGCTTTATCGATAATCCTTACGGTAATTTCGGGAATAAATTATATAGTTAAAAATATACAAGTTTTAAAACAATGAGTACGGTTGAAGAATTTGAGCCGAAGAGCGTCAGAAGCTGTCTGCTTGTTTTCAGAAATAAAAAGATAAATTATTTCGAAGGCGCGGAAAAAGTTATAACTTCATACGCTTCGGCAGGTTATTATTTCGATAAAATTTCATACGTAGCATTTGATTCTTCCAACGAAATATTATTTTCGCTGAATTATAGCAAGGATAACTATGAAAATATAGTTATTTATTGCCCCTTTCAAATGGAAAATTTGTTTAAGGATTATTTCGAGGACAGGCTTTCTGCTCCGTTTAATGATAAGGGCATTCTTGAAAGCAACGGCATAAACGTTTTTATTCTCTATTGCGATAGAGAGAATAAACTGCTCGGCGAAGATATTAAGAATGTTTTAGATGAAAAATACGGAGTACGGTACGGTAAAGAATACGTAAAAACAATAGGCGCGCCCGCTTCGGAAGTCAAATCGGCAATAGAAAAAGCAAAATCGATTTGCCCGCAAGTAAATTTTAACGTAAGCGAACGTTTCAGTAACTGTAAAATCGAGATTATTTATTCCGTAGACGTTTCCAAATTAGAACATGATAACGTAATCCGTACGGTTATGAACGCGCTCGGCGATTATATTTACGCGCTGGAAGACGTGTCGATAGCTGAAACGCTTTATCGGATATTGAAATTACGCAGAATGAAAATAAGCACTGCGGAGTCATTTACAGGCGGCGGAATCAGTAAAGCGCTTGTCGAAGTTTCTGGAATAAGCGAAGTGTTTTTCGAAGGATTAAACACTTATTCCAACGAATCCAAGTCTAATAGATTGGGCGTCAAAGACTTTACTTTTCAGCGTTACGGCGCGGTTTCGGAACAGTGCGCAAACGAAATGGCGTCGGGACTTATAAACGGCGGAAACTGCGATATATGTATTGCCACAACGGGTATTGCGGGACCTAAGTCGGACAATACTTCAAAACCTGTGGGACTTATTTATATAGCAATAGGCACGCGTGAAAAAGTATCCGTGCACGAATATAAATTGAACGGCGACAGAGAGTGTATAACAAATACGGCAATTAATCTTGCGCTGTTCCATGCTTACAAAACGTTAAAATAAATCAGGAGAAATATATGAACGAAGAAAAATTAAAAGCTCTGAACTCAACCGTAGCTATGATTGAAAAACAATACGGCAAAGGCGCGATAATGAAGTTGGGCGACTACAACGTCAATGCAGACCTCGAATACATTCCCACAGGCTGTCTGTCGCTTGACCTTGCGCTTGGCGTCGGCGGCGTACCGCGCGGCAGAATTTTGGAGATTTTCGGACCAGAATCGTCAGGTAAAACTACTATCGCGCTTCACATTATCGCTGAAACGCAGAAGGCGGGCGGAGTAGCCGCGTTTATCGACGCGGAACATGCGCTCGACGCTCAGTATGCGCACGCGCTTGGAGTAGACACCAACGAACTGTATCTTGCGCAACCCGACACGGGCGAACAGGCGCTCGATATTTGCGAATCGCTTGTACGTTCAAGCGCAGTTGACGTCATCGTGGTAGACTCCGTTGCTGCGCTTACCCCGAAAGCGGAAATAGAGGGAGATATGGGCGATACGCACGTGGGACTTCTTGCAAGACTCATGTCGCAGGCGCTAAGAAAACTTACGGCGATTACAAATAAATCGAAAACCTGCGTTATATTTATAAACCAGTTGCGTGAAAAAGTCGGCGTGATGTTCGGTAATCCCGAAACCACTCCCGGCGGTAAGGCGTTAAAATACTTTGCGACCGTAAGACTCGATATAAGAAAAGCGGACGCGCTTAAAACCGACGGAAATATTATCGGTAACAGAGCTAAGTGTAAAGTCGTTAAAAACAAGGTTGCGCCGCCTTTCAAAGTAGCGGAATTTGACATTATTTACGGTGAAGGAGTCTCGCAGGAAGGCTGTCTAATCGACCTTGGCGTCGAATACGGAATTATATCAAAGAGCGGCGCGTTCTTCTACTATAACGAAGAAAAGGTAGCACAGGGACGCGAAAAAATGAGGGACTATTTGAAAAATAATCCCGAAGTTAAGGCGGAAATCGACGCTAAAATCAGAGAAGCGCATAAAGCGTCGCTTCAAAAGTAGGACTGAATGCAATACGGCTTTATAAAAGTCTGCGCGGCAACCGTGCCTATTAAGGTTGCCGACGTAGACTACAATGCGAAGCAAATCATAAACGCGATTAAAGAGAGTGCAAAAAACGATAGCAGGCTTACCGTATTTCCCGAACTTTGCGTAAGCGCTTGTACGTGCGGAGACTTATTTAATCAACGCGCTCTAACCGAAAATGTCGAAAAGGCAATAGAACAAATTGCCGCGTCGACAGAGGGGATAAGTACGCTTGTTTTTATAGGCGCGCCTGTCGTTTGCGGAAGCAAGCTGTATGATTGCGCCGTAGCGGTTTCGGACGGAAAGGTGCTCGGCGTAGTGCCTAAATCCGTTTTATCGGATTGTGGCGAACTTAACGAACGCAGATATTTCAGTTGCGCGCCAAAAGAAAATGAAGAAATTCGTTTTGCGGGTTTTCAAGTCCCTTTCGGTACAAATTTGATATTCAGGGCGGCAAATTGCAAAGATTTTTCTGTCGCGGCGGAAATAGGAGAAGATTTATTCGCTCCCTATTCGCCTTCAATAAGCCACGCGAAAAACGGCGCCAATATTATTGTTAATCTTTCAAGCGGCAGTGAAACCGTCGGCAAGGCTGAATACCGCCGCGACTTGTTACGCGTTCAGTCTGCTAAACTCGTGTGCGGCTATGTTTATGCCGAAGCGGGCGACGGGGAAAGCACTACCGATTGCGTTTTTTCGGGGCATAATATAGTCTGTGAAAACGGCGCTTGCCTTGGCGAGAGCCGACTGTTTGAAAATAGCTTGATTTATTCGGAAATAGACGTTGATTTAATCGCCAACGAAAGGCGTAGAGTTGCGTCGCGGTTTTCTGGCAATAAAGAGACGAATCATAAAATAATCGAATTTATTGCAGATGAAAAAAGCGGCGCGCTATCGCGCAATTTCAGCCGCACGCCGTTTGTGCCCGAAGATGAAATAAAACTTAAAGAAAGAGCGGAATTAATTCTTAAAATACAGTCCAAAGGACTTGAAAAGAGACTTATGCACACGTGTGCAAAAACGGCAGTTATAGGTATTTCCGGCGGTCTCGATTCTGCGCTTGCGTTGCTAGTTACTTGCCGTGCTTTTGTTTCGGCGGGAAAAGATTTAAAAAACATAATAGCCGTTACTATGCCCGGGTTCGGTACAACGGATAAGACAAAGAACAATTCTTTAAGGCTTATAAACTGTTTAGGCGTTACGGGAAAGACTGTATCGATTAAGGAAAGCGTTACTCAGCATTTTAAAGATATTTCCCACGATAAAGACGACTTAGACGTAACTTATGAGAATGCGCAGGCGCGTATGAGAACGCTTGTTTTAATGGATATAGCCAATCAGACGGGCGGACTTGTAATCGGCACAGGCGATTTAAGCGAGCTTGCTCTCGGTTGGGCGACTTACAACGGCGACCATATGTCTATGTACGGCGTTAACTGCTCCGTTCCCAAAACGCTTATAAAACATATTATTTCTTGCGAAGCGTCAAGGCTTGGAGGAGAGTGCGGGCGGATATTGGCTGATATTCTCGATACGGAAATAAGTCCCGAACTTTTACCGCCGAAAGACGGGGAAATTTCGCAAAAAACGGAAGATTTGGTAGGACCGTATATTTTGCACGATTTCTTCCTGTATCATGCCGTACGTCACGGCTTTAAACCTGATAAAATTCAGTTTATCGCCGAAAAAACGTTTGAAGGCTTATATGATAAGAGTACGATATCAAAATGGCTGAAAAATTTTTATAAAAGATTTTTTGCCCAACAGTTTAAGCGTTCATGCGTTCCCGACGGCGTAAAGGTTGGTTCGGTATCGCTTTCGCCGCGCGGTGATTGGCATATGCCTTCGGATGCTGTCGCAAACATTTGGCTTGAATTGATTAAATATTAAAAAAAGCGGATTTACCGCTTTTTTTTATATTGTGAAAAGTATTTAAAATATTACATTGACATTTGTTTAATATAGGTGTAAAATAAATAAGGATATAAACTAATCCTTATGGATTTCGTATATATTTAATTTCTAACACCAGGAGGCTTAAAATGTTTACGGCAACTTTAAGCAGCCTGTTTCTTGCAAGCAACGGCATAGGGTTGGGTTTGGCAATCGGACTTATAATCGCTTGCGCCGTTGTTGCGCTTGGTATTGGCACTTTCGTAGGTATTATTCTTAATAAGAAACTTACGGAAAAAAGATTAGGTAAAGTTCAGATTAGAGAGCAGAAAATAATCGAAGACGCAAAAAACGAATGTAAAGCGTTAAAAAAGGAAGCAATATTAGAGGCTAAGGAACAGGAACTGCAATTAAGAAACGAATTTGAGAAAGAAAGCAAAGAAAAGAAATTGGAATTGCAGAAGCAAGAGCAAAGACTGTTGCAGAAAGAGGATTCGTTAGACAAAAAGGAAGACGCGCTCACTAAGAAAAACGAGGCTTTGGAGCAGCAGAAAAAAGAACTTTCAAATAAAGAGCAGGAAGTAAAGAAAACTCAGGAAAAAATCAATCATCAGCACGAACTGATGATTAAAGAAATCGAAAAAGTTGCACAGCTGACAAAGGAAGAGGCTAAGCAACTTCTTTCAAATGAAATTCTCGAAGAGACAAGACACGACGTCGCTTTACAGGTTCGTAATATCGAGCAGACGGCAAAGGACGAGGCGAATCAGGAAGCGAAAAAGATTATTTCGCTCGCAATACAGCGTTGCGCGGCAGACCACGCTTCCGAAATTACCGTTTCGGTTGTACAGCTTCCGAGCGACGATATGAAAGCGAGATTAATCGGCAGAGAAGGCAGAAATATCCGCGCTATCGAAAATGCTACCGGAATAGAGCTTATAATAGACGATACACCCGAAGTCGTAATTCTTTCGGGATTTGACCCCGTAAGGCGCGAAGTTGCAAGACTTTCTTTGGAAAAATTGATTTCCGATGGCAGAATTCATCCTGCAAGGATAGAAGAGACTGTTGAAAAAGTCAGAAAAGAAATGGATACCGAAATAAAAGCCGCAGGCGAAAGCGCAATGTTCGAGGTGGGCATTTTCGGACTTCATCCCGAAATTATCAAACTTTTGGGCAGATTGAAATACAGGACAAGTTACGGTCAGAATGTTTATAAACATTCAATCGAAGTTGCTCAGCTTGCAGGACTTATGGCTTCCGAACTCGGATTGGACGTAACCCTTGCAAAGCGCGCGGGACTTTTACACGATATAGGAAAAGCAGTAGACCACGAGCAGGAAGGCACGCATATTCAGCTTGGCGCGGACCTTGCTAAAAAGTACAGGGAAGGCGCAAAGGTTATAAACGCAATAGCCGCGCATCACGGCGATTGCGAGCCTACAACAATCGAAGCGGTTCTTGTAGCCGCCGCAGACGCGATTTCGGGCGCGAGACCCGGTGCAAGGCGTGAGACAGGAACCAACTATGTGAAGCGTCTTGAAAAGTTGGAACAGCTTGCAGGCAGTTTCCGCGGCGTAGATAAGTGTTACGCAATTCAAGCGGGCAGAGAGGTACGTGTAATTGTCAAACCCGAGCAGATTGACGATGCACAGACGATGTTCCTTGCAAAAGATATAGCAAAGAAAATCGAAAAGGAACTCGAATATCCCGGACAGATAAAAGTAAACGTTATCAGAGAATTCCGCGCAAGCGAATTTGCTAAATAATAAGAATAATTAAAAAAGGAAATCCGCCGGCTAATCCGGCGGTTCTTCATTGTAAAACGCGAGGATTAATTTTAATCCTCGCGTTTTAAATGTTTAATTTTAGTTTTTGAGCTGATTGTATCTATTGACAATGCTTTCTATAAATTGCTGTGCGGCGTCAAAATCATCGGTGTCAGGGTGATTTTTGTTTATACCGCCTAAAAGTGCGAATATAAAGAATTTGTCGAGTCCGCGGCATCCGAAAGAGCCTAAAATAGTCTTATTTTTACTTTCAAGCAGTTTAACCAAAGCGGAGTTATTCTTTTTATAGTTCTTAGAACCGCTCGTGGAAAAAACAAAAGTATTAGTAAAGTGGGAGCAATATTTGTTTATAAATTCAAATAGCTCTTCGTCATGTTTTCCGAAATATATTCCGCTACCGAAACCGATGACGTCGTACTCGTTCAAGTTGTAATACAATGCGTCTTTTAAATCTGCAACGGTTAACGGTGCGGCTTCGGACATTGCTTCCGCAATTTTCATAGTATTATCGTTGTGTTTCGATTTTACTATCGCAAGCATTTTCATACCGTTCTCCTTAATTTCTGCTGAAAGCGTAGAAGCATACGGCAAATAAAGGAATATTTAAAGCCACAATGCAGGGAAGAATTATTTTTGCGGTAATGTCGCCTGCGGAAGAGAAGTTTACGTTTAGCAAAAGCGATACGATAAATATTATAAAAATAAGAATTACCGTAACAATAATACATACCGATAAGTAACCGTTAGACGATGGCTTGCGTGTATTTTTGCCGATATCGGTGTAATAAAGAACGCCGAAAATAAGCAGTTGCGCCGCCGCCAAAGCAAGGATTACGAATGGATAAGCTATGCTTACGCCGAGTCTGTCTTTGAAAATAAGGGAGAGTGCAAATTCAAGCAAAAGAATAATAGAAATTATCAATGAGCTTTTAAAGAGCGTGCCGCCTTTATTGTAGGTCTTTTTACGTGAATCTACCACGTAGTCGGAGGAATTAACCTTCAATCCGTCGTTTTCCGCTTTCAGAGCAACGTCTTCGAGTTTAACGGTAGTCGTAGTTGGCGTTTCGTAAGTCTGCGAACTTTCCGCCGTAACGGGAGGACGGGGTGAGCTTGTAACGGTTTTATCGAAAATATTGTTTATAAGATTTTTATAATCTCTTTCCGTTTCGGGTTTATTGTTATATATGAGCTTATGCGTATCAATATTATCAGATACGGGAACTACGTCGACTTCCTGTGGGGAAGGCTTGACGGGTTCGGAGATAAGACGCATATAATTTTCATGGACAAGTTTTCTTTGCTGTTCGTCGTCCGCTTTTGCTTCTTTCGCAGCTTGCGCTCGCGCCGCTTGTTTTGCGGTTTCTTCCTGTTGACGGCGAAGCGATTCTTCAAGTTGCTCTTTAACCTGTTGCTCGACTTTTCTTTGCAGTTCTTCTTGAATCTGAGTCTGAATCTGTTGCAACTGTTCTTCGGTTTGAAGAGGTTGAGGCACTTCCTCGCGGGAGGGCGTCGACGGAGTGTTTTGCGGTTGCGTTGCGGAACTTGAAACGTAGACGACTTCAACGGGTTCGGCAACCTTGGTTACGAAACTTTCTGAACGGTTTAAAGAATTATCTTCTTTTTCATCCTCATCGTCATCATCCTCGCCATCTTTAACGACGGGAACGCGAGAAGTCGATTTTTTAAGTATTTTGAAATCGACGGCGGTAGGAGGAGGCTGAGTAAAATCAAACGAACGGTCTGAAATTAAATTATCGATTACCGTTCTCGAATATTCCCATTCGGCTTGATTTTTCTCGGTGATTTCTCTGCCGCTGTCGGTAAGGGTATAATACTTTCTTCTTCCGCCGAGAGAAACTTCATCCGTCTTCCAATAGGCATTTATGTATCCTTGCGATTCCAACCTTTTCAATGCGCTGTAAAGCGTAGGCTGTTTCAATGAATATTGCCCGTGGCTCTTTTTTTCTATTTCTTCAATAATCTCGTATCCGTATTTGTCTCGTTCGTACAAAGTGCGGAGAATGATGGTGTTTATATGCCCTCTGATAAGGTCGGCGCTTATGGCGCTTTTGCTTTCTTCGTTGTTACCCGATTCGTTCGGTTCGGATAAATCTTTTGTTTCGTCCATTTATAATCCTCCGTAAATTATACAAATTATACCACATTTTGCGTTTTATGTCAATATATTGACATAATTAAATGGTACTATGTCACGCATAATCGCTGTTATTTTAAAATTTTATTGGACTTTTGTGATTTTTAGTGTTAGAATTACGACAGCAAATATCGGGAAGGATAAAATGTACAGACATATTAAAAGTTATGAATTGAGATATACTGACGTTGACGCTTATGACAACTTGAAACTTTCGTCATTGCTGTCTTTTGTGGAAGAATCGGCTTGTCTTTCCGCCGACGAGCTCGGGTTCGGTTACGAAGCCTTGAATAAAAAGAACTTGGGTTTTATAATAGTAAATAACTATATCAAACTTAAAAGAAACATAAAGCTCGGCGAAGTGATTACTATTCACACGTGGCCCTTGAAACCGAGACTTTTGATATTTTTCAGGGACAGCGAAATTTACGTCGGAAACGAAAAAGTCGGAGTCGTTTCCGCGCGTTGGTGCATGATAAACAAAGACACGTTTGTAATAGAACCTTGGTCTGTTTTTTCGGATAAGGACACAATAGAATATAATACCGAAAGAAGCGTGAACTTTTCGTCCTGGAAAATTCCCGAAATCAGCGGAGGGAAAATTGTGTACTCCAAACGGATGGCTTATTCGGACTACGACCATAATTACCACGTTAACAATACAAAATACGCAGATTTTCTTATGGACGCGTTTTCCGTAGACGAACTTTACGGTAAGTATCCCGAATCTGTTCAGATAACTTACGTCAAACAGTGCAAGGAAAACGAAGTTCTCGACATTATAAGAAAAGATTTAGACGGATATATTTTAACCGAGGGCAGGGAGGACGGAGAACTTCGGGTGCAAATGAGGATTAAACTTAATGACGTATAATGTAGTGCGTTCAAAGCGTAAAACTATATGTATATGCGTTTCTTCGAGAAACGAAGTTACCGTGCGTTGTCCTTTACATATTCCCGATAAAAAAATCGATGAATTTGTCGCAAGCAAACGCGATTGGCTACTTAACGTCTTATACGTAAACGAACTTAAACTTTCCGATAATTATAATATAATAAATTATAAAGAAATTTTCGTCGGAGGAAGAAGGCTTCCGCTTATATTGGGCGGTAAGGATAATATCTCTGCCGAAGCGGTGACGCTGAGCGGTTTTAAGAATTTGAAAAAACTGTACATTTCGGCATTTGCGGAAAACTTTATGCGGTTTTTTGAAAGCATTTCTATGCAGAGCCGACTCTTTTCGTTATCCGTAAAATTCAAATCTTATAAGAGCCGTTGGGGTTGTTGCGACAGAAACGGCAATATTACTTTCAATTATATGATATTTATGTTGCCTGAAAATTTGCAAAGATATGTTATAATACATGAGCTTTGCCATACGGTATATTTCAATCATTCGCGCGAATTTTGGAGTCTTGTGGAAAAGTCGGAACCCGATTATAAGAGTTTGAGAAACAGACTTAAATGCTTTAATTTTATAACCAATCTTTATTGATTACCGAATATAATTTACTTGACTTGAAATTATTATTATTGTATAATCTGTAAGATATGAAAAATTTGAAACAGCTTTCATCGCAAATAACTGAATTTTTCAGCGCCGACGGCAGAAATTTTCCTTCGGCTGGCGATGCCGTTTCAATTAATTTTAGGAATAGTTTTTTATTTGACTGATTTATTTAATTAAATCAGTCTTTATTTTAGTATTCAGAAAAAAAAGGAAGTACGAAATGAAGAACGGAAAAGTGTATTTGACATTGCAAAACGGCAAGCAATTTGTCGGTTGCCGTTTCGGCGCCGACGGAAACGTAATCGGCGAACTCGTTTTTACAACGGGAATGACGGGTTACGTGGAGACGCTTACAGACCCCAGTTATTACGGACAAATCGTAACGCAGACGTTTCCGCTAATCGGAAACTACGGCGTAACGCCCGATTTTGAAAGCAAAAAACCGTGGGTTTCTGCTTATATCGTGAGAGAACATTGTTCTGAACCCTCGAATTTCAGAAGCGAAAAGACTCTTGACGAATATCTTACCGAAAACGGTATAGTCGGCATATACGGAATAGATACGCGCGAACTTACTAAAATCGTAAGAGAGGCGGGCGTAATGAACGCGGCTATTACAGATAAGCCGCTTAAAAATCTGGACGGCGTTAAAAATTACGCGATAAAAAACGCTGTGGAAAACGTAACTTGCGACGGACCGCAGTATTACGGCAAACCCGACGGTTTAAGGGTTGTCGTTTGGGATTTCGGCGCAAAGGAAAATATTACGCGAGAATTGGTTCAGCGCGGTTGCTATTGTATAAAAGTTCCGTCGTATTACACAGCCGAACAGATATTGCAGTTGAAACCAGCGGGACTGATGTTGACGAACGGACCCGGAGACCCTGCGGAAAACGTTTCTATAATCGAAAATATCAGGCAAATCGCGGGCAAACTTCCAATTTTCGGAATTTGTCTCGGACATCAGCTTTTTGCTCTTGCTATGGGCGGTAAAACACGTAAAATGAAGTACGGGCACAGAGGCGCAAATCAACCCGTCAAAAACCTTGAAACAGGTAAAGTATATATTTCAAGCCAAAATCACGGTTATGAAGTTGTGTCTTCAAGTTTACAGGGTAAGGGAACGTTGTCCTATGT